>NZ_JBRIQO010000005.1:0-398121 GCF_052983175.1 Streptosporangium sp. G12 | reverse complement strand
GGTCCTGCGGGTCCCTCGGGTCCGGGTGCGCCGTCGGCGCCTGCCGGTCCTGCCGGTCCCTCAGGTCCTGCGGGTCCTTCAGGTCCGGGTGCGCCGTCGGCGCCTGCCGGTCCAGCGGGTCCCTCAGGTCCAGTCGGCCCTTCCGGTCCGGGTGCGCCGTCGGCCCCGTCTGCGCCTGCGGGACCTCGGGGGCCCGTCAGGCCCCTGGGGCCTGCGGGACCAGCTGGGCCCTGAATCCCGTCAGGGATCCGGCAAAGGAAGATGGGCAGACCCAGCCACCTGCACAGCGGGATGTAAACCGCATCGCTCGCGGTCGGCTGCAACCCGCCATGGATGATCGTTCCGGTGGCTACGGCGTCCCTGCTGCGGATCACGGTGGGCAGGGCGACGAAGTTCGTGCAAATGCTGGAGAGCACCACGGGGCAGGGGTCACCCTGCACGATTCCAGTGGGTTGGATTCCGTTGTGACGAGCCAGCGCCGAAATCTGAAGTTGCGAATCGGCTGAAACTGGGACAGGGGAGTGCAAAAGAAGGACGGCCCCGGCGAGCGCGCCGCCCGCAAGGGTCCGTTTCATGAAAGTAGACACGTGCGTTGTCTCTCCCCTCCTATTGAGAGAAAACGCTGTGCGGCCATTCTTGGAGTGTCCGGGGGATAGGCAGGAGAAGTGTGGTTCGAATCCAGAATGGAAGCTTGATGGAGGGTGCGCGTTTCTTTGCGTTCCGCAGATTTGGGTCTCTTTATAAGAGATTAATGGTACTCTTGTCCTGATTAGTCGGATAAGCGAACCACGGTGAGATAAAGGGTAAATTACGCTAAGGAATTGTTTCGCGCTAAAGTTCCGTGGCCGGATCCGGTGCCCTGGTTCGGTGCCCGGTTCCATGCGGGCTCACCTGGCCGGACGGTGCTGTCGAGGCGCGGAAGGCCCGCCGGTAGGCGGAGGGGGAGGTGCGCATCGCCCGGGTGAAGTGGTGGCGGAAGGTGGCCGCGCTGTCGAAGCCCACCGCGGACGCGATCTCCTCCACCGAGACGGAGGTGGACTCCAGCATCGCCAGGCTGGCCGTGACCCGCTGGGAGATCACCCACCGCAGCGGGCTCGTTCCGGTCTGCCGCCCGAAGTGCCTGATGAACGTACGCCGGGACATGTGCGCGGCCTCGGCGAGGGCGGCGATCGTGATGGGTTCGGCGAGGTGCTCCAGCGCCCAGGTCATCGCGGCCGCCATGGCGACGCCGTCCTCCACCGGGGTGACCGCGGCCTGGATGAACTGAGCCTGCCCCCCATCCCGGTGCGGGGGGATGACGAGTCTTCGCGCGACCTCGTTGGCCACGCCCGGCCCGTAGTCCTTGCGCACCAGATGGATCAGCAGGTCCAGCCCCGCCGCGCTGCCCGCGCTGGTCAGCACGTCCGCGCCGTCCACGTAGAGCACGTCCGGATCGACTTTGACCCGCGGGAACCTCCGCTGGAGCAGGTCCGCGTACCTCCAGTGGGTCGTCGCCTCCCTGCCGTCCAGCAGTCCCGCGGAGGCCAGCGCGAACGCTCCCGAGCAGATGGACACGATCCGTGACCCTCGGTCGCGGGCCCTCCGCAGTGCCGCGACCACCTCGTGAGGGACCTCGCCGCGGACGTCCGCCACCCCGGGCACGATCACCGTGTCCGCGGACGCCAGCACGTCGAGGCCGTGCTCCACCCGCATCGTGAACCCGCCCGTGACCCGCAGGTCGGTGCTGCTCTCGGCACAGACCGACAACTCGTACCAGGGGATCTCCAACTCGGGGCGGGCGATGCCGAAGATCTCGACCACGCAGCCCAGCTCGAAGGGAGACATGCCGTCGAAGGCGAGCACGGAGACGGTGCGGCGCGTGACGCGGGGCACCGGCGACGGGACGAACATGGCGAGATATTAGCGATAAGCGGCATTCGTGCCACTGTCGGCACTGGCATCGCGACCGGCACCATGCCCGGCCCGGACATCATGGCGGCACCGTCGCCCCACCGCGGTCCTCGCTCCACCGCGGCCCCCGCCCTCTTACCCGAAAGGTCGCACATGTCTGTCAACGCTTGTTTCTTCTCCGCCGTCACCGCGACACCCGCAGCGGGGAACGCCGACGCGCTGGCGCACTTCGCCGCCAGGCTGGCGTTCGAGACCGACGTGTCCGACGTCGCCGCCGACCTGGCCGCCGGGGTCGGCGACATCGTCGTCGTCGACTCCCGGAGTCAGGAGAGCTGGGATCAGGGCCACGTCCAGGGAGCCGTCCACCTGCCCACCGCGCTGATCGCCGCCCGCGCCCGCTCGGTCGTCCCCGCGGGGATGACCGTGGTGACCTACTGCTGGGGGCCGGGGTGCAACGGCGCCACCCGCGCCGCGCTGGAGTTCGCCGGACTCGGTTACCCGGTCAAGGAGATGCTCGGCGGCTTCGAGTACTGGGCCAGGGAGGGCTTCCCCGTCGAGACCGCCGCGGGGGTGTCCCGCCGCCCCGTCGACACCCTGACCGCGCCGGCCTCCGGCATCGCCTGCGCCTGCTGACGTCACTCCGCCAGGCGGCGGGCGTACGCGGTGGGGACATGCCGATCACGGCGGTGAAGTCGCGGGTGAAGTGGGACTGGTCGCTGTAACCGAGGTCGGCGGCCAGCCGCGACCGGTCGGTGGCCCCCCCGTCACGACGGGATGGGGATGTGGACCCTCGGCAGGCCCTGGGGCTCCTTGCCCGGGTACTCGCCACCCAGCATGGTGGCCACGGTGTAGAGGTGCCAGGCCTGGTTGGGCTTCTTCAGGACGGGCTCGGCGAACAGCTTGCGTACCTCGTCGGGCCTGACGATGGGCGCCAGCAGGTCCAGGCGGCCGAGGACGTGGTCGCGCATCAGGCCGGTCAGCTCCACGCCGGGACTGGTTCGCCAGTTCCAGCCACCGCCACCGGTCTTCGGCGCGGTCAGTACCTGCGGCCTGCGCTGCCAGGGGTAGTAGCGCCTCCCGACGCTGAACCGCCACGGCTTGCCCTCGACCGGGATGTCCCTGAGCGAAGGGGCCAGGACACCGAGCAGCTCGTAGATGACCTCCTCCGACAGCCGCCAGGTCTGGTCGAGACCCAGCGCGGCTCGGACCACCCGGTTGTCGAGGAACGGCCAGATCTGGTCGCCCCTGCGCAGCGAGCCCGCCCGCGCCCCCGCGTGCCAGCGACCGACCTTGTAGGAGATGTACATGTGGTCGAGCGCCTCCAGCGGAGCCCGCTCCCGCCAGGGCCCGGCCAGCCCGCGGGCGTGCTCGTTGGCCTCCTCGGTGAACAGCGCCGGGTCCCGCAGGAAGGTCACGTCCACCCGGCGGCGCAGCGCCTTCTCGCTCAGGTCGGTCTGGAGCAGCAACAGGCCCCCGGCCCGCAGGATCTCCCCGCTCTGCCCGGACATGGTGGGCTTGGCGCTGTAGGGGAGGTAGCCGACGATCGACTCGTACGCCGATGTCATGCCCTCGCAGGCCCGCAGCGTCTCGTAGGCTCGCGCGAGAGGGTGCTCGACGACGATCGCGTCCTTCTTCTCGGCGCGGGCCGGGGGGATGACGGTGTGCTCGACGCGGAGCGCGCGGGCGACCCGCCCGGCGATGATCACGTCGGGGTGGGTGTCCAGGCCGTTGGTGGTCGCGCGCAGCGGGATACCGGCCGCGTGCAGTGTCGCGGCGATCAGGCGGCTGTCCCGGCCGCCGGTGAGGGCCAGGTTCACCGGCTCCCCGGCCGCGCGCAGCGGCTCCACCGCGGCCAGCAGCGCGCTCGCCAGCTCGCCGACCAGCTCCTTCTTCTCCCTGCGCGACGTGGGCGCGGGCACGGCGGAGGGGAGCGGGGTCGTGGTGATCGTACGGCGGCCGCCCCTGACGGTCACCGACGAGGACGGCGGCAGCGCGCTCACCCCGCGGTAGGGCGTCTCGTCCGACAGGAAGTATCCCTGCCTGACCATCGACTGCAGCGCGAGCACGTCCCACTCGACCCGCTCGCCGCCGCCCGCGAGGTGGACCAGCAGCGCCCGGCTGCCGATCACGTGCACGTCGGGGGTCTCGGCGTAGTAGACCGGGCAGACCCGGTGGATCGCGGTGGCGGCCGACAGCTCGTCCTCGGTCGCCCGGAACGCCGAGAAGCACCCGCCGACCGCCTCGGTGTCCAGGACCGGCATGCCCGCCAGCCGGTTCACGTCGTCAGGCACGGCCAGGTAGCCGTTCACCCCGGTCACCCGGTCGTGCCCGGTCTCCAGCAGGGGAGGCTGCCGCGAGTCGTCCGGCTCGTTGGTCCAGGCGAACATGGCGATGCCGGGACGGTGCCACTCCCGGGATCTGATGACCTCGGGCGGTACGGGGAACGCGCTGTCGATGGCGCCCCTGACGGTGTGCAGCATCGTCTCCGGTATACCGGCCTCCGGGTGTTTGGCCGCGAGGCCGAGATACACGCGCATGGTGCAGGATCCTATGCCGCGTTTTTTCAAGACAGCTGTGAGTCCGGCCGAGGGCATGACCGTCGTGAACGAGATGCTGTCACGCGCCGTCACCGGCGCGGCCGTGACCGACTTCGTCGCGGGGATGGCACCGCGGGGACGGCGGACGGCAGTCATCGGGGAGGAGATGCCCGTGGCGGAGGACGCCTCGCTGTTCGAGCGGGCACTCGGGCTCGGCGGGCGGGACCCGGCCTGGAAATTCTCATCACGCGCCGAACACGGTTTGCGCTCGCTTGGGTCAAGCTCCCGGCGGACCGGAGGGAGGAGTCGTCGTAGGGGATGACCCGCATCCCTAGGAGGCGACATGAAGTCACGTCCGCTCGCCATCGTTCTCGCCGTCCTCGCCCTGTTCGCCCTGATGTTCGCCGCCGCCTGCGGCGGTTCGGGCGCCGTCGAATCCGCAGGCCAGCCGATGCCCGAATCCGGGAAGGGGATCCCGTCCATGCCCCCGGACGGCCGTCCGCCCGGCGCCGGAGAGGACACCGCCGAGACCGAGTCCGAAGCCCGGGCCACCTCCGGGAACGAAGACCCCCGGGCCGAGGCCGCCCGGCGGCGCGACACCTCCGCCGAGCAGATCTCCACCTTCGCCCTCGACGTGGACACCGCCTCGTACGGCTACAGCAAACGGGCCCTCGACGAGGGCAGGCTGCCGGAGGCGGGTCAGGTCAGGCCGGAGGAGTTCGTCAACTCCTTCGCGCAGGACTACGCGGAGCCCAAGGACGACGGCTTCACCGTGCACATGGACGGCGCCCGCACGCCGGGGAACGGCACCGCGCTGCTCCGCGTCGGCCTGCAGACCCGCGGGGCGAGCGCGGAGGCCCGACGCCCGGCGAACCTCACCTTCGTGGTGGACGTGTCCGGCTCGATGGACGAACCCGGCAGGCTCGACCTGGTCAGGGAGGCTCTGCACAAGCTCGTCGACCAGCTCGGGCCCGGCGATCACGTCTCCCTCGTGGCCTTCAGCGACCAGGCGGACGTCGTCCTCTCCATGACCCCGGCGACCGAGAAGGAGGAGCTCCACGCCGCCGTCGAGCGCCTCGCCATCCAGCAGTCGACGAACCTGGAGGCGGGGCTGACCAGCGGCTACGCCGAGGCCGCGGCGGGTTTCAGGCCGGTGGCCGTCAACCGTGTCATCCTGCTCTCCGACGGCCTGGCCAACGCCGGCGACACCACCTGGCAGGGCATTCTCGACCGGGTCGCGGACGCCGCGGGCAAGAAGATCACCCTGCTGTGCGTCGGCGTCGGCCGCGACTACGGTGACGAGCTGATGGAGCAGCTCGCCGACAACGGCGACGGCGCCGCGGTCTACGTCAGCTCCGTCGACGACGCGCGCAAGGTCTTCGTCGAGCAGCTCGCCACCAACATCGACCTGCGCGCCCGCGACGCCAAGGCGCAGGTCGTGTTCAACCCCTCGGCCGTGGAGTCCTACCGCCTGATCGGCTACGAGAACCGGCAGATCGCGACCGAGGACTTCCGCGACGACAGCAAGGACGGCGGCGAGATCGGCCCCGGCCACTCGGTGACGGCACTGTACGAGGTCCGGCTGCGCGGCGGGGCGGCGGGACAGCTGGCCACCGCCACCGTGCGCTGGCAGGATCCCGACACCCGCGACCCCGCGGAAGCCGCCCGTTCTCTGGAGGCGGGCGACCTGGCGGCCTCGCCGTGGGAGGGGCCCACGCCGAGGTTCCAGGTCGACGTGGTGGCCGCGGGCTTCGCGGAGTATCTCCGCACCGGGGAGGGGATCGCCGGAGCCGAGCCCGACGACCTCGCCGCCCACGCCACCCGCCTGGCCGCGTCCACCGAGGACCCGGCGGTGACCGAGCTCGCCAAACTGATCGAGAAGGCCGCGTCGCTCCGGTAGGCGCCCGCACCCGCGTCGCCCGTACGCGCGAACCATGATCGGGTGGGCCGGCTCCCCGTGAGCCGGCCCCGTGGGAGGTCCGTGCCGCCGGTCCCGTGCCGGCGACCGGACCGTGAGCGGGGACGGGGGTGAGGGTGGGGGTGGGGGCGAGGGCGCCCACGGTTACAGGGTGCGGGGTGATTTCCTATACACTGGCGTGGTCGCCGGGCCGAGCCCGGGGACGGTTACACCCGAGGGGCTATGGCGCAGCTGGTAGCGCGCCTCCATGGCATGGAGGAGGTCTGGGGTTCGAATCCCCATAGCTCCACTTCGGTGAATGGGGTCCGCTGTTCGCAGGTAGAAAGCCTGCTCCCGGCGGGCCCCTTCGTCGTTCGTCCGGAGGGATCGCGGCGGGATCGGCGGGATTCACCGGCATCGGCGCGACCGGCCATGAGCGTGCCCCCAGGTGTTTCCCGGGGAGCACGCCACATGGCCGGTCGTCTTTCAGGCACCGGCCCCCGGATGAGGGGGCATCGGGGCGTGCACCGGAAGGATCAGTTGCCGGTGATCACGAAGGTCGTCCCCGGCTGCCTCACGATGTTGCCGTCGGCCGAGTTGGTGATGGTCACGTTCGTCAGGATCGCGTTGCCGCGGGCGCCGCTCATGGCCAGGATCCCGGCCCCGTTGTTGGACTTGTCGATCTTCACGTTGGTGATCGCGACGTTCGGCATGTTGCCGCCGCCCGTCTTGAACTGGATGCCGTCGTAGGTCGAGTCGGAGATGTCGGTGTCGCGGATGGTGACACCGGTGATGTCGCTGCCCTGCGGGAACAACGTGATCGCCCCGAACTCCTGGTCCTCGTTCCAGAAGGCGCCACCCGTGCGGTACAGCCCGTTGTTGGCGAGCAGCGTGGTCCCCGAGAAGGGCAGGGGGCTGTGGTCGGTCGCCAGCATGATGCCCGGGTAGTTCATGGTGTCGTAGATCAGGTTGTTCTCGGCGGAGTTGTCGTAACCGCCGTAGATCGCGATGCCGTTCGCCCGCCAGGGCAGCTGGATGGTGTTGTTGACGAAGTGGTTGTCGTGCGTGTTGTCGACGACCCGGTCCTTCACCGCCTGGTTGGCCCAGATCGCCAGGGCGTCGTCACCGGTGTTGCGGAACGAGGAGTTGAACACCCGCGAGTTCCGCGTGCCGTTGGTGAAGTTGATGCCGTCGGCGTAGGTGTTGCGGATGCGCATGCCGCTGAACAGCAGGTTGTCGCCGGGGCCCCACAGGGCCGGGATGTTGTCGTAGTCACGGCCGACCCAGGCACCCACGTTGGCGTGCTCGATCCACACGTTGGTGATCTTGGTGTTCTCGCCGAACCGGCCGTTCAGGCCCACCCCGCCCTCGTCGTTGCCGTCTCCGCCGCGGATGCGGCCCGAGCCGAAGATGGCGATGTCGGAGATCTGGGTGTTGCTGTCGATGTCGAAGCCGAAGTTGCCCTCGTGCGGGTGGTTGATGCCGCCCACCACGTCCTGCGGCTCGGTCAGGGTATACAGCTGGGAGTGCCACATCCCCGCGCCGCGGATCGTGACGTTGCTGATGCCCACCTGGTTCCACTGACCCCGGTTCAGCGGGTCGTCGGTGAGGATCTTCTGCTCCTGGCGCCACTGGCCCGCCGGGATCCACACGCAGCTGATGACGCCGTTCTGGTCGTCCGTCACCGCCCGCTGGATGGCGGCCGTGTCGTCGAGGCCGTCGTTGGGGACCGCGCCGTAGTTCGTGATCGAGGTGCAACCGGCCGGCTGGCTCGTCGGCGGCGCCACCTGCTCCAGGTCGATCAGGTCGATGACGTAGAACGAGGCCGTGTCGCCCGCGTCGCGCTGCAGCTTGAACTTGGTGCCGGCCGGGTAGCTCTGCGAGAGCAGCGCGTTCGACTCGTCGAACAACCTCCGGGCGTCGCCCTGGGGGGTGTTCGTCAGCGCCTCGGGGCCGTCGGTGTTCCCGTACAGCCAGCTGTGGCGCGACGAGAGGGTCAGCTTCCTGGAGAAGGTGCCGTTGATGTAGAGGCTGATGGTGGCTTCGATGCCGCCGCCGCCCGCCGCGTCGGGGATGGAGTTGCGGACCACGATCGAGTTGGCGGGACTGGTCGAGGTGAACTCGACGAACTGCCCGGTGCTGTTCAGGCGCACCGACTTGCGGCCCGAGGACTCGGTGGCGAAGTTGGTGTGCCCGAAGGTGCGCAGCGGGTCGGTCTCCAGCAGGGTGCCCTGGTAGCTGGCTGACTCGGCCTCGTACTCGACGTACGGGACGGCCGCGCCGCGCCCGACCACGATCGACTGCGAGAACGTGTTGTTGTTCTCGTTGGTCTCGGTGACGGTGTTGGTCGCGTCGGCGGTGGCGGTGATGGTGGCGCCGCCGCTGGTGGCGGTCCAGCTCCCGCTGACGGCCACGTTGGCCGTCGCGCCCGCGGCGATCGACGCGGTGTTGCCGTTGAGCGTGGTGCCGCCCACGACCACGCGGGTGACCGTGGTCGCGCCCGAGGCGGCGGTTCCCCGGTTCTTCACCGCGACGGTGAACGTGACCGGCGCGCCGACGGCCGGGTTCTGTGGGCTGGAGGTGACGCCGAGGACCTGCAGGTCGGGGCCGGGAGCCTGGGCGACCACCAGCGGCGACGACGCGGTGAGGGTGTTGTTGCCCTCGTTCTGCTCGAAGACCGTGTTGTCCGCGTCGACCCTGGCGCTGACCGTGTAGCTGCCCTCGCTGCGGGTGCCGATGTTGTGGGTCACAGTGGCGGTGGCGTTGGCGGCCAGTGCGGGGACGGCGACGGCGCCGACGAGGGTGCCGTCGAGGTTGAGGTTGACGCTGTCCGTGGGGGAGGCGGCGTTGCCCGCGTTCCTGACCGTGGCCGACAGCGTGATCGCGCCGGCCTCGCTCGGGGACGCCGGGGTCCACGAGAGGTTCGTGACCGTGAGGTCGGGGTTCGGCGCGGGGACGCCGAAGACCTGGAACTCGGCGACCTGACCGCCGGGCGCGCCGCTGTTGCCGGTGAACCTCAGCTGCACGTCGGCGACGGTGGCGCTGAGGTTGATCGTCACCGTGTTGCCGGAGGCCGGGTTGAACGTGTAGTTCTGCGCCGACACCAGGTTGGTGTAGCCCGTGGCGTTCTGCTCACGGCCCAGGACCTGGATGTTCTGCGTGCGGGTGCCCCACGCGGAGTCGGGGTTGAGCTTCACCACGACCGAGCTGACGCCGGCGTTGGCGCCGAGCCTGGCGGTCAGCGTGTTCGGGAACGCGCCGGAGTTGGCCTCCCAGTAGGTGGCCAGGTTGTTGTCGTTCGCGTTGGCGGCGACGAACGAGTGCACGTGGCCTGACGCGACCATCTCCTTGCCGATGGCAAGGTTCGAGCCGGGGTCGCCGGTGCCGTTGCGGGTCACGGAGTTGCTGTTGGCCGACTGGTTGCCCGCCGCGTCCTTGGCCCGCACGAAGTACGTCACGGTCGCCGACGCCGGCTGGTTGTCGGTGTAGGTCAGCACGTTGCCGACACTGCCCCGCAGCTGGTTGTTGGCGTAGATGTCGTACCCGGTGACGCCCACGTTGTCCGTGGAGGCGCTCCAGGCCAGCCTGATCTGACCGGTGGCCGGCTGGGTGAAGGCGAGGTTGCCGGGGGCCGACGGGTTCTGGTCGTCGCCGCCGGTGGCGGCACCGTAGATCTCGAACTCGGAGATCTGCGCGGCGGGCCAGCCGGTGTTGGCGGTGATGTCGACACGCCAGTAGCGGTGGGTCGCGGCGCCGAAGTTGATCGTGACCGTGTTGCCGGTCGCCGGGTTGAACGTGTAGTTCGCCGAGGCGACGACCGTGCTGAAGGTGTTGCCGTCGGCGCCGCCCTGGACCGAGAGCGTCTGGGTGCGTGTCTGCCAGACGGTAAGCGGGGGCAGCTTCAGGACGATCTGGTCGACGCTCGTGGCGGTGCCGAGGTCGATCCGCGCCCACTGCGGGAAGCTGTTGTTGGCGCTTTCCCAGTAGGTGGACTGGTTTCCGTCGTTGATGGCGGACACCGCTTGCCCGCCCGTGGAACTGCTCGCCAGGGTCGCCTTGCCCGGCGACAGATTGGGTCCGGCCGCGGCGGAGGCCGGGATGACCGACCCCACCATGAGCAGGCCGGCGGCGGCGACCATGGTCGCCACCAGCCGTAACGGTCTGTACAGCATTCTCATTCGCGCTCTTCTTCTCTCGTCGGGCACGGCAGGGCCGAGGCGTGAAGGCTGCGCTTTCGCCGCCTTCACCGCGCACGTAATGGGGGGCAGGTGCACGACGCAGTGCATCCCTGGAGAGTTGCGAGGAATAGCAAGAAAGTGAACAAAGGATTGCAATATTCTTGCATGACGTTGGCCAAATGTTACATACGTGCTACAGGCACGTCAACGGCTGGGAAGCAGCTTTCTCAACTGTCTCGACGCGGGATGTGACAAGGGGTCAAAGCGGCCGTGAGTGCCGGGCCGTGGCCGCCGGGCGCGGAGACCGGCCTGTGAGCGTCGGGACGCGGGCGCCGGATCACGGGCGCGGGGTCACAGCGTCGGTCCGTGAACGCCGGGCGTGGTCGCCGGGTTACGGGCACCGGTCCGTGAACGCCGGGACGGGGGTTACCGGGTCATGGGCACCGGTCTCGAATGTCGGGCGGCCGGATCGCCGGCCTCGGTGGTGGGGGAGGGGGGAGGGGCACCCCCCGCGCGCGTCGCCTGTCGTCCGCCGGCGCGCGGGGGCGGACGTTCTCAGCCCGGTTCGCTCAGCCCAGTTCGTAGTCGAGGTGGAAGGAGTGGGCGCCGTCGTCGTTGACGATCTGGCCGTCGCCCCGGATGCCCAGCAACTCGCCGGTACCGGAGTCGGGGAGGATCGTCCAGCTCAGCGCCGACTCGCCGGCGTGGCCCGTGGCCGTGTGGTGGAGCACGAAGGTGCCCTTGCGGCCGTGCGCGGTGCCGGTGAAGCGCTCGAAGCCCACGTAGGCCGCCGACGTCTCGATCCGGGAGATCGCGGTGATGATGTCGGTGGTGCTGGTGCCGGCCAGGTCGCCGCCGAAGGTCTTGGTGATGTGGACGCGGGAGAGCGTGGCCCCCTCGGCCTCGTCGTAGGGCTGCGGGTCCCAGCTGTCGATGGTGAAGGTTCCTGTGGCGCGGGGCATGTGGGGCTCCCTTGTGGAATTCCGGGTCTCGCGCCCATCCTGGCGACCGTACCTGCCATCTGATGTCAGGTACGGACCCGCTCCGGACTCCCTAGGACAGCTTCCACTTGTCCATGTTCCAGGTGATGGTCGACTGCGCGGGGTTGGGGACGACGTTCTGGAGCGTCTCGTCCCACGCGCTGAGGCCCGGATGCTGGAACAGCGGGATGGTGGCCAGATCGCTCCAGAGCCGCTTCTCGATCGCGCCGATGATCGGGTCCTGGGCGGCCAGGTCCACCGTCGAGTTCAGCTTCGCGATGAGGCGGTCGACCTGCCTGCTGGAGTAGCAGCCGTTGTTGTTGCCCTTGTTCCGGGCGTCGCACTTTCCCGGCGAGGTGAAGTTGGAGGCCCAGCCGCTGACCAGGGCGGATCCCGACCAGGCGAACAGGGCCACGTCGTAGCCGTTGGCCGGCATCACGGTGCCGAGGAAGTCCTCGGAACCCTTGTCGACGACCTTGAAACCGGCCTTGTTGCAGGCGTCGATGATGAGCTGCACCGCCGCGGTGCGGCGCGGGTTCGGGGTCTGGTAGCCGATGCTGACCTCCAGGCCCGTCTTGCCCGCCTCCCGCAGCAGCGCCCTGGCGCCCGCGATGTCCTGCCGCGCGTACACGCCCGCGCTGCCGCTGGCCGCGACGACCCTCGCGCTGTTGGCCTGGAACGGGGCCACGGTACGGACCTGCAGGGGCTTGGCGGTGGGTGAGACGGGCCCGATCAGTGTGTTGACGATGAGCTGCCTGGGCACGCACCTGGCGAACGCCTCGCGCAGCCTCCTGTCCCTGAACGGGCTGGAGTCGAAGTTGAAGTCCAGGTGCTCGTAGGTGTACTTCTCGAAGACGCCGACCTCCACGCCACGCAGCGACTGCAGCTGCCTGAGCACGTCGGGCCCCGGCTGCGGCTCGACGATCTGGACCTCGCGGTTCTGCAGCGCCTGGGCCTGCTCGTCGAGGGTGATGAAGCGCTCGACGATCGTCGGGGTCGCGGCCGGGGTGCCCCACCACCTGTCGTTGGCGACCAGGGTCAGCCGCTGCCCGGCGTCCAGCTTGGAGAGCTTGTACGGCCCCGAGGACGGGATCAGCTCGGCGTCGGGCAGCCTGCCCTCGGAGACCCAGCCGTCGTTGAAGAACGTGATGCCCTTCTCGATCCTTTTGGAGTCGCCCTTCCTGACCGCCGCGATGAACTCCTCCTCGGACAGGCCGTCCTGCTTGGCGATCACATGGGCGGGCATCATCTCGGTCGCGCCAGGACCCCCGGCCACCCAGTCCGCGAACGGCTTGTCGTAGACCAGGGTGAACTTCCTCCCGCCCTTCTGGCAGTCGGGCATCTTGGTGTCCCGCAGGCCGGTGGTGTCGGCGGAGGCGAAGCCCCTGACCTTGCCGGACCGGAAGGCCCACCACAGCATGACGTCGTCGCAGTCGATCGGGGTGCCGTCCGACCAGACCGCCTTGTCGTTGATGGTGTACTCGACGCTCAGCGGGTCGTCGGAGACCTTCTCGTACGTCCCGAAGTCCTTGTCGGGGGTGATCGCGCCCTTGTCGCCGTAGAACCAGAAGCCCGTCAGCACCCGCTGCAGGGGAGCGGCGTTGCGCGTGGCGTTCTCGGCGGTGGTGTTGTTGTTGTAGGAGTGGAACTCCTGCTCGTACGCGTAGGTGATGGTCTCGCTCGGCAGGGCCGACTCCGAGCCGGAGGCCTCGGGGTCGTCCGCCGGGCCGATGTCCGCGCAGGCGCCCAGCAGGAGCGCGCCACTCGCGAGCAGCGCCAGGAACCTTCCCGGCCTTCGTGCGTGGAACACGGCACCACTCCTTCGATCACCCGGTCCCCGGTCTGTCCCCGTACCGGTCGAGCATCGTCACTTCGTGCGGCCGGGCGGGACCCGGACGGGCGTCGCGTCCCCCCATGACCATGCCGAACGCGAGACCCTCAAATGAGGAGAATAGAAAAAACATAACCTTTGAGCGAATTTACCCAATATGTGAGATAGCCGTCTCATCGGTTCGGGTCACGGTCACGCCCTGAGAAAGACGCCGTGGCCTGATTCTTTCGGTTATTGGCGCTCGGGCCACTCGTGGGCCCGCGGGTCGCCCTCGATTATGGAGCGCATGACAACGACCCCTCGGGCGCCCGAACGCACGCTGCACCGCGCCTGGATCGTGGCGGCAGTCGCGTTCGTGGCCATCCTCGGCGCGGCCGGGTTCCGGGCGACGCCCGGCGTGCTGATCACACCGCTCCAGGAGGAGTTCGGCTGGTCCCGGGGCACGATCTCACTGGCCGTCTCGGTCAACCTCATGCTGTACGGGCTGACGGCGCCCTTCGCCGCCGCCCTCATGGACCGCTTCGGCATGCGCAGGGTGGTGACGTACGCCCTGCTGCTGGTCGCCGCGGGCAGCGGGTTCACCATCCTGATGAACGCCCCCTGGCAGCTCGTCCTGTGCTGGGGCGTGCTGGTCGGTCTCGGTACCGGCTCGATGGCCCTGGTCTTCGCCGCCACCCTCACCGAACGCTGGTTCGTCCGCCACCGCGGCCTCGTCACCGGCGTGCTCACGGCGGGCGGCGCCACCGGGCAGCTCGTCTTCCTGCCCGTCCTCGCGCACCTGGCGGCGGACAGGGGCTGGCGGTCGGCCGCCGTCACGGTCGCCGTCGCCGCCCTCGTCGTGGTCCCCCTGGTCTGGTTCCTGCTGCGCGACCGGCCCGAGGACGTGGGCACCACCGCCCTCGGCGCCGATCCCGCCGCGCCCCCGGCCGTCCGGCCGGCGCGGGCCGGAGGTGCCGCCTCACGCGCCCTCGGCGTGTTGTGGAGCGCGGCGCGTACGCGTCCCTTCTGGCTGCTCGCCGGGGGGTTCGCGATCTGCGGGATGAGCACCAACGGTCTGGTGGGCACCCACTTCATCCCCGCGGCCCACGACCACGGCATGGCCGCGCCGGTCGCCGCGGGGCTGCTCGCCCTGGTCGGGATCTTCGACGTGGTCGGCACCGTCGCGTCCGGCTGGCTGAGCGACCGGGTCGACTCGCGCGTTCTCCTCGGCGCCTACTACGGGCTGCGCGGCCTGTCGCTGATGGCGCTGCCGAGCCTGTTCGGGGCGACCGCCGAGCCCAGCATGCTCGTCTTCATCATCTTCTACGGCCTCGACTGGGTGGCCACGGTCCCGCCGACCGTCGCCCTGTGCCGCCAGATCTACGGTCCCGACGGGGCCGTGGTGTTCGGCTGGGTCTTCGCCTCCCACCAGGTCGGCGCCGCGATCGCCGCGATCGCCGCGGGGATCACCCGCGACCACTTCGGCGCCTACGACCTCGCGTGGTACGCCGCGGGCTTCCTCTGCCTCGCCGCCGCCGTCATGTCGATCGCCATCACCAGGAAGCCCGTCACCGGGAACCCCGCCACGGTGACGTCCGGCACCGGTGGGGCCACCACCGAGGAGCAGGCATCCTTGAAGGCGTGAGAGAACGAGACGGGACAGCGGCGACGGGCGGCGGGGACGGCGAGGGCGGCGAGGGCGGGGACAGGGACCGGGACAGGAAGGTCCTCCCGCTCGTGGTGCGGATCGAGCGCTCAGCGCCGCCCGCGCGGACCGACGCCCTGGAGGCGGCGGCCCTGGCCGTGCTGGCACTGCTCGACGACCCGCGCGCCCTCGACGGCGGCGAGTGGGCCGAGGCCGTACGGGCCTGGGACGGCAGCCGGTTCAGGAAGGTCGTCCGGCGGGCGCGCGGGGCGGAGTGGCGCCGGGTGCTCGACCTGCCCGGTGTCACCGTCGCCTCGGGCACCGCCGAGGTCCGCGTCCACCCGCCGGTCCCGCTGGACGGCTGGCCCAGGGACCTCTCCAGGCTTCAGGTGTCCGGTACCGAGCTCGCCGACCCCTCCGAGCCGGGACCGCCGGGGGACGTGGTGCTGTGGCTCAACCCCGGGCTGACGATGTCGGCGGGCAAGGCCATGGCCCAGGCCGGGCACGCCGCCCAGCTCGCCTGGCAGGCGAGCGGGGACGACGCCAGGCGGGCGTGGCGGGACAAGGGCCTGGCGGCCTCGGTGAGGACCGCCGATCCCGCCGCGTGGGCGGGGCTGGTCGCCTCGGGCCTGCCGGTGGTCAGGGACGCCGGGTTCACCGAGATCGAGCCGGGCTCCCGCACGGTCGTCGCGGACGCCCCGTGGCTGCGCGGGGACGGCCGGTGATCGGCGGGTGACCGGCATGAGGGCGCCGATGTCCACGGGGGAACGGCCGGTGGCCCGGTTCCGGGGACGAGCGGTCAGCGGGGCAACCTGACGATGTCGGCGAGCACGCCGCCCTCGGGGGTGAGCCGCGCCGCCGACGGGCTGTCGTGGACCACCAGGAGGCGCTCGCCGTCGAGCACGGTGATCCCCTCCGGGTGGTCGTTCCCATTCCCGTGCGGCAGGTCGCCGAGGAGTTCCAGCTCGTGCCGTACCGACGGCTCGTCCTCCGGGTCCCAGCGCAGCACCCGGACCGGGCCGTCCAGGCTCATGGTCGGCCCCGCGAGGATCAGCATCCCGCCCCGGTGCGGGCACATGTCGCGGACGCCGAGCCCGCCGAGGTTCAGGAAGTGCGTCCGGTACGGCCTGCCGTCGATGGGGGCGAGCCTCAGACTGCCGGGACGCCGGGGGTCGCTCTCCGGCCGGATCTCCAGCATCGCGGCCCAGCCGCGCAGCACCGGACCGCGCAGGCCGACGAACAGGCGGCCGTCGAGCATGGCGATGCCCTCGATGTCCAGCCCGTTGTCCTTGCTGGGAATCGCCACGAAGGGGGCGAGGTGCGGATCGTCCGCCAGCAGGTCGGCCAGGTTCCGGCCGGGACCCGCCAGGATCTCCGCCCTGCGGGAGCCGTCCTCGCGCGCCGGGGTGGCGCCGACGAGCGGCAGCCGTACGAGGATGTAACGGTTCTCCTCGCGCACCACGCTGCCGAGACGGCGGCGGGCCTTGTGCGGCGGATGCCCCTTCTTGGCCCGCCTGCGCTTGAGACTGTGCGACCCGATCGCCCAGAGCCAGCCGTCCGCCCGGCCCAGGCCCTCGATGTCGGCCTCCTCGTCGCGCCCGGCGGGCAGGTCCACGAAATCGGCGAGGTGGAAGGTGCGCTGGTCGTCGAAGCGCCCGGCGCGGAACGCCAGATGCTCGACGGTGGCGGTCTCGTCACCGGCCAGCCAGAGCCCGAGGGCGTCGGCGCGCACGGCCGACAGGTTGGTGTGCGTCCTCGCCTCGCGTGAGGAGACGTCGAACCTGAGCTCCACCTGGCGTTCCACGAACATCCTGGAATCATCGCAGGGTGTTTCGCGCAAGGATGGGGAAGGTACTCGTTCCCGAAGTGTGATGGGGATCCCGCACGGGAAAACAGGATTTGTCGTACGCTCCCGATCGTGCTCGATGGGTTGGGTGGGACTCAGGGGACCCGGGAGACGGGTCCCGCGCCGACATACGTGACCGCGGAGGCGGCCACGTCGGAGATGCCGAGAATCGTGGCTGAGAGCCCCCCGAAGCTACCGGATTCCCCCGTGAAGCGGTCCCGTATCGGCGACCTGCCGATGCGCGTCATCTACCGCATCCTGGCCGTCGGCCTCGCGGTGGTCCTGGCCGCGGTCGCGGCGGTGGTCGGCTTCGTCTCCTCGGGCTCCTCAGATCAACCGGGCGAGGGAAAGACGGGGCAGATCGCCGCGCCATCTGCCGCGCCACCCTCGCCCGGTCCAGGGTCGGCGGAGCCGTCCGCCTCGGCGTCGGAGCAGGCGTCCACCCAGGCCTCCGCGGCGCAGTCGGCGCAGGCGTCCCCCTCGGAGACCCCCTCCGCGTCGGCGTCCCCCTCGGAGAGCCCCGCCGAGACGGCCGCTCCCTCCTCGCCGCCCGACGGCTCGGAGCCGGCGCCCGACCGCAGCGCCGTCATCGCGGCCCTCGCCGATCCCCGGGTGCCCGACCTGCCGCGTGACAAGCGGCTCGGCCGCCTCCCCGGCAAGGCGGACAAGAGCAAGCGACGCGTCCAGGACGGAAAGTCGGGCGTGTCGCTGGTCCGCCTGGGCAAGCCCTGGAAGGTCTTCGGCGCGTCGCCGTTCTCCACCAAGCAGGTGCTGCCGAAGGCGAAGGGCGCCGCCCACCGGGGGATGCTCGCGAGCTGCCCGGTGCCGATCCTGGTGCAGAAGGAGTCCAAGGACACCGCGCTGCTGGCCGCCCGGTGGACGCTCAACCACCACCCCAAGGGCGGCAAGATCACCTGGACCGCCTCGCAGCCGATCAAGGACGGCTGGCTGCTCGCCTACCGGGTGAAGTACAAGCTGAAGGGCAAGGCGCGCTCCTCCATGGCCGCCGTCGCCGTCACCGAGATCTCCGGTGCCAAGCCCGCGATGCTCTTCGCGACGATCCCCGACACCCAGAGCAAGTACTGGCGCGCCATCAACACCGCGGTCTCCTCCCTCAGATTGAAGTGAGCCTCCCCTGGGCAGGAATCGCCTTGTCCGTGTGACCTGGTGAAACTCGGGGGAATTTCACGGCCGGCCGCTTCGCCGCCGCACGCGTGACGACCTCCCGCCCGCTCGCCGGGCGCGGGTTCGGCTCTCCTGCGAAAGGTGGCCCCGGTTCGAGGGCCCGGACTGAGCCGGGCGTCCCGGACGCGCCTCCAGGACGCCCGCCCAGGCCGACTCCCCCGAGCCGTCGAGGGGGAAGTCGTGAACCGACCGGCGTCTCAGGAACGCAAGGGGGCCGGCCCCGACACGCCCGACCAGGGGAGCGGCTCCAAGCCCTGGCGGTCCGAGGGCCTGCCCGACGGCGGGTCGCCGACCCCGCAGCGCCCGAGGTTCAACTGGGTGCGCTTCCTGATGACCATGGTCATCGTCTACGCGGGATTCTTCATCGTCTCCTCGTTCTTCGAGGAGCCCACCGAGCCGATCTCCTACACCCAGTTCACCCAGCAGGTCCGGGCGGGGAACGTCAAGGAGGTCTACGCCACGGGCACCGCGATCCAGGGCACCCTCAGGAAGGCGGCCCGCGACCCCGACAGCGACAACGTCACGTACCACAAGTTCTCCACGGAGCTGCCGGTCTTCGCCGACCGGACCGGGCTCTACCAGCAGCTCCTCGCGACGAAGGTGAACATCAGGGCCGAGCCCGTCGGCGGGAACCTCCTGTCGAACCTCCTGCTGTCCCTGGTCCCGGTCCTCCTGCTGGCCGCTCTGTGGATCTGGTTCGTACGGCGCGCGGCGGCCGGCGCGATGGGCGGCGGGATGGGCGGTCTCGGCGGTCTGGGAGGCCTCGGCAGGTCCAGGGCGGCCAAACCGGTGGAACCGGCCAAGGTCCGGGTCGACTTCGACGACGTCGCGGGCATCGACGAGGTCGAGAACGAGGTCGCCGAGGTGGTCGACTACCTCAAGGACCCCGACAAGTACCGGCGGCTGGGGGCGAAACTGCCCAAGGGCGTGCTGCTCTCCGGGCCGCCCGGCACCGGCAAGACCCTCCTCGCCCGCGCCGTGGCGGGGGAGGCCGACGTGCCCTTCTTCTCGGCGAGCGCCTCCGAGTTCATCGAGATGATCGTGGGGGTCGGGGCCTCGCGGGTGCGCGAGCTGTTCGACGAGGCCCGCAAGGTCGCGCCGTCGATCATCTTCATCGACGAGATCGACGCGATCGGCAGGGTGCGGGGCGGCAGCACCATCGGCGGCCACGACGAGCGCGAGCAGACCCTGAACCAGATCCTCACCGAGATGGACGGCTTCACCGGCTCCGAGGGGGTCATCGTGATCGCCGCCTCCAACCGGGCGGAGGTCCTCGACCCGGCGCTGCTGCGTCCCGGCCGCTTCGACCGTACCGTCGTGGTCTCCGCGCCGGACGCCGAGGGGCGGCTGGCGATCCTGCGCGTCCACAGCCGGGGCGTGCCGCTCGCCGGCGACGTGGACCTGGAGCGGCTCGCCAGGACCACCCCCGGCATGACGGGCGCGGATCTGGCCAACCTCGTCAACGAGGCGGCGCTGCTCGCCGCCAAGCGGGGCAACGACAGGGTCGACGCCGCCGACTTCGCCGACGCGCTGGAGAAGATCCTGCTCGGCGCGGCCCGCGCCGTCGTGATCCCGCAGGACGAGCGGAGGCGCACCGCGTACCACGAGGCGGGCCACGCGCTGCTCGGCATGCTCCAGCCGGGCGCCGACCCGGTGCGGAAGGTCTCGATCATCCCGCGCGGGCGGGCGCTCGGCGTCACGCTCTCCACGCCCGACACCGACCGGTACGCCTACGACGAGAAGTACCTGCGCGACCGGATCGTCGGGGCCCTCGGCGGCATGGCGGCCGAGCAGGTCGTCTACGGTGTGGTCACCACCGGCTCGGAGAACGACCTGGAACAGGTCACCGTGATCGCCCGTGGCATGGTCGGCCGCTGGGGCATGTCCGCCAGGATCGGCCCGCTGACCGTCCTGCCCGCCGCCGCCGACGGCCGGCCCGCCGCCGCCCCGGACACCCTCGCCGCGGTGGACCAGGAGGTACGGCGCATCGTGGACGAGTGCTACGAGGTCGCCCTGGCCGTCCTGGCGGAGAACCGGAGCCGCCTGGACGGCATCGCCGCCGCCCTGCTGGAGAACGAGACCCTGGCCGAGGCCGAGGCCTACGCCGCCGCCGGGCTCCCGGTGAACACCGCTCCCGGGCCTCCCTCCTCGGAACCGCCTCCGCGGCTCCCGCCCCCGCCGCACGCCTGACCTCCGGGCGCCCGTCGTGGATCGGGCGCTCTGCCGTGGGCCGTATGCCTGGGGTGGATCGGGGTCGCGCTAGGCTCGGTCGCCGTGACCCAGATCGTCCTCGCCTCCGCCTCTCCCGCCCGCCTCGCCCTGCTCCGCAGCGCCGGACTCGATCCCAAGGTGATCGTCAGCGGTGTGGACGAGGACGCCGTCACCGCCGACAGCCCGAGCGAGCTCTGCCTCGCGCTGGCCCGCGCGAAGGCGACCGTGGTCGCCGGTGATCTGACCGAGGGGCTGGTCATCGGCTGCGACTCGATGCTCGAACTCGACGGCCGGGCCTACGGCAAGCCGTCCTCACCCGAGGAGGCCGTCGCCCGCTGGCGCGGCATGCGCGGACGCGAGGGCCGCCTGCTCACCGGCCACTGCGTCATCGACGTCGCGAACGGGCGCGAGGTGGCGGAGGTGGGCGCGACGGTCGTGCGCTTCGGCACCGCCGGAGACGACGAGATCGCCGCCTACGTCGCCACCGGCGAGCCTCTCCACGTCGCCGGGGCCTTCACGCTGGACGGCCGGGGCGGCTGGTTCGTCGACGGCATCGACGGCGACCACGGCAATGTCCTGGGCATCTCCCTGCCCCTGCTCCGCCGCCTCTTCGGCGCCCTCGGCGTCTCCGTCCCCGGCCTCTGGCAGCGTTCCTGACACTCGCCGTCCGGCGGTGCCCGGCGTTCCTCCGACGTCTCCCGGTGGCCGTCGGGCGCGCCCTCCCGGGTGACGTCCGATCCCGATAATCTTCCGCCATGGGTCATTTCCGCTCCTTTCTGGACGGCATCGGGTTCTTCTTCCAGGGACTGCGCTGGGTCGCGCGCTACCCGCGCTGGTGGCTGTTCGGGTTGATCCCGGCTCTGATCGCGTTCGCCCTCTACGCGACCGGCCTCTACTTCCTCGGCACGAACGCGCTGGACATCGCCGCGTGGGGCACGCCGTTCGCCGACGGATGGGGCGAGGCGGCGCGGACCGCGCTGCGGGCGCTGGTCGGGCTGGCGCTCTTCGGCGCGGGGGTGGTCCTGTCCGTGGTGACCTTCACGGCGATCACCCTCATCCTGGGCGACCCCTTCTACGAGAAGCTCTCCGAGAAGGTGGAGGAGACCTACGGGGAGGTGCCGACCGGCTACGAGCTCCCGCTGTGGAAGTCGATCCCCCGATCCGTCAGGGACAGCCTGGTCACCCTCGGATGGCTGTTGCTGTTCACGATCCCGCTGTTCTTCCTCGGTTTCGTGCCGGTGATCGGGCAGACGGTGGTGCCGGTCCTGGGCGCCCTGGTCTCGGGCTTCTTCCTCACGATCGAGCTGACCACGCTGGCCCTCGAGCGCAGGGGACTGGCGCGCAAGAGGCGCTTCGGCCTGCTCAGGGGGAACAAGGCCCCCGCGCTCGGCTTCGGGGTCCTGCTCTTCCTGCTCTTCCTCATCCCGTTCGTCGCGGTGATCGCGATGCCCGCCGCCGTGGCGGGCGCGGCCATCATGGTCCGCGCCCGCCTGGCGCCGCCCGTCCTTTCGGCGGGGAGGACGGACGGGAGCCCGCGCGTCGACAGGGGTGCCTGAGGAATTCCCCCGCCTTGTGGCTGTTCACCCGGGGCAGCCGAGGGGGCTTTCCACAGAAAGGAGTTCGGTGCGGAGGCGTTGGCCCGGTTCCGGCGAGGCTTCGGGACATGACACCCGACACCCCGGCCCCGTCCGAGCCCTCGTCCTCTCAGCCCCCGGCCCCGCCCGAGCCGCCGCACCCGGTCTCGTCTGGATCGCCGTCTCCACCGTCCCCGGCCCCGCCCGAGCCGCCGCACCCGGTCTCTCCGCTCGCCTCGCCGCCCCGGCTCCTGCTCGGTTCCACGGAGGACGTCCTGGGCGCCGTTCCCTACCTGCTGGGATTCCACCCCGCCGACAGCCTGGTCGTCATCGGCATCACCGGCAGCCCGTCCAGGGGCAGGCTGCATCTCACCGTCCGGTGGGACCTGCCCCTGGGGCCCGGCGGCCTCGGCCGGATCGTCCCGCTCCTCGGGAAAGAGGGCGTCACCCAGGTCGTCGTGGCCGGTTACGGTGCCGGCCCGCTGGTGACCCCGGCTGTGGACGAGGCCCTGGCGCTGTTCCGCCGGAGCGAGCTCGTCGTCGTCGACGCGCTCCGGGTGAAAGACGGCCGCTACTGGTCGTACGGGTGCTCACGGACCGACTGCTGCTCGGCCGACGGCATGCCGTACGAGCGATGGGCCGGCGCGGTCGCGGCGGAGGCGGTCCTGCACGGGCTGGTCGCCCTGCCGGACAGGCAGACCCTGGAGCGCTCGCTCGACCCGGTCACCGGGCCCGTGCGGGAGGCCGTCCGCGAGGCGACGGGCCGCCTCACGGAGGAGATGCGCGGAAGGCTCGCCGGATGCCGCGACGCCGACGGGTTCGCGGCGGAGTTCGTCGCGGACGGCATGGCCAGGGTTCGCGAGGCGATCGCCACCTATGCCTCGGGAGGGCGGCTCGACGAGGACCAGGCGGCCAGGCTGGGGCTCGACCTGGCGGTGATCAGGATCCGTGACGAGGCGTGGGCGCTGGTCACCGACGAGAGCCACGACGCGCATCTCAAGCTCTGGCACGACCTCACCCGGAGGCTGGAGCCGAGGTTCGTGCCTCCGGCGGCCTCGTTGCTCGGCCTGGTCGCCTGGCGGCGGGGAGACTCCGCGCTGGCGGGCGTCGCCCTCACCCGGGCGCACGAGGCCGACCCCGGATACTCGATGGCCAACCTGCTCGCGCACGCGATCCACCATCTGGTCCCGCCCCACGTGCTCGACGACAGGATGCCCAGCCCCGAGGAGCTCGACCAGGAGATGGGCAGTCCCCGGATGGCCTGGCTGCTCCCGATGGCCGCGCTACTGGAGGAGACAGGCGGCCTCGGACGCGAGGAGGCCGCCACGCCGACGCGTCATTGATTGTTCAGGTCACCGGTCTGAGGGACCCAGGGAACGCTCGGCCGTCCTCTCTGCAGGATGCGCTGGAGCACGCCGACTCCCGCTCCCGTCGCTCCCACGAGCGTGACCAGAAGGTGGACGGCACTGAAGTAGAGGCCGAAGAGGAGGCCACGGCGGGCGAACACCCGCCGGTAGGTGCTGCCGTCGAGGACCACGGCGGCGGCGACGAGCAGCGGCGACACGAGGGCGCCGACCGGGCCGGTCAGCAGGGGCAGCAGGAGCGCCGGCACGGCGGCGACCAGCAGGACACCGCCGAACGCGCGCGGCACGGAGTCGCCCGGCGTCTCGCCACGGGTCCACTCCCGCGCGCTCACCCGTGCGCGCCGGAACACCTTGCTCAGGATCATCCGCATCGTGGAGTCGTGGTCGGCCCGGCCACAGACGGCGGCGGTGATGCGCACCTCGTAGCCTTTCCGCATCAACCGGGAACGGTAGTCCGCGGACACCGTGTCGCTCAGATGCGGGTTGAAGGGGCCGATCTCCTTGAACACCTCAGTCGGTACGGCGAGCACGGCCGCGTGCAGCTCGAGGGTCGGACGGTCGGTCGGCATCCACCAGTGATACATCTGCAGCGCGCGATACTGCGCGGGGAGGGTCCGGGCCGCCAGCGGCTCGGGGTGCAGGATGCCTCCCAGGGCACCCAGCCGGGGCTCGGCCTGGAGGATGTTCACCGCGTTCTCCACGGCGTCCGGGTCGAGGGCGATGTCGCCGTCCTGGAAGAGCAGGATCTCGCCGTGGGAGTGTTCCGCGCCGAGGTTGCGCGCGGTCGACGCCCCGCTGTTGACCTCGGTGCGCAGCACGGTGACGCCCATCGACCTCGCCACCTCCGCCGCGTCCTCGGTGCCGCAGTCGTCCACCACGATGACCTCGACGGGGGAGTAGGTCTGCTTCTCCAGCGCGCGCAGGCACAGGCGCAACACGTGGGATCGGTTGAAGCTGGGGATGATGACCGAGACTAGCGGGCGTTCTCGATTCATGGGTCGCTCCATTGGCTGAAGGCCGCTCTTTCCGAACCGCCGGGTGTCGGCCGATGATCAGGGCGGGCAGCCCCGGTGGGTCTTCGGTCAACCGGCCGTGGCTCGTCGCCCGGCCTCCGACCGCCTTGCTTCCCGCTCACGCTAGCCGCGACGGCTTGTCTCATTCTTGTCGTGTGGTCCGTCATGTCATACGGTTCCCTTTCTGCGCGGACTGCGGGGCCTGCGCGGGCTGTACGGCCCGCGCGGTCCGGGGTCGAGGACTGCGCGGTCCGCGGCGCGGACGACAAGGAAGCGACAAGAACCGGTCAGTACGTTGAGGTGCCGCTGGAAGTGACCGCGGATCGTCAATGGCTCTCGCCGGCCTGACCTACGTGCCGAGGTGGTGTGCTGATGGGCGACCGGGACATCATGACCGAGGATCAGCCGACGGATGTCCCCCCCGAGAAGCCGGCCGGCCGATGGGCTCGCATCGGCCGGTTCGTCCGGCCACGGCGGCGGTGGTGCCTGGGCACCCGGCTGGTGGTGACCGCCACCACGGGGTGGCTGCTGTTCGTGGTCGCGCATCTGCTGGCGAGCGGCCGCACCTCGCTGTGGGCCCCGCTCGACCTGATGCCGCCGTTCATGTTCGTGGTGGTGCCGTTGCTGGTGCTGGTGGTGGCGCCGCTGGCGCGCCCGGTCCGCCGGCGGGTCATCCCGGTGCTGGTGCTCACCCTGGCGCTCGGCGCGGGACACAGCGGGATCAACGTGGCGACCCTCTGGCACACCCCGCCGCCCGCGCCGCCCGGGGCCATCAAGGTGGCCATGTGGAACACCGAGTTCTGGGACCAGGACTGGCGCACCTCCGACGGGAACAGCTACTCGCCCGACTTCTACGACCACCTGCGCGAGATGGACGCGGACGTCTACCTGCTCACGGAGTATCTCTACGTCGACACCTCGGCGGGGGACATGATGACGTCGAAGTGGACCGCCGACATGGCACTCCGCATCGACAAGCTGGCGGAACTGCGACGCGAGTTCCCGGGATACGAGGTCGCGACGTCCGGTGAGCTGATCACGCTCTCCCGGCTCCCCATCGTCGCGCAGCGCGGGCTCGACATGACCCCGTGGCTGCCGGAGGACCAGAAGGCGGTTCCGGAGGTGATGCGGGACTGGCCGACCTCCTACACGGTCGAGACGCTGCGTACCGACATCCGGGTGAACGGCACGGCCGTCTCCTTCTACAACACGCAGATCAACCAGCCCCCCACCGGATGGCGGCTGTACGACGGCGAGGTCCGCGCCTCCAACCAGTACGCCCACAGCCGGCGGGAGGCGAGCTACCGGGCGCTTCGCGCCGACATCGAGGCGAACGACAACTCGGTGGTGCTCGCCGGTGACCTGAACACCACCCCGGCGATGGGGATGCTCCGGCTGCTGCCGGAGAAGCTGGTCGACCACACCCAGGCGCTGCCGTCCCTCTACCCGGCCACCTACCTCGCCGGAACCGCCGAGCTCTGGCGGATCGACTGGGTGTTCACCACACCGGACGTCGTCGTGCACAGCTACGAGATGCCCGGAGCCGCCGGACTGTCCGACCACCGTCCTCAGCAAACGGTTCTATCGGTCGGCCACTGAGCCGTGGAAGGAATTGACATGACGGAACCGGCGACCGCGCGACCCGAGGATGTCGCGGTCATCGTGCCGAACTACAACAAGAAGAAGACTCTCCGAGCCTGCCTGGAGGCGGTGTACGCGCAGACGTACCCCCCGGCAGAGGTGATCGTGGTCGACGACCGCAGCACGGACGGCTCGCTGGACATCGCGCGGGAGTTCCCGTGCACGATCGTCGAGCTGCCGACCAACCAGGGGCCGTCGGGGGCACGCAACACCGGGGTCGACTCCAGCAGCGCGCCCCTGCTGTTCTTCGTGGACTCCGACACGGCGCTCGCCCCGGACGCCGTGGAGAACGCGGTGCGGGCCTACCGGGAGACGCCCGACTGCGGCATGGTCCAGGGGATCTACGACAAGGAGCCGCTGTACGACGACGGCCTGGTGGAGAGATACCGCGTCTTCTCCGAGCACTTCGACCGCCAGCGGGCGGTGTCCACGTTCCTGTCCAACTCGCTGATCCCGCGTACGGTCTACCGCGAGGCGGGCGGGCTGGACGAGCGGCTGCGCGACGGCGAGGACTTCGAGTTCGGCAACCGGGTGCCGTCCAAGTACCGGCTGGTGGTGACCGCGACCGTGGTCACCAGGGCGGACGACGTCGACCGGTTCTGGGAGTGCATGTGGGAGCGGTTCGTCAGGGCCAGCACCCTTCCGGTGATCATGTTGCGGGCGCGGCGGCTGTACGACGACGACACGATCGGGTTCCGGCTGGACATGATCGGCCCGGATCCCCGCACCCGCCGCCTGCCGCCGCGGATCTCCTCCGTCTCGGCGGCGCTGAGCCTGTTCACGCTGCCGTTCGTCTTCCTCGTGCCGTGGCTGCTGGTGGTGCTCGCGCTGCTGCTGGCGGCGTTCGTGACGGTGAACCGTGACTTCCTCCGATACTCCCACCGCCACCGGGGCGCGGGCTTCGCGTTCCAGATGGCCGCGATGCAGTTCTGCTACCACACGGCGTTCTTCCTCGGAGCCGGTGCGGGGCTGCCGCGGCTCGTCTACGAGCTGCTTCGCCGCCAGGGGCATCCGGCCAAGACCGGTCTGACCCCGGTCTCCCCGGCCGGTGCGCCCGAGTGACCGAGAGCCGGCCGTGGCGCCCGTCGTGGCGCCTGCCCCGCGCGCTCGTGCGCGCCCTGGTCGCGGCGTTCGCGCTGGTCCTGGTGGGGGCGGTGGCGGCGGCACTGGCCGGGCAGGACTGGAGCGTGGTCTCCGTCATGCTCGCCAGGAGCGACGGCGGGCGGATCGGCCTCCTGCTGGCCGGCGCGCTGCTGATCAGCATGGCCGGGCTGGGGTTCGGCTACCTGGCGTGGCGGGCGGTGCTGTTCGAGCTCGGCCCGCCGGTCGGCGAACCGCGGGTGGCACGCGTCTTCTTCGTGACGTTCCTGAGCAAGTACGTGCCGGGGAAGGTGCCGGGCCTGATCGCCGCGACCAAGGTGGCCACGGCCAACGGCGTCGGTTTCGGGCGGCTGATGGGCACGGCGGCGCTGAGCATGAGCCTGGTCCTGCTGACCGGCCTCACGATCGGGCTGCTCGCGGGTGTGCACATGCTCGGCACCCAGGTGGCGTGGCTGGTGGCGGTGGCGGCGGTGCTGATCGTGGTCGTGCTGGTACGGCCGCAGCTGGTCAACCACGGCGCGCACCTGGTGCTGCGGGTGCTGCGCAGGCCGGACCCGGCCAGGTCGGCCTCGCCGCGCGGGATACGGTTCGCGGTCGTCGCGCAGGCGGTGTCGTGGCTGGTCACCGGCCTGCACCTGTGGCTGCTGGCGGTCGCGATGGGGGCCGACCCGCTGCGGTCCCTGGGACTGTGCGTGGGCGCGTTCACCCTGGCCACGACGGTCGGGATGCTGACGGTCGTGCTGCCCGACGGGATCGGCGTCCGCGAGGCGGTGCTGACCGCCGCCCTGACGGTGGTGCTGCCCGCGCCGGCGGCCGCGGTGGTGGCGGTGGCCAGCCGGCTGGTCTCCACGGTCGGCGAGGTGGCGCTGGGAGCGGCGGCGCTGGCGGTGGCCGAGGTCGTCATCCGGCGTAGCCCGGCCTCGGCCCCGGCCCCGACACCGGAGCCGGAGCCGGAGCCCGCACCGGAACCGGCGCCGGCGGGAGACAAGTAGTCCTGACAAGCATCGGAACAGACCAACGCGTGCGAGCGTCCGCCGGGCGGGTCCCCTCCCGGCCGGCGGGCGCCCGCCAACCCGAAGGGGTCATCGACCATGGATGAGCAGCGGCCACTGGTCTCGGTCATCATTCCCAACTACAACTACGCCCGTACGCTGGACCTGTGCCTGAGCGCGCTGGAGCGGCAGGACTACCCGCACATCGAAGTGATCGTCGTCGACGACCGGAGCACCGACGACTCGGTGGAGATAGCCCACCGGCACGGGGTGCGGGTGCTGGTCACCGACACCAACATCGGGGCGCCGGCGGCGCGCAACCTCGGTGTCGAGCACGCGCGCGGGGAGGTGCTGTTCTTCCTCGACTCGGATGTGGCGCTCACCCCCGACACGGTCGGCAACGCGGTGGCGCTGCTCACGTCCGATCCCACGCTGGGGGTGGTGTGCGGCACCTACGAGCCGGAGCCGCTGATCCCCGACAGCCGCGTGGAGCGGTACCGCAGCCTCCAGCTGCACTACTGGATCTCCGGTGACGCGGGCGACATCACCACGATCTACTCGGCGATCTTCGCGATGTGGACCAGGGTCTTCCACGAGATCGGCCCGCTCAACCCGGCGTTGCGCCACAGCGAGAACGCCGACTACGGCCACCGGATCACCCAGCGCTACCGGATCGTGCTGGACACCGCGATCAGGGGCGCGCACGACCACGACGACAAGCTGAGCGTGGTGCTGTCGAAGTTCTTCCACCGCGCGCGCCTGCACATCCCGCTGTACCTGCGCCGGCCGGACTTCAACGGCGGCCCGACCAACAGCAGCCGCGGCTGGGGGTCGCTCGCCGCCCTGTTCGCGGTGGTCACCGTGGCGTTGCCGGTGCTGTTCGGCCCGCTCTGGCTGCTCGTGCCGCTCGTGCTGCTGGCCGGCTCCATCGCCTCCGACCTGGGGATGTACCGCTTCGTCTGGGGGTACGCCGGTGCGGCGTTCACCGTCTACTTCACCGCGATCCACTTCCTGGTGAACGTCACCGTCGCGCTGGCGGTGTTCGTGGGTGCCGCGCAGTGCGTGCTGTCCAGCAGGTTCCGCCATACCTACGACATGCCGGAGACGTCCGCGCCGGCGATGGGGGCGTGAACGATGGACGGCCCGCTGGTATCGGTGATCGTGCCCAACTACAACTACGCCGGCTCCCTGGAACTCTGCCTGCGCGCCCTGCAGGAGCAGACGTACCGGCCGATCGAGCTGATCATGGTGGACGACGGCAGCACCGACGACTCCGTCGCGGTCGCGGAGCGGCTCGGTGTCCGGGTCGTCCACACCGAGCGCAACATGGGGGTGGCCGGCGCGCGCAACCTCGGCACCACCCACGCCCGTGGCGAGATCCTGGTGTTCGTCGACTCCGACGTGGCCGCCTACCCCGACTCCGTCGAGGTGGCGGTGGGCATGCTCGCGGCCGACCCGCGGCTGGGGGCGGTGTGCAGCATCCACGACCCGGAGCCGCTGATCCGCGACAGTCTCGTCGAGGAGTACCGGGCACTGCAGTACCACTACTGGACGGCGAGTTCCGAGGGGCCCATCTCGTTCCTCTTCCCGGCCATGGTCGCGATGCCCCGCCGCGTGTTCGACGAGGTCGGGGAGTTCAACACCCGGCTGCGCGAGACCGAGGAGGTCGACTACGGCCACCGCCTCACCCAGCGGTACGACATGGTGCTCACCTCGGCGGTGCGCTCCCGGCACGACCACGACGACGAACTGGTCAAGTTGCTGCGCAAGCTGTTCAAGCGGGGGCGCGCCCGGGTGCCGCTGTACGCGCGGCGCAAGCGCTTCGCTCGCGGGTTCGAGACCTCGAACCGGGCCGGCGGCAGCCTCGCCGCGCTGGCGGCGGTGGCCACGCTGCCGGCGCTGGCGTTCGGCCCGGCCGGCGCCGCGCTGCCGGCCCTCGCCCTGGCCGTGTCGATCCTGGCGGACCTCGGCATGTACCGGTTCGTGTTGCGGCGACGCGGCCCGCTCTTCCTGCTCTACTACGGTACGGTGCATTTCGTGGTGAACGTGACCATCGCCGCCGGGGTGGCGGCCGGTGTCGTGCAGTGGTTCTGCTCCGCCAGGTTCCGCGGGCTCTACGATTCCGACCTGCTCGTGCGGCCCTCGGCCGCCGGGGAGGCGGCGACGTGACGGCCCGTCGGTGCCCGCCCGCGCCACACGTACGTTCCGGACCCGGCCGCCGTCGATGACCGATACGCGGGTGGTGACCGCGACCGCCGGGCCGAGGCCCGCCCGGCGGTCGCGCTGGTGGACCTGGCCGCTGCTGTCCGCGCCGGTCGCCTGGCTGGTGTTCGTGGCGCTCCATCGCCTGCTGTCCGGCCGGGTGTGGTGGTGGCAGGCCCTGGAGGTCGTCCCGCCGTTCGCCTTCGCGGTCCTCCCGGTCCTGCTGCTCGCGGTGGCCCTGCCGGCGCGCCGGGCGCGGGGGTGGATCGCGGCGGTGACGCTCGCCTCCCTGGTGCTCGGCGGAGGCCTGAGCGGGCTCAACCCCGCCGCCCTGTGGCACCGTCCCCCGCCCGCCCCGCCGGGCGCGATCACGGTGTTCTCCTGGAACACGTTGTACTGGGACATGGTGGCGGGCGGGGAGACGATGCCACCGCCCACCGGCACGCCGGCACGTGACGTCGACGACTTCTACCGGTATCTGCACGACCAGAAGGCGGACGTGTATCTCCTGCAGGAGTACGTCTACTTCGGCCCGGACTCGAAGGCGATCCGGGTGGACGACCTGGTCAGGCTGCGCCGGGAGTTCCCCGGCTACCACATCGCCGCGGCGAGCGAGATGGTGACGGTCTCCCGCTTCCCGATCGTCCTGGAGCGGGGGCTCGACCTCCGCCCGTGGGTGTCGGAGAAACAGGACGCGGTCCTGCCCCCCGATCCGGGTCTGCCCGATTTCTCCGCGGTGAAGACACTGCGCACGGACGTACGCGTCGGCGGGAACGGCGGGAACGGCGGGAAGATCGTCTCGTTCTACAACACGCACATCAACTCCCCCGTCCACGCGTTCCCGCAGGGCCCGGACCCCCGCCGCCTCAACCGGACCCAGCACGAGCGGCGGCAGGCCAACCTCCGCGCGCTCGCGGCCGACGTGGAGGGGAACCCGCACCCGACCGTGCTGGCCGGGGATTTCAACGCCTCACCGGCGATGGGCATCCTGCGCCTGCTGCCGGACCGGCTGGTCGACGCGACCCCGGTGCTCGAGTCGCTCTACCCCACCTCCTGGGACGACCGATGGCCGCTGTGGCGGATCGACTGGGCGTTCACCACGCCGGACGTCACCGTGCACCGGTACGGGCTGGTGTGGTCGGAGGGCCTTTCCGACCACAGCGGGCAACGCCTGGTCGTCTCGACGAGCGGGTGATCCGGAGAAGAGGGGACGGGGCTCCGGGGGCTCCGGGGGTTCCGGGAGAACGGTCAGGGCCTGGACAGCACCCGGTCGGGCACGTGGGCCGCGGGACGGGTCCAGCTCGGCGGCTGCCCGAGTGGGGCCCAGCCGGCGACGGCGTGGTGGGCGCCGGCCAGGACCACCTCCTCGGCCGCCCAGACCGGCAGGTCGTGGTCGCCGCGCAGGATCTCCTGGTGTAGCGCGCGCAGCTCCGGCCCCGGCTCGATGCCCAGGTGGTCGGCCAGGTATCCGCGCAGGCGCGCGTACTGGGCCACCGCCTCCGCGGTGCGTCCCAGGGCGCAGAGCGCGCGCATCAGCATGCTCGCGAGCGGCTCCACGAGCGGGTAGCGGGGAACGAGGGGGGTGAGTTCGGTGACCACCGCGTCGGGCCGTCCCAGCCGCAGGTGTGCCTGCGCCCAGGTGACGACGGCACCGACGAACTGCTGCTCGATGCTGTAGCGCATCCGGGAGGCCCAGTCTCCGGAGATGTCGGTCAGCGGCGAGCCGCGCCACAGTTCCATCGCCTCGGCCAGCAGCGCGGCCCGGACGGAGTCGTCGCCGGCATGGGTCTGCGCCTGTTTCGCCAGACGGTGGAACCGGTGGGCGTCCACCCGGTCGGGATCGGCCTCCAGCACGTAGCCGCCGCCGCGGCGCTCGATGGCGACCGCGGTTCCCGCCAGTGCCTGCCGCAGGCGTGCGATGTGGGCGTACAGCGAATCCGTGGCCCGGTCCGGTGGAAGATTCCAGACCCGGTCGATCAACGTCTGAAGTGGCACGGGATGGTTGACGTCGACCGCGAGGGCGGCCAGCACCGCACGTCGTTGCGGTGGTCCCAGGGGAACGCGCCGGCCGTCGGCGGTCACCTCGACCGGGCCCAGTATGCGGACTTCCATGCTTTCCTTCCGTGTCGCTCTCACAACGGGACGGGCTGGTGGGCGAGCACGAGCGTCACCCCCAGGGTGGCGGCCCACAACATCGAGTTGGCGACCATGACACGGTCCCGCAGCAGGATCCGGACCGGGTCACCGCCGCCTTCGTCCATCAGTTGGATCTGCAGGTAGCGGAAGAGGGCGAAGAGCGCGAAGGGCGTGGACAGCAGCATCGCCGTCTGGCCGTACTGCGGGCCGAACGGGCCCTCCTCGCGCAGGTAGATGAGGCCGGAGACGAGGGCGAGCACGGAGGCGATCTGCAGCAGCCAGTTGGTCAGCTCCATCGAGTAGCCGTGGAGCGCCGGCCGGTGCGCGGCACCGCTCTTCAGCTCCTGGCGCCGCTTGCCGATGAGCAGCAGCAGGGACATCGAGAACACCGTGACCAGCAGCCAGGCGGCGGCCCGTCCTCCGGCCACCTCGTACCCCTGGACGACCCGGAGGACGAAACAGACCGCTATCGTGCCCACGTCGACCAGCGGGATGTGTTTGAGATAGCGGCTGTACGCGATGTTGATCAGGAGGTACACCACGATGGGCCAGTACGGTCCCGGGGTGAGGGCGATGACGGCGGTGAGCAGCGCGAGCAGGCCGGCGCAGTAGGCGTAGGCGACCCTGATCCCCACGCGACCGGCGGCGACGGGACGGTGACGCTTGACGGGATGGTGCAGGTCACGGTGCCGGTCGGCGATGTCGTTGCCGACGTAGACGGCGGAGGAGGCCAGGATGAACGCGACCGTGGCCAGGACGATCTCGACCACGGTGGCGAGGTTCCACAGGGAGGTGTCGATGAGCGCGAGCGGGACGAGGAGGATCGCCTTGGTCGCGTGCGAGGGCCGTATCAGCCTGAAGAGGTCCGTGACCAGGCGTGGCCGGGCTTCCGCTTTCTGGTCCGAGGCAGGTCCCCTGGGCCGTGGGAGTTCTGGAATGTCTGCCGATTCGACGACGTACATGCTTTCCTCGTCATTTCAGAAGAAGACTTTCGCCAGCGACAGCGCGCCCTGCCGCCACGCGTCGCGGCTGGTCTGGCCGGCACCCCGCGGTGAGCCGGCGGTGCGATGCTCCCGCCACCAGGCGTACGTGCGGAGGATCGCGTCCCGGTTGGACAGCCGGGGCCGGAAGCCGAGCCGGTCCCTGGCCTTGTCGATGCTGACGTAGGAGTCGGCGAGCAGCTTGTGCACCAGCCGCCCGTACACCGGGGACAGCCGGGTCCGCTCCAGCAGCCGGAGTCCGGCCAGGGCCGGCCGGACGGGCAGTGACACGACGCGCCTGCCGTGCCCGGCCGTGTCGAGCACCGCCTGGAAGTCCTCCCGCAGCGTGCCGAACTCCGCGGCCGCGAGGTTGTAGGTGTCGTTCGCGACGTCCGCCGGTGCCGTCAGGACGCCGGCCACGGCGTCCACCAGGTCCTCTATGGCGAGCATCTGGATGCGTACGTCCCCGCGGCCGAGGACCGGGAAGTTCCGGCCCTCCTCGGCCCACTCGAAGAGCATCGCGAACAGGCCCATCCGGCCGGGACCGAGGAAGGTCTTGGGGCGCAGGATCGGCACGCACATCCCGCCGGCCCGATACTTGTCGGCCAGTTCCTCCGCCTCGGTCTTGGCCCTGGTGTAGGGGTCGACCGGCTCGCGCGGATGCTCCTCCGGGGTGGGCACCAGTTTCGGGAGCCCGTACACGGCGGTGGAGGAGATGTGGACCGTCCGCTCCACCCCGGCCCGGCGCGCGGCCTCCAGCACGCTGTGGGTGCCTCCGACGATCAGGCTCTGGATCTGTTCCGCCGGATAGCTCGGCAGCGCGCCGGCGCAGTGCACGACCGCGTCCGCCCCGGCCATCGCCTCGGTCATCAGCGCGACGTCGCGCACGTCGCCGACCCGGTGTTCCGATCCCGGGACCGGGTCGGACGGCGGGCGCAGGTCCACGCCGATCACCTCGTGGCCCGCGGGCACGAGCCGCCGGACCAGGTTGCCGCCGAGCATCCCGGCGCTGCCGGTCACTACGACCCGAGAGGCCACCGCGATCCCACCTTCTCCCGTACGAACCGGGCGAGCAGCCGCGGCAGGCCCTTGGACAGGGTCTTGTCGAGGCTCTGCACGAAGTACTCGACGTCGTCGGGTTCGATGGCGAGGGTCGGCGCGACGACGAGCGGGTTCTCGACGTTCGGGCTGTAGTACGACACGATGTCGTGCTCGCGGTAGAGCTCGGCGATCACCGAGAGGGTGATCAGCTTGGTGCGGAAGTGCGGGTCGCCGGAGAAGCCCGGCGCCAGCTTGCCGGCCAGGTCGAGCACCTTGGGACCACCGGTCAGGAACACCCCCCACAGCGCCCCCGTACCGGTCACCTGGCCGACCACGTCCGGGTAACGCTTCTGGATGTTCTCCAGTCCGGGCTTCAGGATGCGCTCGATCTGCCGCGCCCGCGCGGGATAGTCCTCCTCGACGATCACGTTGATCGCCTCGATCGCGGTGGCGGTCTCCTCGCCGAACCCGTAGTAGGTCGTGCTGTGCAGGATGACGTCGGAGAGCCGGTCGTACGCCTTGCGGAAGATGGGCTCCCGCGCGGTGTACCCGGCGATCGACGCCTTCCCGCCGCCCAGCGACTTCGAGTAGACGAGGATGTCGGGCAGCAGGCCCGGATGGCGCATGAAGTAGAAGAGGCTGCCGGTCTTGCCCCAGCCGGTGTACACCTCGTCGAAGATCATGATGATGTCGTGCTCGTCACAGAGCCGTCGCAGCTCGTGCAGGTCCGCCTCCGACCAGGAGCGCATGCTCGACGCGCTGAACGGCTCGACCATGATCGCGTAGACGTCGCACCTCCCCTCGGGGGTGCGCGCGGCGTCGACCGCCGCCCGCACGGCCGCGAGGTCGCCGTACGGATGGACGACGATCCCCGGGAGCCCGGGGAACCGGAACGAGTTCTCCGACGATCCGGTCAGGCTTCCCGCCCCGAGGGTCTTGCCGTGGAAGCTGATGTCGGATCGCAGGATGGTGTTGCGCCGCCCGCCGTGATACTTGTACGCCATCTTGATGGCGCCCTCGTTGGCCTCGGCACCCGAGTTCGGGAAGTAGGAGATGTTCAGGTCGCCGGGCAGCAGCGTGGCCACGTTGTGGCTCAGCGCGGCCACGTACGGGGAGAAGAACGCCTTGTGGACCTCCATGCGCCCGGCGTCGGCGAAACGACGCCGGGCCGCCAGGATGCGCGGGTGGTTGTGGCCGTGGTTGAGGACGCCGACCCCTCCGGTGACGTCGAGGATCCGGCGGCCGTCACGGGTCCAGATCCAGGCGCCCTCGGCTCGCTCGGCGAGCTCGCGACCGAAGCCGAACGAGGTCATGAGGTTGACCTGACTGCGGCTGACGTACTTCCCGTACAGGTTCTGGACCTGTTTCACGGTAAGGTTTTCACACTCATCGATGCCGATTAGCTCCGACACGTTCGACCTTTCCTGGCGTTTTCCGCGATTTTGCAGCTGCTGGCGTCACAGGTGAGTTCGGTCCGAGGATGGCAATCGTCGCGAGGTGGGTGCCTGTCGGGCTCCTGCGGCAGCGCCGCCGCTGTCACCGGCCAACCCCTGGGTCTTCCTGCGCAAGGTGTCGGCCTTCTCTCTAGAGGTATGAGAAGACGAGAGACATCTCGCTAATGGTGTTAAATGTGGCTATACCTCGCACCATACAAATCTGTATAGGTTGATGCCGTGGCGCGTTGAACCGCGAGCGGAAAAGGGCGATGTGACGCGCCGGCTCGGGATTTCGTCTTTCGGAGAACCCGTGGCCGTCGCGTTCACGTGTGGCGATGGTTTCGGGCATACCGGATTCCGCGATTACGGCGGGCGGGCATGAGAATATTTCCAGCGTGTAAATCCCCTGGATTACGGCTGATGGGCGTGCGGATTATTTCCAGCGTGTAAGGTTTCCGGCCGGTTCCGATCGCTCATTCTCGTCGCCGCCGATCGGGTGGAGCGCTCCCATGCGGCGAGCGGCGAATTCCGGCGCGGCCGGCGCGGCGATCTCACCTTCGCGGTCCCCGGACGCTCCGCCGCCGGACCGGCGACTCTCCGAGGGAGCCCCGGTGTCCCTAGCCGCCCCACCCGTACGACGGCCGGTACCGGACGACGCCGCGGGCGATCGGCATGCCGGTGCCGTCCCCCGCCGCGCCGGGCACCTGGCGCGCGGTGGAGATCAGGTCGGCCATCTTGGCGTTGAGCCATCGGGGATCGGCCGTGCAGCCGTCGGGCGGCATGCCGAAGCGGCCGAGTGCCAGGCGACCGAACTTGGCGTCCCGCCGGGTTCGCCGGTTGCACACGTCACCGAGAGTGCAGGCGATGACGAGGGAGCTGTGCAGCGCCCGCCGTACGGCCTGCACCTGCTCCTCCTCGGTCTCCTCCTGCCGGGTCCGTTCGCGGGCGAACAGGCAGAGCAGGTCGTGCATGCGATACCGGTCCACGTCGCGGGCCTCGAGGAGCTGAACGTCCGCGAGATGGTCCAGGAGATCCGCGGTCTGTTCCTCCGAGCGGTCGGCCAGCGCCGCGGCGACCGCGACGCTGATGTCGGACCCGCCGAGCAGGCCCAGCAGCCGGAACATACGGGAGTGCTCGGCCTCCAGGCTGCGGTAACTCACCATGAAACAGGCCCGGACCGCCCGGTCGTCGGCCTGCAGCTCGGACAGGCGGTGGTCCTCGACCGCGAGCCTGGCGGCGAGGACCCGCAGCGACAGGCCCGGCCGGGCGATCAGCCGGGCGGCGGCGATCCTGATCGCCAACGGCAGGCCGCCGCAGAGCCGTACGATCGCGCGCGCCGCCCGGGGGTCGGCGGCGACGCGCTCCTCGCCGATCAGGCGGCTCAGCAGGGTGGTCGTCTCGTCCTCGGCCATGACGTCGAGGCGCAGATGCGTGACGGTGTCCAGAGAGGTCAGCATCCTCCGGGCGGTGATCAGCACGCAGCAGGTGGGGCTCGCGGGCAGCAACGGCCGTACCTGCGCGGCGTCCCGGGCGTTGTCGAACAGGAACAGCAGGCGCTTGCCGTCGGTCAGCGAGCGGAACCGCGCGGCGGCCTCGTCCACCTCGGTCGGCACGGCCGCGTCGTCGCCGCCGAGGGAACGTAACAGGCGGGCGAGGACCTCGGCCGGGTTCAGCGGCTTGACGTTGGGGGTGGAGCCGTGCAGGTTCACGTAGAGCTGTCCGTCGGGGAACCGGTCCGCGATCTGGTGGGCGACGTGCACGGCGAACGCCGACTTGCCGATCCCGGCCGCTCCGGCGACCGCGGAGACGGCGATCCGGCCCGGGCCCGCGGAGATCAGCGCCGTCCGCAGCCGTGAGATCTCGGCGGCACGCCCGGTGAAGGCGGCCGAGTCGATCGGGAGCTCTGCCGGGGCGAACACCCTGCGGGCGATGACCGACGGTGACGGCGCCGCCAGTACGGAGTCGTCGACGAGGATCTGCTGGTGCATGCGGATCAGGTCCGGGCCGGGGTCGACGCCCAGCTCCGCGGCGAGCGTCTCCCGCGCGCGCTGGTACACCGCGAGCGCGTCGGCCCGGCGTCCGGAGCGGTACAGGGCGAGCATGAGCTGTGCCCGGAGCCGTTCGTTCAGCGGATCCCTGCGCGTCAGAGCCTCCAGATCGGCGAGCACCTCGCCGTGCTGGCCCAGCGCCAGGCGGGCCTCCAGCGAGGCGTCCACGACGGTCGTCCTCAGCCGCTCCAACCGCGCCGCCTCGCCCCGCAACGGCTCGGGCAGGGACAACCCCTCCAGAACCGCCTCGGCGCGCCAGAGGCCCAGAGCCCGGGTGTACCGTTCGAGCGCGACGTCATTTCTCCCTTCGGATAACATCAGACGTCCTTGAGCGGCGAGTTCTTCGAACAATCTCACGTCTGTTTCACCGGGAGCGACCCGGAGCACGTAGCCGTTGGAACCCGCCTCGATCCGGGAAGGCGAACCAAGCGCCCGGCGCAGCGCGGAGATATAGGTGTAGAGGTTCGACTCGGCGTTGACGGGAGCCTGTTCACCCCACAACCAGTCGAGCATTCGACGGGTGGGGATCGCCTTGCCCGCATTGAGCAGCAGGGCGGCGAGCAACACCCGCTGTTTGCGCCGTCCGAGGGCGATCGGCTGCCCATTGGCCGCCCGCACTTCGATCGGTCCAAGAATCTTGAAATCCATCGGCATCACTCTTCAGCGCATAACCATGCACCAACATGAAACGTACAAATGCGTATAATTCCTGTTTTACATAGCGACTCATGATCGCGGTCCTCAACCTTCGGAGGGTACTCACCTGAAGGGAAGAAAAAGATTACGCGGCAGACATCCCCGGACGCCCGCACTCCGGTGCGGCGTTCCGCGGCGCGTATTGTGATCGCCCCTGCTCGGCCACTCCGACCAGGGGCGTCGCGCGGGAGGGGAGGGGCGCGTCACGGCGCGCGCCCTGGGCCGGCGGGCCGATGCCGCCCGCGCGCCCGGCGCGAACATCCACCGTTCCCGGGTCCGCCGGCCCAGGGCGGCCGGTCACCCCACGGGTGTTCGACCGCGTCGCCGGAAGAGTCCGGCGGCCCCGTACGCGAGGCGGCCGCCGGTTCCTCGTGTTCTCGCGCCACCGGGTCACCGTGGTCTCCCCGGTGGCGGGCGACGGGGGCGGCCGGTCTCCCGGCTCAGCCCTCCGCGCGCTTCTGGCGCTCGTTGTAGGCCCTCATCCGGGGGGGATAACCGGTCAGCTGCACGTCGTAGACCGGCAGGGCCAGGTCACGGGCCACCTTGCGGATCACCGCGGGGGAGCCGACCCGGCGCCGGGTCCACTCACCGTCGTCGGCGACGGCCACCGCCGTGGTGTTCGTCGCGAAGGTCTCGGGCTCGACGTAGAACTCGACGCCCCTGCGCGACTTCGCGAAGGCGATGAGCGACTCGACGTCGGCGTCGGTCGTGGCGCGGTCGAACTTGGCGATCCTCGGCCCGCGCAGGCGCCTCAACCCATAGCGATCTCGCCATCTCATGTTTCCTTGTATACCTCTCCTGCTCGTTCCATGGCGGAAGGCCAGGGATGGGTCTCAGGGGCTTATGGGGGTTCATCCTGATATACGAGGCCGACAATCTGGACGAGCATTGAGGTCGAAGCGGCGACGAAAGGGTATCGGTCTCATGGCAGGCACAGCGACACCAGCGGGCCCGGGGCACGGGGGAGTGCCTGCGACAGGTCCTCAGCCCGGCCACGCGGGGCTTCGGGTCAGCAACCAGGATCGTGAGCGGGTGGTCGAGCACGTCCAGACCGCCTACGCGGAGGGAAGGCTCGACAAGCTCGAGTTCGACGACAGGCTGGAGCGGGCGATGACGGCCCGCGTCCACGGTGACCTCGTCCCGATCATGAACGAGCTGTACGGCACGCATCCGGCCCGGCCCGTGTCCTACCCGCCCGTCACGAGCCGGGTTCCGGCCGCGTACGGTCATCACGGCCGCCTCGGCGGGCGGGGTGAAACCGGAGGCGAGCGTCTGGGCGCGATGGCGTCCCACCTGCTCCCGCTGGTCGGCCTTCCCGTCATCGGCCCGGCGGTCATGATGCTCACCGCGGGCAAGACCTCGCCCTACGTCCGGGCCCACTCGGTCGAGGCACTCAACTTCCAGCTGACGATGCTCGCGGCTACCATCGTGCTGGCGATCACGTTCATAGGCTTCGTCCTGACGCCCCTGCTCTGGATCGGCGGCGTGGTCCTGTCCGTGGTCGGCGCCGTTGCCGCGGCGGGTGACGGTGACTTCCGGTACCCCCTCACGCTGCGTCTCGTGAAATGACGACCGCGGCGTCCCGGGAACAGGCGACCGCGTGGCGGGACGTCAGAGCATGAGGGAGCGGACCATGTCGACGGTGTCGGCCTGGTCCGCCGTCTTGTCGGTGCGGTAGCGGACGACCCTGGCGAAGCGCAGCGCCATGCCGCCGGGGTAGCGGCTCGACTGCTGCACGCCGTCGAAGGCGATCTCGACGACCGTCTCGGGGCGGACGGTGACCGTCCAGCCGTCGGTGGGGCCCTCGGCGATGCCGAGGAAACGGTCGGTCTGCCAGGCGAGCAGCTCGTCGGTCAGGCCCTTGAAGGTCTTGCCGAGCATGACGAACCCGCCGGTCAGCGGGTCGCGGGCGCCCAGGTGCAGGTTGGAGAGCCTTCCCTCGCGGCGGCCGCTCCCCCATTCGGCGGCCAGGACGACGAGGTCGAGCGTGTGCCGGGGCTTCACCTTGATCCAGCCGGCTCCGCGCCGCCCGGCGGCGTAGGGCGCCAGGAGCGACTTGACCACCACGCCCTCGTGGCCGCTCCTGATCACGTCCTTGAAGAACGCCTCGCCGTCCGCGACGTCGCCGGTGACCAGGCGGGGGGTCACCAGCTCCGGGGGCACGGCGGCGGCCAGGGCCGCGTGGCGCGCCTCGCCCGGCAGGTCGAGCAGGTCGGCGCCGTCGACCCGCAGCGCGTCGAAGAAGAAGACGCTCAGCGGGGTCCTCTCTCTCGCGCGCGGCACGTCGGTGCGGCTGGACACGCGGCCCGAGGTGACCTGGAAGGGCTCGGGGCGGCCGTCGGCGCGCAGCGCGATGACCTCGCCGTCGAGGACCAGGTCGCGGGAGGTCAGGGTGCTCATCGCCTCGACCAGCTCGGGCACCTGCGCGGTGATGTCCTCGAGGGCACGGGTGAAGACGGTGATCCGGTCGCCCGAGCGGTGCGCCTGGACCCTGACGCCGTCGAGCTTCCACTCGACGGCGACCGGCCCGCCGAGCTTGCCGAACGCGGCCGCGATGGAGGTGGCGCTCTGGGCGAGCATCGGCGACACCGGGCGGCCGACCTCCAGGTGGAAGGCGCGCAGTGCCTCGATCCCGCCGCCGAGGGCGGCGGCGCCGACGGCGGGAAGCCAGCCGCGCAGCGTCAGCGCCCGCCTGACCTCGGCGGCCGGCACCCCGGCGGCCTTCGCCACGGCCTCGACCATCACTCCCTCAAGCGCGCCCTGGCGCAGCTCGCCCCGGAGCAGCCGTGACAGGAAGACCTGCTCCTGGCGGGTGAGGGCGCCGAACAGCTCGGCGACCAGCGTCCTGCGCGCGTTCTGCGAGCCGGGGCCGGCCAGGGCCTTGATCCGGTCGAGGAGGTCGTGCACCCCGCGCAGGGTGGCGGTGGCGGCCAGCCGGGGTTCGGGCGGATCCTGCAGGCTCGTCCAGCCCACGCCGACGTTGCGCTGCGGCAGCTCCCCGGAGAGGTAGGCGATGGCGATCTCCGCCTCGTCCGGCTCGACCCTGCCGAGCAGCTCCGCGAGGTGGGCGGTCTTCGCCAGCCGGGCGGAGCTGGCGGTCACGGCTGCCGAGGTGCGCGCGAGGTCGATCAACAACACAATGGCCAGCTTAAGAGCTGCAAGCGGCATTTCGGTGAGGTGAGGCGCTGCTTTTCGGAGTCGCCGCGTTTCCGGGAGGGCGCGGGGGAGTGACAGGAGACACGTCGGGCGGGCCACCCGTCGCCGGTGAGGCCCGCCCGTGCCGTCTCGCCCCCGGGCGTCAGCTCACGCCGAGCAGGTCCACGACGAAGATGAGCGTCTCGCCCGGCTTGATGCGGTTGCCCGCGCCGGCGTTGCCGTAGCCGAGGTGCGGCGGGATGGTGAGGCGGCGGCGGCCGCCGACCTTCATGCCCGCGACACCCTGGTCCCAGCCCGCGATGACCCGGCCCCCGCCCAGCGGGAACTGGAAGGCGTCGCCGCGGTTCCACGACGCGTCGAACTCCTCGCCCGTCGAGAAGGCCACGCCGACGTAGTGCACGGTGACCTGGTGCCCCGCCTCGGCCTCCGGGCCGTCCCCTACGACGATGTCGACGATCTCCAGCTCCGAGGGCGGGGCGCCTTCCGGAAAGTCGATCTCCGGCTTCTCCAGTGCCACGTGGTTCTCCTTGGTTGGATACGCGCCGGTCGATTTCCGACCGGCCGGACGACTCTACGGGGTCCGGCGCCGCCACGAGAGACATGGGGCCCGGGGTGGCTTCCGCGTCGTCCCCTTCGAAGGAGCGAGTGGTCGTTTTCGAAGGAGCGCGTGTGGGCGGCCTCGCGCACGGCGGCGGCGAGACGCGTCACCTGCGGATCCCCCCGCGCGGGGGCGGCGGTCATCGGCGCCGCGGGTGCCGGCGGCGCGGGGAGCCATCGGGAGAGTCACTGGGGAGCGCTCTCTGAGAAAGAGAGTGACCCGCTCCGCGGGGAGTGTCAATAGCTCGGCGCGGCGCCATGGAACATGAAGGAAACGCGACCTTAATGTGACCTTTTGTTGTGGGAGCGCTCCATTCACGAGAAAATTCAACCTCTAAATCCCTCTGACCTGGTGAAACGTTCAGAGCCTCGGGAGAGCGCTCTCCATGAAAAGCTGATCGACGAGCTCCGATCGGCGCCGGGGGGACCGTTGACACGTAACCCGCTTGGCATCAATCTGCTCAGGGAGCGCTCTCTCCATGATCACTTATGAGGACCCAGGAGGGTTCCATGCGTACGTTACGCCAGCGGTTCCTCGCTCCGATGGTCGCCGTTTCCGCCCTGGCCCTGGGCCTGACCGCCTGCGGCGGTGGTGACGCCGGGACCACCGGGAGCGGCGGAGCGGCCTCCGCGCCGGCCGAGAAGATCAAGCTGACCGTCGGGCTGTTCAGCGACTTCCACTACGCGCCGCTGTACGAGGAGTTCAAGAAGACCCACCCCAACGTGGAGATCGTGGAGCGCCGCGCGCAGTTCAACGACCACCACACCAACCTCATCACCCAGCTGACCACCGGCGCGGGCGCCGCGGACGTGGTCGCCGTCGAGGGCGGTTACATCGGCGCCTTCACCCCCGTGCCGGACAAGTTCCACAACCTCAAGGAGTACGGCCTGGACAAGCGCCAGAGCGAGTACCTCGACTGGAAGTGGAAGCTGGGCGTCTCCAACGACGGCTCCGCGCTCCTGGGCCTGGGCACCGACGTCGGCGGCCTGGCCATGTGCTACCGCCCCGACCTGTTCAAGAAGGCCGGCCTGCCCACCGACCGCGAAGAGGTCGGAGCGCTCTGGCCGACGTGGGACGCCTACATCGAGACGGGCAAGAAGTTCGTCGCGGGCAAGGTGGAGGGCGCCAAGTTCACCGACGGCCCCGGCGAGCACTTCCGCGCCATGGTCGAGCAGGCCCCCGTCGGTTTCTACGACGCCCAGTACAACATCGTCGCCGCCACCAACCCCGAGGTGCGCAAGGCGTACGACATGGGCGTGAAGATGATCGACGCAGGCCTGTCGGCCAACCTCGCCGCCTTCTCGCCGCCGTGGAACACCGGCATCGCCAAGGGCACCTTCGCCACCATGGTCTGCCCCGCCTGGAAGACCGGCACGATCAAGGACCAGAAGCCCGGCGAGGGCACCTGGGACATCGCCTCCGTGCCCGGGGGCGGCGGCAACCAGGGCGGCACCCACCTGATGCTGCCCAAGCAGGGCAAGCACCCCAAGGAGGCCGCGGCGCTGATCGACCTGCTGACCAGCAAGGAGAGCCAGATCAAGCTCTTCAAGGAGGCCAGCGCGCTGCCCTCGCTGCCCGCCCTGTACGACGACCCCGCGGTGAAGGACTTCGTCAACCCGTACTTCGGCAACGCGCCGATCGGCAAGATCTTCACCGACGCCGCCAAGTCGCTCAAGCCCCAGCCCGTGGGCCCCAAGGCCGGTGACGTGCTGCAGGCGATCGGCAACGGTCTCCAGCGGGTCGACCAGGGCAAGCAGAACGCCGAGGAGGCCTGGGCGCAGGCGCTCAAGGACGTCGGCAGGATCAAGTAGTCGCCCCCCGGCCGGCTGGTCTCGCACCGGTCGGCCACCTGCTTGTGCCGCTGTCCCCGCGGGCGGCACGTCCCCGTGCCGGTGAGCCGCGTGGCTCCCGCCGCGACGGGCCGCATGCCCCCGCCGTCCAACGAATCGCCGAAAAGGAGCCGCCATGGCCACCCGCGCGCCCGATCGCCTGGCGGCGGTCCCACCGAACAGGCCGGTGCGACCTCGCCGCCGCCTCCGCCGCCACCTGGTTCACCAACTCGACGTCAAGGGCTCGCCGTACGCCTACGTGGCCCCGTTCTTCCTGCTGTTCTCCGCTTTCGGGTTGTTCCCCCTGGCCTACACCGCCTGGGTGAGCCTGCACGAGTGGACGCTGCTCCAGGACGAGCATCCCTTCGTCGGTCTGGACAACTTCAGGACGCTGCTCGCCGACGACTACTTCTGGAACGCCACCTTCAACACCCTGTCCATCGGGGTGCTGTCCACCGCGCCGCAGCTGCTGCTGGCCATCTGGCTGGCCCACCTGCTCAACCGGCCGCTGCGGGCGCAGACCTTCTTCCGCATCACGCTTCTGCTGCCCAACGTGACCAGCGTGGTCGCGGTGGTGGTCATCTTCAGCCAGCTGTTCGGCCGGGACTTCGGCATGATCAACTGGGTGTTCTCGCTGGTCGGCGTCGACGGTGTCGCCTGGAACGAGGGGGTGCTGAGCTCCCACTTCGCCATCTCCACCATGATCATGTGGCGGTGGACGGGCTACAACGCCCTCATCTTCCTGGCGGCCATGCAGGCCGTGCCGCGCGAGCTGTACGAGGCGGCCACCATCGACGGCGCGAGCGGGATGACCCAGCTTCGCAAGATCACCATCCCGATGATCAAACCCACGATCGTCTTCGTCGTCATCACCTCGACGATCGGCGCCATGCAGATCCTCGCCGAGCCGCTGCTGTTCAGCTCCTACATCATCACCGGAGGGGTGGACCGGCAGTACCAGACGCTCGCGCTGTTCATCTACGAGAACTTCACCAAGCTCGACTTCGGCTACGCCTCGGCCATCTCCTGGATGATGTTCGTCTTCATCGTGGTGATCGCCGGCATCAACTACCTGCTCACCCGTCGCGGGAAGGGAGGGCTGTCGTGAGCGCCCACACCGCCGTCTCCGCGGTCCGCCGTCGCTCCGGGAGCACGGCCCGCAGGCTCACCTACCTGACGCTGACCGCGGTGGCGTTCTTCTCCATGCTGCCGCTCTACTACAGCATCGTGGTGGCCTCCCGCGACAACGCGGCCCTGGCCGACGTCCCGCCGCCGCTGATCCCCGGCGGCAACTTCTTCGCCAACGTCGCGCGCGTCTTCGACACGGTCCCCTTCGCCCTGGCGATGCTCAACTCCGTCATCGTCTCCGGCTCCGTCGCTATCGCGGTGATGTTCTTCTCCACGCTGGCCGGATTCGCCTTCGCCAAGCTGCGCTTCCGCGGCCGCAACGCCCTGCTCCTGCTCACCGTGGCGACGATGATGGTGCCGACCCAGCTCGGCATCATCCCGCTGTACATGCTGATGGTGAAGCTGGAGTGGACCGGCACCATGTACGCGCTGATCGTGCCCGCGCTCGTCAACGCGTTCGGCGTGTTCTTCATGACCCAGTACCTCTCCCGGGCGCTGCCGACCGAGCTGCTGGAGGCGGGGCGGGTCGACGGCTGCAGCACCTGGGGCCTGTTCTGGCACGTCGTGCTCCCGGCCGCCCGCCCGGCGGCGGCCGTGCTCGGCATGCTCACCTTCATGTCGGTCTGGAACGACTACTTCTGGCCGCTGGTCGTCCTGACCCCGGAGGATCCGACGGTCCAGGTCGCCCTGTCCACGCTGGCCAGCGGATACGTCAACGACTACGTGCTCGGCCTGGCGGGTACCACGCTCGGCACGCTGCCACTGGTCATCGTGTTCGCGCTACTCGGCAAACAGATCATCGGAGGAATCATGCAGGGAGCGGTAAAGGGATGACCGTCGTCGGCACTCGGGGGGCCACCCTTACGGAAGGGCGTGCGGACTTCCCCACCGGTTTCGTCTGGGGCGCGGCCACCGCGTCCTACCAGATCGAGGGAGCCGTGAAGGAGGACGGCCGCGAGCCCTCGATCTGGGACACCTTCTCTCGCACCCCGGGCAAGGTCGTCGGGGGTGACACCGGCGACGTGGCGTGCGACCACTACTTCCGCCACGCCGACGACATCCGGTTGATGACCGAGCTGAACCTGGCCGCGTACCGGTTCTCGGTGGCCTGGCCCAGGGTCCAGCCGTACGGCAAGGGGCCCGTCAACACGCGCGGCCTCGACTTCTACAGCCGCCTGGTGGACAGGCTGCTCGAGGCGGGCATCACGCCGTACGCCACCCTCTACCACTGGGACCTCCCGCAGGCGCTGGAGGACGCGGGCGGCTGGCCCGAACGCGACACCGCCCACCGCTTCGAGGAGTACGCGGCGGCCGTGCACGCGCGGCTGGGAGACCGGGTCCGCAACTGGGCGACCCTCAACGAGCCGTGGGTGGCCGCCTTCCTCGGTTACGGCAACGGGGTGCACGCGCCCGGCAGGACCGACGCCGCGGCGGCCTTCCGCGCCGCGCACCACCTGTTGCTGGGGCACGGGATGGCGGCACGGACGCTCCGCGAGGGCGGCGCGGAGGAGATCTCGCTGGTCCTGAACCTGTCACCGGTGATCACCCCCGCCCAGGTGGACGACCCGGGGGCCGAGATCTCCGAGGCGGACGCGGAGGCGGTCGGCCGGATCGACACCCTGCTGGTCAGGCAGTTCGTCGACCCGGCGCTGCGCGGAGAGTATCCCGCGGGGTTCCTCGACATCGTCGGGCGCAACGGCGGCCTCGACCACATCTGGGATGGCGACCTGGCGACCATCAACCAGCCGATCGACCTGGTGGGCATCAACTACTACAATCCGTGCGTCGTGGAGGCGGGGCCCGGCGAGGCGGCCGACGCGGCGTGGCCGGGCAGCGAGGACATCCGGTTCTGCCCCGCGGACGGCGTGCCCGCCACCGCGATGGGCTGGCCGATCGTGCCGAACGGGCTCTCCCGCCTGCTGGTGCGGCTCTCCGACGACTACCCGGAGGTCGGCCTGATCATCACCGAGAACGGCGCGGCCTTCGACGACGTCGTGGAGGACGGCCACGTCCACGACACCCGCAGGACCGAGTATCTGGACGGCCACCTGCGCGCCGTGCACGCCGCGATCGCCGACGGGGCGGACGTGCGGGGTTACCTGGTCTGGTCTCTGCTGGATAATTTCGAGTGGGCCGAAGGGTACCGGCGTAGGTTCGGAATCGTGCACGTCGACTTCGCCACCCAGCGGCGTCTGCTCAAGGACAGCGCGCTGTGGTACCGCGATGTCATCACGCGTAACGGACTGTAACCGACTGTAGGGGAAGAACACGATGAGACGACCCACCCTGGAGGCGGTCGCCGCCCGTGCCGGGGTCTCCCGGTCGACCGTCTCCCGGGTGGTGAACGGCCAGACCACGGTCACCGCCGACATCCGGGACCTGGTCATGCGCGCGGTGAACGAGCTCGGCTACGTCCCCAACGGGGCGGCGAGGAACCTGGTGACCCAGACGACCAACTCGGTCGCGCTGGTCGTCTCGGAGTCGCCGAACCGGGTGTTCTCCGACGACCCGATGTTCTCCACCGTCATACGCTCGGCCAGCCTGGAGCTGGAGGCCGTCAACAAGCAGGTCGTGCTGCTGCTGGCCGGGTCGCCGGAGAGCCACGCCCGGGTGGAGCACTACATCGCCGGCGGCCACGTCGACGGCGTCATGCTGGTCTCCAGCCACGGCGCAGACCCGCTGCCGGTCGCGCTCACCCGGCTGCGCGTCCCGGTCGTCTCCTACGGCAGGCCCGCCGTGCCGGTCGCGATACCGTACGTCGACAACGACAACGTCGAGGGCGCCGCCGCGGCCGTGCGGCACCTGCTGGAGCGGGGCAGGCGGCGCATCGCCACCATCGCCGGGCCACTGGACATGATCGGCGGGCAGGACCGGCTGGCCGGGTACCGCGAGGTGCTCCGCGACTCCGACCGCCGCTCGATCATCGCGGTCGGCGACTTCACCCGGGAGTCGGGGGCGGTCGCGATGCGGCAGCTGCTGGCCGACGACCCGGAGATCGACGCGGTCTTCGCCGCGAACGACCTGATGGCGATCGGCGCGATGCACGCGCTCCGCCAGGCGGGCCGGCGGATCCCCGAGGAGGTCGCCATCGTGGGCTACGACGACATAGAGGCCGCCCGCTACACCGACCCGCCGCTGACGACCATTCACACGCCGCACGCCGAGCAGGCCGCGGCGATGGTCCGCCTGCTGCTCTCCCTCTTCGACGGCGGCCCCGCCGAACCGATGATCGTGTCCACCGAGCTGGTGGTCCGGGCGTCCTCGTAGCCCCCGGCCCTCCCGGGCCGGGTCCCGGGCGCACGCACCCGGTCGTCGCGGCAGGGCCGGGTGGCCGGGCCGGGCGGCGGGGTCCGGCCGGTGTTCAGGACGCGGTGGACTCCCGGACGACCAGCTCGGTGGGAAGCATCACCTGTGCCTTCTCCTCCAGGTCGAGGACCATGCGGGCGAGCCTGCGTCCCATCTCGACGGTCGGCTGCCTGACCGTGCTCAGCGGGGGCTCGGTGTAGGACGCGGCCGGGATGTCGTCGAAGCCGACCACCGCGACGTCGTCGGGGACCCGCCGGCCCGCCTGGCGCAGGGCCGGCAGCGCGCCCAGCGCCATCATGTCGTTGGCCACGAACACCGCGTCGATCTCCGGGTCGTCGGCCAGCAGCTGCCGCATCGCCGACGCCCCCGACTCCCGGGTGAAGTCGCCGACCGCCACGATGGAGCGGCGGTCGGAGTCGCGCAGCACGGCGCGGTAGCCGTTGAGCCGGTCGATCCCGGCGATCATGTCCTGTGGTCCCGCGATGGTGGCGATGCGCCGCCTGCCCCGCTCCATCAGGTGCCGCACCGCGCGCTCGGCGCCGCCGGCGTTGTCCATGTCCACGTACGGCAGGCTGCTGGGCACGGTCGGCCGGCCGCTGCACACCACCGGCACCCCGCGCCTGGCGAGGATGCCAGGCAGCGGGTCGGTGCCGTGCATGGACGCGATGACCACGCCGTCCACGTGGCCGTTGGTGGCGTAGCGCTCGACCCGCTGGTAGCCGCCCGCCATGCCGGTGAGCATCAGCACGAGCTGCTTGTCGGCCTCCTCGATCTCCATGCTGACCCCGCGGATGATCCCGGCGAAGGTGGGGTCGTCGGAGAACACGCGGGTCGCCGGCTCGGGGAAGACGAGTGCTATGGAGTCGGCCCGCTGGGTGACCAGGCTCCGCGCCGCCTGGTTGGGCACGTAGCCCAGCTCCTCCACGGCGCGGTTGACCGCGTCGCGGATCTGCGGTGCCACGCGCGTGGAGCCGTTGACCACGCGCGAGGCGGTCGCCCGGGACACACCGGCCCGGGCGGCCACCTTCTCCAGGGTTGGCCGGGCTCTCACAGCCCGTTCCGGCGTATGACCTCGCTGTACCACAGGGCGCTGTCCTTGGGGGTGCGTCGTTGCGTCGTGTAGTCGACGTGTACGACGCCGAACCGCTTGCGGTACCCTTCGGCCCACTCGAAGTTGTCCAGGAGTGACCAGACGAGGTAACCGCGCAGGTCGGCGCCGCCCTCGATGGCCGCGTGCGCCGCGCGCAGGTGCCCGTCGAGGTAGGAGAGACGGCCGACGTCGTGCACCTCGCCGTCCTCGACGACGTCGTCGAAGGCGGCGCCGTTCTCGGTGATGATCAGCGGGGTGCCCGGATAGTCGCGCGACAGCCGCAGGAGCAGGTCGGTCAGGCCGAACGGCTGGACCGGCCATCCCATCGCGGTCCGCGGCGCGTCGGCTCCGCCGAAGGCGATGCCCTCGCTGCCCGGGTAGACCGGGTTGGCGGGCTCGCCGGTGCGGGCGGTCACGGTCTGCGGGTGGTAGTAGTTCACGCCCAGCAGGTCGATCGGCTCGCTGATGATCTCCAGGTCCCCGTCGTGGACGAAGGACCAGTCGGTGAAGCGGCGGGCCCGCTCGACGACGTCGGCGGGATACTCCCCGCGCAGCACCGGGTCCAGGAAGATCCGGTTCTGCAGGCCGTCGACGAGCTCGGCGGCCGGGGTGTCGTCACCGATCACCGGGGAGAGGTTGAGCGTGATGCCGACCGTGGTGGCACCGGAGGCGCGCAGCGCCTGGACGGCCAGGCCGTGGCCGAGCAGCAGGTGGTGGGCGGCGGCGAATCCCAGCGCGGGCTCGGCGAGACCGGGGGCGTGGATGCCCGACGCGTAGCCGAGGAAGGCCGAGCACCAGGGCTCGTTCAGGGTGGTCCACGTCTCGACCCGGTCACCCAGTTTGCCGTGCGCGATCGCGGCGTAGTCGGCGAAGTGCGCCGCGGTCTCCCGGTTGGTCCAGCCGCCGCGGTCCTCCAGGGTCTGCGGCAGGTCCCAGTGGTAGAGCGTCACGATGGGGGTGATGCCGTTGCCGAGGAGTTCGTCGACGAGGCGGTCGTAGAAGTCCAGGCCGCGCGGGTTGGCCGGGCCGGATCCGTCGGGCTGCACGCGGGGCCAGGAGATGGAGAAGCGGTAGGAGTGCAGGCCGAGGTCGCGCATGACCGCGACGTCCTCGGGATAGCGGTGGTAGTGGTCGCACGCGACGTCACCCGTGTGACCCGCGTGGACCTTGCCGGGGGTCCGGGAGAAGGTGTCCCAGATGGAGGGGCCCCTGCCGTCGTCCCGGGCGGCGCCCTCGATCTGGTAGGCCGCGGTGGCGGCGCCCCAGACGAAACCCTCGGGAAACCTCAGCACGCCGGAGTCCTGAAGGTCGTAGGACTTTTCGGCGGACATGGTCATGTCCTCACCGCCCCATTCTGTTCGGCTGTCACGTGAGAGCGCTCTCTGGAGCATCACGGTATCGCACCGATCGTGTCAAGAAAATTGAAACTGTAACCGTAATATCACAGTTCTTGACATCGCGTGGTGGGCAGACAATTCTTCCAGAGAGCGCTCTCACACTCCCCGGCAATTGTGTATATGGAGGAAGGTTCCATGTCGCTCCTCTCTCGGCCTCGGCGCACCGCCCTTGCGGCGGGCACCATAGGGCTGGCGTTGGTCGTCACCGCCTGTGGATCCTCGGACCCCGCGCCATCCGCGGGTGGCGGCGCCAGCGCCGCCCCCGAATGCGCTGCCTTCAGCCAGTACGGCAAACACGAGGGCAAGACCGTCAGCATCTACTCGCCGATCCGCGACGTCGAGGCCGACCTCTTCGAGAAGGCGTGGAAGCCGTTCGCCGACTGCGTCGGAATGAAGATCACTTATGAGGGCACCGGCGAGTTCGAGGCCCAGATCCAGGTTCGCGCCGACGGTGGCAACCCTCCCGACATCGCCTTCTTCCCCCAGCCGGGCCTCCTGGAGCGCTTCGCCAAGGCAGGAAAGCTCAAGCCCGCCTCCGAGGAGGTCAAGAAGCTCACCGCCGAGGGCTGGTCGGAGGACTGGGCCAAGTACTCCACCGTCGACGGCGTCTTCTACGGCGCCCCGCTGGGCGCCAGCGTGAAGTCCTTCGTCTGGTACTCGCCGAAGATGTTCACCGAGAAGGGCTGGGCCGTCCCCAAGACCTGGGACGAGCTCATGACGCTCACCAACACGATCGCCGGCACCGGCGTCAAGCCGTGGTGCGCGGGCATCGAGTCCGGTGACGCGACCGGCTGGCCGGCCACCGACTGGATCGAGGACCTCATGCTCAGGGAGGCCGGCCCCGAGGGATACGACGACTGGGTGAGCCACAAGACCCCGTTCAACGATCCCAAGGTCACCGCGGCGGTCGACAAGGTCGGCGCGATCCTCAAGAACGAGAAGTTCGTCAACGGCGGCTACGGCCCGGTCAAGTCGATCGCCAGCACCGCCTTCCAGGAGGGCGGCGTCCCGATCACCGAGGGCAAGTGCGCCCTGCACCGCCAGGCGTCCTTCTACGCCAACTTCTGGCCCGAGGGCACCAAGGTCGCCGAGGACGGCGACGTGTTCGCCTTCTACCTGCCGGGCAACGACCCGGCCAGCAAGCCGGTGCTCGGCGCGGGCGAGTTCGTGGCGGCCTTCACCGACCGTCCCGAGGTCAAGGCCGTCCAGGCCTACCTCGCCGGCGCGGAGTTCCCCACCACCCGCATGAAGCTGGCGACCTACGTCACCGCGCGCAAGGGCGTCGACCCGGCCAACGCCCAGAACCCGATCGACAAGCTCTCCATGGAGATGCTCCAGGACCCGAGCACGGTCTTCCGCTTCGACGGCTCGGACCTGATGCCGGCCGCGGTCGGCGCGGGCACGTTCTGGAAGGGCATGACCGACTGGATCAATGGCAAGGACACCAAGACGGTCCTCGACTACATCGAAGCCTCCTGGCCTAAGTCCTGACATATCCCGATGGGTCCGGTCCCGCGTGACGCGGGACCGGACCGTCGCCCGCCCGGCCCGATCCTTCCGGGAGATCCTCCGATGGACTTCGACTTCGCCGCCGAACTGCCCAAACTCGTCCAGCTGCTGATCGGCGTCGCCGCCTTCCTCGTGGTGGTCGCGGTGATCCTGGTGCTGGTCGACCGCGCTCCGATGCGGCGGCGCGCGTGGACCCACGCCACGATCCTGCTCCTGCCCGCCCTTCTGCTCCTCGCCATCGGCCTGGTCGTGCCGGCCGTGCGAACCACCCTGCTGTCGTTCATGAGCGGTGACGGCAAGCTGTGGGTCGGCCTGGACAACTACGCCTGGATGTTCACCCAGCCCGAGGCGGTGACCGTACTCCGCAACACCCTCGTCTGGGTGCTGCTCGTCCCGCTGCTGGTGACCTCGGTCGGGCTGGTCTACGCCGTCCTGGTCGACCGCACCCGCTTCGAGTCGCTCGCCAAGTCGCTGGTCTTCCTGCCGATGGCGATCTCCTTCGTCGGCGCGGGCATCATCTGGCGGTTCGTCTACGCCTACCGCTCCGAGGAGCAGGACCAGATCGGCCTGCTCAACCAGATCACGGTCGCCTTCGGCGGCGAGCCGCAGCAGTGGCTCCAGGATGCGCCGCTCAACACGCTGTTCCTGATCGTGGTCATGGTCTGGATCCAGGCGGGGTTCGCCACCGTGGTGCTCTCCGCCGCCATCAAGGGAATCCCCGCCGAGATCGTCGAGGCCGCCAAGCTGGACGGGGCGACCCCGCTGCAGATGTTCTTCCGGGTGACGCTGCCGTCCATCCGCTCGGCCGTGATCGTGGTGCTGGTCACGCAGTCGATCGGCACGCTCAAGCTGTTCGACATCGTCCGCACCATGACCGGCGGCCAGTTCGACACCAGCGTCATCGCCAACGAGATGTACAACCAGGCGTTCCGGTACGGGGAGACGGGCAAGGGCGCGGCCCTCGCGGTCTTCCTGTTCGTCCTGGTGACCCCGATCGTGATCTACCAGATCCGCCAGCGCAGAGAGGCCGTCAGGTGACCGGGCGAGCAGGCCGGCCCGGCGCCGCGAGCACGCGGCGGGCGAAGGAGTCCACATGGCCACGTTGACCCAGACCGTGGTGCGGCCCGAGACGACGACCGCGCCGCAGCGCGTACGGCGGAGGCTGAGCGGCCGGGTCGCCAGTGCCGTCGCGATCGTCATCGCCGTCCTGTGGACCACACCGACCTTCGGCCTGCTGCTGTCCTCGCTGCGCCCGGAGGACCAGATCAAGAACAGCGGCTGGTGGACGTTCTTCTCCAGCCCACAGCTCACGCTGGAGAACTACCAGGAGGTCCTGTTCGGCACCTCCTCGTCCTCCGGCCAGATGATGAGCTTCCTGATCAACTCGATCGTCATCACGATCCCGTCGGTGCTCTTCCCGCTGGCCCTGGCCACCTTCGCCGCGTACGCGCTGGCCTGGCTGCCGTTCCGCGGGCGCGAGTGGATCTACATCGGCGTCTTCGCGCTGCAGATCGTGCCGCTGCAGATGTCGCTCGTCCCGCTGCTGTCGTTCTTCTCCGAGGGCGTGTCCGTCTTCGGCCTCCAGCTGATGCCCGCCTGGGACCTGGAGGGGCCGGCCCGGTTCGTCCAGGTCTGGTTCGCGCACACCTGCTTCGCGCTGCCACTGGGCGTCTTCCTGCTGCACAACTTCATGTCCGAGCTTCCGGGCGAGCTGATGGAGGCGGCCAGGGTCGACGGGGCCAGCCACGGGAAGGTCCTGCGCACGATCGTCCTCCCGCTGGTCGGGCCCGCGCTCGCCACCTTCGCGATCTTCCAGTTCCTCTGGGTCTGGAACGACCTGCTGGTGGCCCTGATCTTCGCCGGGGGCACCCCGGAGAGCGCCCCGATGACGGTACGGCTGGCGCAGATGGCCGGAACCAAGGGCAACGAGTGGCAGCGCCTGACCTCGGGGGCGTTCGTCTCGCTGATCATCCCGCTGATCGTCTTCCTGTCGATGCAGCGCTACTTCGTCCGCGGCCTGCTGGCGGGCAGCGTCAAGGGCTGAGCCGCGGCACCCGGCCGTGCCTCCGCCGCGACCCGGCGGGCACCCCCTGTGGGGGCGCCCGCCGGGTTTTTCCGTACGTGCCTCGGGGTTTCCGGTACGCGCCTCAGGAGCCGGGACGCTCCTTGGCGGCCGACGCGGTGGAGCGGTCGGGGGAGGTGGGCTGAGCGGGGATCTGGTGCTCGGCGGTGCCGGGCCGCGCGGGGACGGGGCGCTCCTCGGTGCCCGGCGAGGTGCTCGAGGAGACGCTCGGCGAGGTGCTCGGTGACACGGGGGCCGGGGTGTCCTCGGTGGCGGGCCCGGCCGGGGCGTCCGCGTGCGGGGCGGACGGGGCGTCCGCGGGAAGGTCGGAGGTGGCCGCTCGCGGGGCGAGGTCGGGGGTGACCGGCTGCGGGGGAAGGTCGGAGGTGACCGGGCGGCCGGAGATGTCGGGGGCGGTCGGCTGCGGGGGGACGTCGGTGGCGAGCGTCCGCGGGGGAGCGGGGTTGCTCGGGGTGGTGGTCCCCGCGGCGGCCGGGTCGTACAGGCCTGCGGACGGGGGAACCTCGACCACCACGGTGTCGGCCGGACCGGGGGTGGACTCCAGGATGGCCCGCGCGTGGTCCATGTGCGAGGCCGCGACCAGCACGTCGTAGCGGCCGGCGACGATCGCGCTGCGCGAGGCGAAGTCCCGCTTGCCGCCGGTGAACAGGTGGTTGATGAACCCGAACGCGGCGCCCATCACCGCGCCCCACAGGGCCGCCCAGAGCACGAGCACGAAGAACGACAGCGTGGTCGAGGTGAACAGGCCGAGGAACATCCCGACCACGGCGCCGAAGGCCGCGCCGCTCCCGGCCCCGGTGAGCGCGGCCCGCCCGTTGGTCATCCTGCCGGTGACGGTCTCCTCGAGTTTCAGGTCGCTGCCGACGATGGCCACGTTCTCGACGGGAAAGCCCGCGTCGGACAGTCCGTCCACGGTTCGCTGCGCCGCGAGGTAGTTGTCGTAGCCTGCCAGGACCCTCCGGTCCACGACGACCTGCGTGTCCAGGCCGGTGGGCGTTCCATTCATGTCCGCTCGCCTTTCGGGGGTGGGAGATGGCTCGACGGGCCGACTACCCCGTGTCCGTAGGACGATGCGCGTTCCCCGCCGGGATCTGGCCGCGAGTGGCGAACGCCGGGAACCGTGAGTGATGAACCTCCGGGAACCGCGGGCGGAGGATCCGGGCACCGCGACAGGCGAACCCCATTAGTTGGGAAAGAAACCCGGACAATTTGGACATGGGTAAGGGCTTACCGTTAGGGTTCGTGCAAGATGGCGCCAGTGGAAGCGGGAGACGGGGCACCGGTGTCAGGGGCGTGAGGGAATCGAAAATGATTGTGCTCATCGTGATGGTGGAGGTGCTGCTGGTGCTCGCGGCCTTCGCGGCGGTGTACAGGCTCACCCGCTACCGGAGCAGGCCGATGCGCCCGGAGGACCACCGCACACCCGGCACCCGTGCCGACCCCGATGACCAGGCGCCGCGGACCCGCGGGAGGTGACGGGCGCGAGCGGGCGCCACGCGTACCGCGGCGCCGCGCTCTCACGGGTGGACCCGCCGCGGGCGGCGGCACCAAGCCCCCGCACGGGAGGTGGTGTCGCGCTCCCGCGGGTGGATCACCAGCTCTGGTGGAGCGGCATACCCTCGGTGTAGCCGGACGAGCTCTGCACGCCGACCACCGCCCGCTCGTGGAACTCCTCCAGGGTGGAGGCGCCCGCGTAGGTGCACGAGGAGCGCAGGCCGGCCACGATGGCGTCGATCTGGTCCTCGACGCTGGGCATCGCCGGATCGAGATACATCCTGGAGGTGGAGATCCCCTCTTCGAACAGTGCCTTGCGCGCCCGGTCGAAGGGGGAGTCCTCGGCCGTGCGCAGCCGTACCGCGCGGGCCGAGGCCATGCCGAAGTTCTCCTTGTACTTGCGCCCGTCGGCGGAGGTGCGGGTGTCGCCGGGCGACTCGTAGGTGCCCGCGAACCACGAGCCGATCATCACGTTGGACGCCCCCGCGGCCAGGGCCAGGGCCACGTCCCGGGGGTGGCGGACACCGCCGTCGGCCCACACGTGGCGGCCCAGTCTGCGGGCCTCGGCGGCGCACTCCAGCACGGCGGAGAACTGCGGGCGGCCCACGCCGGTCATCATCCGGGTGGTGCACATGGCGCCCGGGCCGACGCCGACCTTCAGGATGTCCGCTCCGGCCTCGACGAGATCCCGCACGCCCTCGGCGGTGACGACGTTGCCCGCCGCGACGGGCACGTCGGGGCCGAGCGCCCGGACCGCCCTCAGGGCACTGATCATCTTCTCCTGGTGGCCGTGGGCGGTGTCCACGACCAGGCAGTCCACCCCGGCGTCGAGGATCTCCTTGGCCTTGGCGGCCACGTCGCCGTTGACCCCGACGGCCGCCGCGACGCGGAGCCTGCCGGAGTCGTCGACGGCGGGCCGGTACAGGGTGGCGCGCAGCGCGCCCGTCCTGGTCAGGATGCCGACCAGCCTGCCCTCCGCGTCCACGACCGGGGCGAGCCGGTGGCGGCCCCCGTGGAGGCGGTCGAAGGCCTCGCGCGGGTCGAGCCCGGCGGGCAGCGTGAGCAGGTGATCGGACATCACCTGGGACAGCTGGGTGTACATGTCCACGCCGGAACAGTCGCTCTCGGTGACCACGCCGGCCGGGCGGTTGTCCCAGTCGACGATGATGATCGCGCCGTGGGCCCGCTTGGGCAGCAGGTTGAGCGCCTCGCCGACGGTGTCGTGCGGGGTGAGCGTCAGCGGAGTGTCGTGGACCAGGTCGCGCTTCTTGACCCAGTCGACGACGTCGGCGACCACGTCGATCGGGATGTCCTGCGGGATCACGGTGATCCCGCCCCGCCGCGCGACGGTCTCGGCCATCCGCCGTCCCGCCACCGCCGTCATGTTGGCGACCACGACGGGGATGGTGGTTCCGGTGCCGTCCCGGCTGGAGAGGTCGACGGCGAGCCGTGAGCCGACGGAGGAGAGCGACGGGACCATGAAAACGTCGCTGTAGGTCAGGTCGTAGGCCGGTGCCATCTCATTGAGAAATCTCACGTTGATCCACCTTATCCCGTGAATTGCCAAAGATGAGCGTTCCCCTTTTCCGCTTCTTCGAAGAGGACCGGCAGGTCGGGCCGGAGGCTAAGATCCGGTTTGCGCGAATAAGTGGATGGCCATGAGGAGGCATTGTGATCGTGGTTGATCGGCCCGAGATGCTCGTCGTAGGTCATGCCGTACGGACGTCGAACGCCGACGAGGCGGAGCCGGGCCGGGGGAGGCTCGGCGCGCTCTGGGCGCGGGCGGGATCCCCGGGGGCCTTCGCCCACGTGCCGGGACGGGTCGACGAGAACATCTACGCGGTGCTCACCGACTATGAGAGTGATCATCACGGTGCCTACACCCAGATCGTCGGGGTCGCCGTGCGCAGCGCCGCGGCGCTGCCCGAGGGCATGGTGGCGGTACGGGTGCCCGGGGTGCCGTCGTTGAAGATCGAGGCCCGCGGGCCGATGCCGGGCGTCCTGCTGGAGGCGTGGCAGCAGCTGTGGAAGCACACCGAGTCGGGAGGCACCCCGCCGAGGGCCTTCACCACCGACGTGGAGGTGCACCACCCGGGAGGCGCCGACATCTACGCGGCGGTGCTGTCCCCGATGCGCTGAGCGGGACCGTTCCCGGCGCCCCGGGCCGGGCCGGCCGGTGTGCGGGGAGGGCTCCGGTACGGCCCCCGTGGCCGCACCGGGGCCCTCCCGTGTCCCGGCGCCCCGGGACCTCGCCGCCGCGCGGCTCCCTTCGCCGGACCGCCCGCCGGGGCGGGCTCAGGCGTCGTCGCCGGGCGGGTCGGGCAGCCGCCAGCCGGAGACGACCAGCGGAAGCATGAAGTGCGTCAGTCCCAGGGCGAGCGTCAGGGAAACGATCGCGTCCGCCGGCATGGAGTAGTCGGGGCCCCGGGAACTGCCCGCCACGAGGGCCGTGACGTAGAGGGCGACCAGGATGCCCGACGTGATCCGGTGCGAGATGGCGACGGCCCGCAGGCGCTCGCCCACCTGGCGCTCGTCCAGGTCCCGCTCGGACAGCTCGACGACACCACGGGTCGCGATGTTGAGCAGCGAGATCGCCGGTATGCAGAGGACCAGGCTGATCGCGAGGAGCGTGAAGTCGGACAGCTCGTCGCCGTCACCTGGCGCGTCGGCCCAGGAGACGGCGACGTCCGCCCACAGGAGCGCCAGCGCGAGGACCACCACCGAGGCGATCAGCCGCCTGCGGCCCCGGGTGGCGTACCAGCCGGGCAGGACGTCGTGCTGCATGATCTCGGCCCGGCTCTGGCGCCGGAGTTCTTTCCACGTGCTCATCGGATACCTCCGGGGGAGACCCGGCCCGCCGGCCGGGGAGGGAGTCAACCGGCCTGGTCGCTGCCGAGCCGGGGGAACGGTTTGAGGGAGAACACGACTTCCAGCGGCACCTCGAAGTGCTCGGCGATCCGCATGGCGAGGAACAGGCTCGGGCTGTACTCGCCGCGCTCCAGGTAGCCGATCGTCTGGTAGTGGACTCCCAGCGCGGCCGCCAGGTCCTTGCGTGAGATCCCGCGCTCGGCTCTCAGCACCGAGATCCGGTTGTAGATGTCTTCCGCTGGCATTCCGGCGCCCCCCTGCTCAGGAGAGCCGCGCGGCCGGTCGCGGGGACGGGGTGCGGATACGTGATGCAGTACTCATGTGAATGAATGTAGTACATCTACTACATATGAATCAACATGTACAACGAAAAGAGGTACGCCTACGGTAGGTGTATCCCTCGTGAGCAGGCCGGTTGGAGCGGGGAAGCCGATCGGGCACGGGAGATCGGGCCCGGGAAAGGAGCCGGGCCGCCCGGCCGTCGTCACCATCCGCACGACCTCCACCACCGCACCACCGGCCGGCGGCCCCGGCGGCACAGCGGCCGCCGGGCAGGAAAGAGAACGAGTCGAGCGACCGGTCCCTCAGCGATGGCATCGCGCGACGTCTCGACTCCTCCGAGCCGGGCTCGGAGTGAAATGTCTAATTGTCGGCGTGCATCGGTAAGGTCCCGGCCATGATCACTTGCCTGCGGGCGCACCCCCTCGCCCACGCCGTCGCGCCGCTCACCCCGTGCCCCTGCGGTCTCGAGGCGGTGGCGGCATGAGCCCGTGGAACGAGGTCCTCGCCCGCATCGAGGCGGAGAACGACGAGTGCCTGGCGGAGGTCCTGAACGGCCTCGGCGACGCGGACCGGCGCGAGGTGGCCGCCCGGCTGCCCGACCACCTGGCCGAGCGGTTCGCCGACGATGTCGTCAACCGGTTGCGCGTGCAGGAGCTGACCTCCGGTTACCGGCTCGCCGGCGCGGCCTGCATGGGCGGGGCCGCCCAGGTGGCGGCCTGGTTGAACCGCGGGGAGCTGCGCGTGACGCGTCACCACGAGCGCGACGCCGCGACCGTCATGTCCGTGTTGCGGTGCCGTCCCGAGGCGTGGCGGCGAGACCTCGCCGTGCGGCTGGTGCAGCGGTTGCGCCCGCCGGCGGGTACGACCTGGTGGCGGCTGCAGGGCCTGCCGGGTTGGGACCTGGCCGCCGCGCTGGTGATCGAGACCGGCGTCGAGCCGCCCGGCAGCGACCCGTTCACCGCGGGCTGGGCGTGGCGGATGGTCGCGCGGAGGCGTGAGGGCCACGGGCGGCCGGTCCTGGCCGCCGACCCGTTGCTCGACCACCTGGTCCCACGCCTGTTCCACGCCCAGGGCGTGGCCGCCGCGCTCACCGCGAGCGAGAGCACGGAGCCCGGCCGGGCGGCGAGTCCGGGCATCGCCGGCGAGCTGGCCGCCCTCGCCCAGGCGGGACGGCTCTCGCGGCAGGCGCTGGTCGCCGGGTGCGCGAGCCGGTTCATGGCAGGTGGCGAGGCCGCGGACATCGCCCCGTTCGTGAAATTGTGGCGGCTCCTGGAAACCACGGTGGCCGACGTCCCGGTGCTCGATTTCGTCCGTCTTCTTCCGTCCGGGTCCTCGTCGTTCGTGCAGCTCGCCGTGGACGAGCTGCACCGGGCCGAGGCCGCCGGAGCGCTGGGGGACGAGTTGTTCGCCGAGGCGATCGGCGCGCTGGTGTTCCGGCCGGAGAAGAAACACGTCGCGACGGCCGTGAAGTGGCTCGCGAAGGCGCCCGCGTCCAGGGGCGGTGCGGCGGCGGCCGCGCTGGCCACCGTGTTCGACGTGGAGACCCCGGCCCTGCGCGAACGCGCGGTGCGGCTGGCCGTCAAGTTGGCCCCGCACATGGACGACGCGGCCCGGGAGGCCGTCCGCGAGGCGGCGAGCCGCCTGCCCGCCGAACCACGCGACCGCGTGGCCGCAGCCTTCGGCGCGGTTGCGGCGGTGGCGGAGCCGCAACCGGCCGCCGTCCCGGTGCTCGTCGCGCCGCCGCCGCCCGCCCTCGCGCCGCCCATCACCGCGGTGGCCGACCTGGCCGGCGGGCTCGACACGGTGGGCTGGCCCGACGATCCCGGCCAGTACGAGCGCGTCCTCGCCGCCCTGGTCGAGCTGACGCACCGCGACCGTGACGGGGTCCTGGCCGTTCTGGAGCCGAAGTGGCGCGAACGCTGGGGACAGACCAACGTCCACGCCTACGCGGACTTCACCAGTGATCGCGATCCCCGTTTCCTGCTGAACCGCTGCGTGCTGGCCCTGACCTTGCCCGATGTCAGCCGCGAGCTCACCGCCGCGCTGGCCGAGCGCGCCGACCCGAGCTATGACTTCATCCTCGATCTGCTGCCTCAGCGTCTGGTCCAGCAGCGCCTGCGCGAGGTCGTGTCCCTGTTCGAACGCGGCGCGACGATCCCCGTGCTGCTGGCCACCCCGACCGCCGCCACCGGGCATCTCGACGCCGAGACCCTGATCGACCGCATGGAGCGGCTGGGCGACACCGAACCGCTCGAAGCCGACTTCCAGCAGGCGCTGTTGCGGCTGCCACGGCACGTGGACGAGTCCTTGCCGGTCCGGGCGGAGAAGTTACCCACGCGGGCGGGGCGGCGGCTCGCCGACTGGCTGCGCGCCGGCGTAATGCCCGATCCGGTGGTGCACTGCGAGGTGACGCAGGCACCGAGGGCCTTTTACTCCGGTCCCTCCCCGTACGAGGTGCACATCCGGGCCGTGCCGTCAGAAGGCCTGCCCGCCTGGCTGCACGACCTGTGCGCGGTGCGGCCCGCCAACGGATACGCCGCCTACCCCGACGAGGTGGTGTGGTGGCCGACGATCATGCCGTCCCATCGCGAGGTCATGGCCGCGTACATGGTGCAGTGCCTGCCCTGGATCGCCGTCCGCGGCGGCTCCCGCGTGGACGCCGTGGCGGCTCTGGCTCACGGCGACGGCCCGGTGGGCAGGGCGACCGCGATCACCATCGCCGCCTGCCTGGCTCACCCCCGGCCCGCCCAGCGTGCCGCCGCCGCCGAGGCGCTGATCACCCTGGCGGTACGCGAGCAGCTTCCGGCCTCGGACCTCGGCTGGGCCGTCGCGATGCTGGTCCGCGCCGAGCGCATCACGCTCAAACGGATCACGGCGGCACTGGCCGACCTGGTCGCGGCCGGGGCGCACGCCGAGATCTGGCAGGCCCTCGCCGTGACCGTCCGGCTCCTGCTGCCGACGGAGGCGGGCGAAAGGACGCGGAACGGGCTGGGCGAGCTGCTGGGCGTCGCCGCCCGGGCGGCTTTCCTGGCAGGGGCGCGTGGCGAGATCCCGGGGCTGGCGGAGCTGGCGGCACGCAAGGGGTCGAGCCTCGTCCTCCAGGAGGCTCGCCGTCTGCACGAAGCGATCTCCTCGGGAAAGGCGCCCATCTGATCCGGAACCGCACAGCAGGGGTCGGCCGCGGCCCGGAGGGCGCGCTCATCGAGACCAGGCTCCGCGCCGCCGGCATCCACACAGACCGGATTCATGGGCCGGATTCCCGCTGACCGTGCCGTGCTCCGGTCCTCCGGCACGACGACCGGCCGGATGCCTGCTCACGGACACCGCCGGAGCGACCGCACGGCGTCACGCCGGGAGTGCCGCCCACGGCCCGGCCCCGCCGGGGTTCAGCCCTCCTGCCTCCACAGGGGCTCGGGAACCTCGAAGCCGACGTCCTGGCCCCACCGGTTGCGGTAGCTCACCTCGTGCGCCGGGCGGCGGGGCGCGACGCCCCAGCGCCCGGTGGGATAGCCGAAGGTGACCGTACAGGCCAGGGTCCAGCCCTTGTCCTCGGGCACGCCGAGCACCCGCAGCGTCTCCTCGGCGTGGAAGATGCCGAGCACGCTGGTCAGCGCACTGCCCACCCCGTGGGCGCGGGCGGCCAGCTGCGCGCTCCACACCGAGGGGAAGATCGAGCCGCCGGACGGGTCGTTGCGGACGAACGCGAACAGCAGCAGCGGATAGCCCTCGAAGTGGTCGGCCAGGTGTTTGGCCGACTTCAGGACGTTGAGCGTCCGCGTGTCGCCCTCGGCCTCGGCCTTCTCGCGCATCGGCCGGTAGTGGCCCTCGAAGAGCCGCCCGAGCGCGTCCCGGTAGAGAGGGCCGAGCCGCTCCTTCACCGCGAGGTCGTCCACCAGCAGGAAGCGCCAGCTCTGCACGTTGCCGCCGCTGGGCGCGCGGACCGCGGCGTCCAGGATGCTCCGCTGGACCTCCTCGGGGATCGGGTCCGGCTTGACCCTGCGCATCGCCCTGGTCGTGTAGAGGGCCTCGAAAACGTCCATTCCCACCGGCCCGCCCGCGGCCCCGGTGCCCTCGGTGCCCTCGGTGCCCTCGGTGCCCTCGGTGCCCGCCGGCCCGTCCTCGGTCCTCATGTCCCGCGTGCCCTCCATACCTGCCGTGCCCTCCATACCTGTCGTGCCTGTCGTGCTCTCCGTCGCCTTCGTGTTCGCGAGACCGCCGCCCGCCGCCCCCCTGTCCGCCTCGCCGCCCATCAGGCCAGCACCCCGGCCTCGCGCAGCCGCGTAGCGGTCTCGTCGGGCAGCCCCCAGGAGGACAGGTCCGCCAGCCGGGTGGCGGGGGAGAGGTCCTGCTCGGGCACGCCGAGCAGTCGCGGCGCGGGCGCGGGCTGCCTGACCCCGCCGACCTCGACGAACATGCCCCTGGCCTTGTTGTGCGGGTGGTCCGCGGCCTCGCCCCCCTCCAGCACGGGGGAGACGCAGGCGTCCGTGCCGTCGAACACCGCCTCCCACTCGGCGCGGGTCCTGGACCTGAACGCCTCGGCCAGCCGCTCGCGGAGCGCGGGCCACTGCGACCTGTCGTCGCGGTCGGGCAGGTCCTCCAGGCCCATCAGGGTGGTCATCTCGTTCCAGAACTGAGGTTCCAGCGCCCCGACGGCCACGTACCGGCCGTCGGCGGTCTCGTAGGTGTCGTACATCGGCGCGCCGGTGTCGAGCAGGTTCGTGCCGCGCGGGCCCCAGCCGCCGGTCTGCACGCCGTGGTGGAACATCGCGAACAACGTCGCCGCGCCGTCCACCATGGCGGCGTCGATCACCCGCCCCTCGCCGGTCCGCTCCCGCTCGATCAGCGCCAGCAGCACGCCGTACGCGAGCATGAGACCGCCCCCGGCGAAGTCGCCGAGGATGTTGATCGGCGGGGTGGGGGGCTCGCCCGCGCGGCCCAGCATCGACAGCACGCCGGAGACGGCGATGTAGTCGATGTCGTGCCCGGCGGTCGTCGCGAGCGGTCCGTCCTGGCCCCAGCCGGTCATCCGCCCGTAGATCAGGCGCGGGTTGACCGCGTGCAGGTCGGCCGGGCCGATGCCGAGGCGCTCGGCGACGCCCGGCCGGAAGACCTCGACGACCACGTCGGCGTGGCGGGCCAGCTCCTTGAACGCGGCCACCCCCTCGGGGGACTTCAGATCCAGGCCGACCGTCCGTTTGCCCCGGTCCATCACGTCGGGGCGCGGCCTGTCCCCGGTCCTGGCGACGACGCTCGCGCGCTCGACGCGCAGCACCTCGGCCCCGTGGTCGGCCAGCATCATCCCGGCGAAGGGCCCGGGGGCCAGCCCCGCCAGTTCGAGCACGCGGACTCCGGCCAGCGGGCCCTTCCTGGTCACGTGCTCCATCGACATTCTCCTCGGGTGCGTTCCGGGTCTCGTCGGTACGGCGTGCCCAGGCGATCACCTGGTTGCGAGCACTGCCGCCCTCCCGCCCAAGTAGAACAACATTCGGCTTTCTGTGGCAAGACACATCGCGAGGAGTCGCGTGGCGCCCGCGCGCGTATGGGAAACTTGCGCCCTCTCCGAATGGGACCTAGGGGTTTTGCGATGACATATCCGCACAGTGAACGGGTGGTCGCTGGGCGCTATCGACTGCTGCGGGAACTCGGCAGGGGCGGGATGGGCGTCGTCTGGGAGGGCTACGACATCCTCCTCAACCGCTCGGTCGCCGTGAAGGAAGTGCTCCTACCGCCCAACCTCTCCCCGGCCGAGCACCAGGTCCAGCTGACCCGCACCTCCCGCGAGGCCAGGACGGCGGCCAGGCTCAACCACCGCGGCATCGTGGCGATCTACGACGTGGCGGAGCAGGACGGCCGCCCCTGGATCGTGATGGAGCTGGTCAGGGCCCGCGGGCTGGACGAGGTCGGCCTGCTGCCGGTGCGCCAGGTCGCCGACATCGGCCGCCAGGTCCTGTCGGCCCTGCGCGCGGCCCACGAGGCCGGGATCCTGCACCGCGACGTCAAGCCGAGCAACATCCTGCTGGACGCCGAGGGCCGCGCCGTGCTCTCCGACTTCGGCATCGCCGTCATCGAGGGCGACACCTCGCTCACCCAGACCGGCATGGTGACGGGCTCACCGAGCTTCCTGCCGCCCGAGCGCGCCACCGGGGTCGACGCCGGCCCCTGGTCCGACCTGTGGGCCCTCGGCGCCACCCTCTACGCGGCCCTGGTCGGCCAGGGGCCCTTCGAGCGCCGTGACGCCATCTCCACCCTCGGCGCGCTCCTCACCGAGGAGCCCGACTTCGGCGTGGTGCCCCTGGAGATGCGAGCGGTGCTCACCGGCATGCTCCAGCGGGAGCCCGCCCACCGGCTGACCGCGCAGCAGGCCGACGCCATGCTGGCGGAGGTCATCGACGACCCGTCGGCCGCCGCCCGCCGTACCGGGGAGACCGCCGTCCGCCAGGGGCGAGGGACCGGGGGCCACCGTACGGGAGGGGCCCCGAGCCGTACCGAGGAGAACTTCGGCCGCATCGGTAAGACCTCCCACCGCACCGGGGAGCGGGAAAGGCGCGAGACCAGGAATTCGGCCGTGCCCGGTCGCCGCGGCGGAGGGCGGCTCCCGCTGATCGTGGGGGCCGTCGTCCTGCTGGCGGCCGGAGGCGCCGCGGCGGCCGTGGCGATGTCGCAGCCCGAACAGCGGCCGGTGGCGCGCTCCGCGCCCACCGTCGCGGAGGCCACGCCGGAGCCGGTGGAGGAGACCGAGCCGGCGACCCCGACCCCCACTCCGACCCCCACCCCCACCAGGACCAGGACGGCCGCGTCCGCCGGAGGGCTGAAGACGTGGCGGGCCCGGCCTCCGGAGAACTGGTCGATCAAATACCCGGCCGGATGGAACGGCGACTGGGCGGCCGAGACGGGCTACACCCAATGGCTGCGCCGCGACGGGGCCGCCCACCTGTCGGTGGAGCCGCTGGAGGGAATCCCCGAGGGCCTGGACTCGCTTCGCGAGACCATCAGGGAGAACGTGGCCCAGTGGAGCGAGATCGACTTCGAGGACACGGCCGAGATCCCTCTCGCCTACGGCGCCGGGCTCCAGTGGGAGTTCACCTGGACCATGAAGGACAGCGGCGGAGCCCCCTGGGCCGAGGCCGGGGTGACCTACCGCGAGGTGCGGCGGTTCATCGAGGTGGGCGACTCGGTCATGGTGCTCAGCTGGACCACTCACGACGCCGACTGGGTGGCCCAGCAGGCGCTCATGACCCGCGTGTTCGACAGCTTCCACCCCCGCGGAGGTGAGTGACATGAACCGAAGGCGCTCGGACCGCGTGCTCGGCGGTCTTCACCCCGTGGAGGCGAACAGCACGCCCTGGAAGGTGCTCGCGCTGCCGCCCCTCCCCGAGGAGGCGTTGCGCAACCTGCTCGGCTCGCTCGGCGACCGGGTCGCCGTGTCGGTTCCCGCGGCCCGCGACCGGGAGTCGCTGCTCGCCGCCCTCGGCGGCGCCGAGATCGTGGTCGGCGACTGGAGCGGCGGGCTCGCCCTGGACGCCGAGGCCGTCCGGGCCGCGCCGGACCTGACGTTCGTCCAGCAGCCCTCCGTGGGCGTGGACGGCCACGATCTCGGCGCGCTCGCCGAGGCGGGCGTGCCGCTGGCCAACACCGCGGGGGTGAGCGCGATCGGGGTGGCCGAGTGGTGCCTCGCCGCCGCGCTCGCGCTGTCGCGGCGGCTGCTCGACGCCGACGCCGCGGTCCGCGCGGGACGCTGGCCGCAGCTGGACCTCGGACCCGCCGAGCTGTACGGCTCGCGCGTCGGCATCGTCGGGTTCGGCCCGATCGGCGAGGCCGCCGCCCGGATGTTCGCCGCCCACGGATGCGAGGTCTCCTACTGGACCCGCACGCCGCGCGAGGTGCCCTACACCTACCGGCAGATCGGCGATCTCGTCGCGAGCTCCCACGTGCTCGTCCTGGTCGTCCCGCTGACGGAGGAGACCAGAAGGCTGATCGACCCGTCCCTGATGCCCGCGGGCTCGCTGCTCGTCAACGCGGCGAGGGGGCAGGTGGTCGACTCGGCGGCGCTGCTTTCGGCCCTGGAGTCGGGGCACCTGGGCGGCGCCGCGCTCGACGTCTTCGACACCGAGCCGCTGCCGCAGGACGACCCGCTGCGCGGCAGTCCGAGGGTCCTGCTCTCGCCGCACGTGGCCGGGGTGACCCCTCAGTCGACCGGTCGTCTGATCCGGTGCGTGCTGGACAACCTGGAGGCGGCGATCGAGGGCCGACCTGTGGCGAATGTGGTCAACGGGGTTGATGCGGTGGTCGGCCGAAGATCGTAAGAAGGACGGTCGTAGAGTTTTCCCGTGTTTAACGCGCCCTGCCTGGCTCCGGAGACATCCGAGTTATAACGTGCCTAGGGGCGATCTTTCCAACGAGGTCATGGGGGTGATCACCGTGCGGCAGATGACGGGGATGTCTGCGCACCGGCAAGCGGTGGAGCAGATCAGGGAGTCCTACGCCGCCATCCCGGGAGACGCGGTGCCCCGGCTCTCCAAGGCCACCACCAACCTGTTCCGGTTCAGGGACGGCGCCCGGTCGGCGAAGCTGTCGGCCAGGGACCTGGACCAGGTCATCGAGGTCGACCCGGTGACGATGACCGCCGAGGTCCAGGGGATGACGACCTATGAGAACCTGGTGGACGCCACGCTCGCCCACGGGTTCATGCCGTACGTCGTGCCGCAGCTGAAGACGATCACGCTGGGCGGGGCGGTGACGGGGCTCGGCATCGAGTCCACCAGCTTCAGGGAGGGGCTGCCGCACGAGTCGGTGGAGGAGATGGAGATCCTCACCGGCGACGGCAGGATCGTGGTGGCCCGTGACGACAACGAGCACCGGGACCTGTTCCGGGCGTTCCCCAACTCCTACGGCACGCTCGGCTACGCCCTCCGGATCCGGATCAAGCTCAAACCCGTCCAGCCGTACGTCAGGCTGACCCACATCCCGTTCGGCGACGCCGACAAGTGCATGCTCGCGATGCGCGAGATCTGCGAGCGCGGCGAGTACGAGGGCGAGCGCGTCGACTTCGTGGACGGCACGTTCTTCGGCCCCGGGGAGCTCTACATCACGGTGGGCCGCTTCGCCGAGCGCGCCCCGTACCTCTCCGACTACACCGGGATGCGCATCTACTACCGGTCGATCCAGACCAGGACCCGCGACTGGCTGACCGTCCGCGACTACCTGTGGCGCTGGGACACCGACTGGTTCTGGTGCTCGCGCGCCTTCGGCGTGCAGACCGCGCTGGTGCGGTCCCTGATGCCGCGCAAGTGGATGCGCTCGGACGTCTACCGCAGGCTCGTCGGCCTCGACCGCAAGTACGGGGTGATCGCCAGGGTCGACCGCTGGCGCGACCTGCCCGTGCAGGAGTCGGTCATCCAGGACATCGAGGTGCCCGTCGAGCGCGGTGCCGAGTTCCTGGAGTTCTTCCACGACAAGGTCGGGATGGCGCCGGTCTGGATGTGCCCGCTGAGGTCCACCGGCGAGTGGCCGCTCTACCCGCTGGAGCCGGGACGGCTCTACGTCAACTTCGGCTTCTGGGGAACGGTCCCACTTCCCAGGGGGCAGTTCGACGGTTACCACAACCGTTTGATCGAGAACCGGGTCCACGAGCTGGAGGGGCATAAATCGCTGTACTCCACTTCGTTCTACCCGGAGGATGAATTCTGGCGGTTTTATAACGGAACCGCCTACTGGCCGGTCAAGCGGGCATACGACGGGGGTGGCCGGTTGCTCGACCTCTACGACAAGTGTGTTCGGGGGCGTTAAGAGAGGCTGATTCTGTGTTGCTCGCAGAGATCTTCGAGAAGGTCATGGGGCCCGAGGCGGACGTGCGCTTCGTCGCCTACGACGGAAGCAAGGCCGGACCGGCCGGCGCCGACATCAGTGTCGAGGTGAAGACCCCGGCGGCCGTCGCGTACCTGGCGCAGGCCCCCGGAGAGCTGGGTCTGGCCAGGGCGTACGTGTCCGGTCACCTCGACGTCGACGGGGACATGTACACCCTGCTGTCCCGAATGTGGTCGCTCACCGTCAACGACATCCCGGTCGGGCAGAAGCTCGCGGCCATCCGAGCCCTCGGGGTCCGCCCGCTGCTGACGCGGATGCCGCCGCCTCCGCAGGAGGTGCGGCGCAGCATGCTCGCCCGGATGGGCAGCAGGCACGCCAAGCAGCGCGACGCCGAGGCCATCCACCACCACTACGACGTCTCCAACAAGTTCTACTCGTGGGTGCTCGGCCCCTCCATGGCCTACACCTGCGCGGTCTTCCCCGAGCAGGAGTCCACGCTGGAGGAGGCGCAGCTCACCAAGTTCGAGCTCGTCGCCCGCAAGCTGGACCTCAAGCCCGGCATGAGGCTGCTGGACGTCGGCTGCGGCTGGGGCGGAATGGTCATCCACGCCGCCCGCGAGTACGGCGTGAAGGCGCTGGGGGTCACCCTCTCGCGCCAGCAGGCCGAGTGGGCGCAGAAGGCCATCGCGGAGGCCGGCCTCGGCGAGCTCGCCGAGGTCCGCCACATGGACTACCGCGACGTGCCGGAGACCGGCTTCGACGCCGTCAGCTCGATCGGCCTGACCGAGCACATCGGCAAGGACCAGCTGCCCTTCTACTTCCGCTTCCTGTACGACAAGCTCGTCCCCGGCGGGCGGCTGCTCAACCACTGCATCACCCGCCCGACGGGCACGGAGAAGACCCTCAACGCCGGCGGCTTCATCAACCGCTACGTCTTCCCCGACGGGGAGCTGGAGTCGGTCGGTTACCTGGCCCGCCAGATCGAGGACACCGGTTTCGAGATCCGCCACGAGGAGAACCTGCGCGAGCACTACGCGCAGACCCTCCGCTTCTGGTGCGCCAACCTCGACGCCCACTGGGACGAGGCGGTCAAGGAGGTCGGCGAGGGCACGGCGCGGGTCTGGCGCCTCTACATGGCGGCCTGCGTGGTCGGCTTCGAACGCAACAAGATCCAGCTCCACCAGGTCCTCGGGGTGAAGCTCAACGCCGACGGCACGGCCGGTCTCCCGCTCCGCCCCTCGCTCGACTGGCCCTGACGCCCGGAACACGCTCACGCGGGGAGCCCCCGCGCGGGAGACGCTCGTACGGGATGTTCCTCTACGAGAATCCGCGCGGGCGCTCACGCGAACGCGTTCCCACCGGACCGTACGGCCCCTGCCGCGGACACCTCGGGGCCGGGTTCCGGCGGCATGCCGCGCCGTCCGGAACCCGGCCCCGCCGCCGTGGCCTCATCGGCCGGGCGGATACGGGCCCCTCAGCGGAGCTCGCGCTTGAGGATCTTCCCGGTCGCGGTCATCGGAAGCGCGTCGCGGAACTCGACGATCCGCGGATACTTGTACCCCGCCATGTTCTCCTTGCCCCAGGCGATCAGCTCGTCCTCGGTGACCGTCGCGCCGGGGGTGCGGATGACGTACGCCTTGACCTCCTCGCCGTGCGAGTCGTGGGCGACCCCGACCACCGCCGCGAGGGAGACCTCGGGGTGGGTGATCAGGACCTCCTCGAGCTCGCGCGGGTAGACGTTGAAGCCACCCCGGATGATCATGTCCTTGGCGCGGTCGATGATGGAGTAGTAGCCGTCGGCGTCGCGGGTGGCGATGTCGCCGGTGCGGAACCAGCCGTTCCGCATGACCTCGGCGGTCGCCTCGGGCCGGTTGTAATAGCCCTTCATCACGTTGTGCCCGCGGATCGCGATCTCGCCGGGACCCTCGCCCTCGATCGTCTTCCAGTCGTTGTCGATCAGTTTCATCTCCACGCCCCAGATCGGCGTGCCGATCGTGCCGGGCTTGGTGGGCCTGCCGAGCTGGTTGAAGCTGGCCACCGGGGAGGTCTCCGACAGGCCGTACCCCTCCAGGATGCCGATCCCGAAGGTCTTCTCGAAGTCCTTGAGCACCTCGACGGGGGAGGAGGCGCCACCGGCGGCCGCGATCCTGAGAGAGGTGGGCACCTCGTCGCCGTCGGTGTGGATCTTCGTCAGCATGGCCCAGTACATGGTCGGCACGCCCGCGAACAGCGTGATGTTCTCGGCGCGCATCAGCTCCAGGGCCGGGCCCGGCTCGAAGCGCGGCAGGAGCACGACGGTCGCCTGGCGCCGGAACCCGGCGTTCATGACGACGGTCTGGCCGAAGGAGTGGAACAGCGGCAGCACCGCCAGGTAGGCGTCACCGCCCTCGGTGCGGGGGAACATCTCGTCGGAGACCATGGCGTTGAGCAGCATGTTCTGGTGGCTGAGCTCGGCGCCCTTGGGCTGGCCCGTGGTGCCGCTGGTGTACAGGATCACCGCGGTGTCGTCGGGCGAGGTCTGCACGGTCTCGAACTCGCCGGACACGCCGTCCAGCGCGGCCCACAGCGTCTCCCCGTACTCGGACTCGGTGGCGAACGCGGTGGCGGGCAGCACGAAGAAGTGTTCGGCGGAGGACCCCTCGAAGCCGGCTTTGCCCCGCTCGCCCAGTGGCAACTCGGGAGTGCCCTCGAAGCAGAACAACGCCTTGGCCTGGGAGTCCTCCAGGTGGTAGGCGATCTCCCTGGACTGCAGCAACACGTTGAGCGGCACGACCGTGGCGCCGGCCTTGAGGATCCCGTAGTAGACGAACGGGAAGTAGGGCAGGTTGGGGCAGGCCAGCGCCACCTTGTCGCCCTTGCCGATCCCGCGGGAGACCAGCAGGTTGGCAACCTGGTTCGCGACGGTGTTGACCAGGGAGTACGGCAGCCGCAGGTCACCGAAGACCAGTGCGGTGCGGTCGGGGGCCTCCCTGGCGCTGTCCTCCAGTGCGATCGACAGGTTGAGCATCGTACGTCCTCCTCCGAGCAAGCTCTGACCCGCTCATACTGGCAGTCCGAGATACCGACCGGTAGGTAACACGATGACAAATTGACGGGCAAACCGCGGGGGAGTAAGCAGATAAGAGCGCGCTTACGGGGAGGCGAGCTGGCCGACTGTGCGATGAAAGGTCAGTGAGCGTGGAGTACGACTACGTCATCGTGGGCGCGGGGTCAGCGGGATGTGTGCTGGCCAACCGTCTTTCCGCCGACCCCGGCACGAGGGTCGCCCTCATCGAGGCGGGCGGTTCCGACCGGAAGCTGGAGGTTCGGATGCCGGCCGGCTTCTCCAAGCTGTTCAAGACCGAGCGCGACTGGGACTTCACCACCGCCAAGCAGCCCGAGCTGTCCGGCAGGGAACTCTACTGGCCGCGCGGCCGGATGCTCGGCGGATCCTCCTCGATGAACGCCCAGATGTGGGTGCGCGGGCACCGCGCCGACTACGACGGATGGAACGTGCCGGGCTGGTCCTACGAGGAGGTCCTCCCGTACTTCCGCAGGGTCGAGCGCCGCGCCGGCTCCAACCGCGGCGGCGTGTACGGCACGGAGGGCCCGATCCACATCTCGGAGCTGCGCTCCCCGAACCCCGCCACCGCGCTCTTCCTGCGGGCCTGTGAGGAACTGGGCATCGCCCGCCTGGAGGAGCTGAACGGCCCCTCCAACGAGGGCTGCTCGCCGACCCCCGTCACCCAGCGCAGGGGCCGTCGCTGGAGCTCCGCGGACGCCTACCTCGCACCCGCGGCCAGGCGGCCCAACCTCACCGTGCTCACCTCCTCACGCGTACGCCGGGTGCTCGTCGAGGACGGGCGCGCGACCGGGGTGGAGTACGGCGGCGACGGCGACGGCGACGTCGGCGGTGACGGCACCGCGGTGGCGCGGGCGCGCGGGGAGGTCATCCTGTCGGCCGGGGCGATCGGCTCACCGCACCTGCTGATGCTGTCGGGGGTCGGTCCGGCGGACGAGTTGCGGTCCGCGGGTGTCGAGCCGGTCCACGAGCTGCCCGGGGTCGGCGCCAACCTCCAGGACCACCTCGCGTCGGGCGTCTTCCTGCACTGCCTCAAGCCGATCACCCTCGCCGGCGCCGAGTCGACCGCCAACCTGCTCCGCTTCCTGGCCGGCGGCCGAGGCATGCTCACCTCCAACATCGGCGAGGCCGTGGCGTTCATCCGCACCTCCGAGGAGGAGCCCGCCCCCGACATCGAGCTGATCTTCGCTCCCGGCTCCTTCGTCAACCACGGCCTCACCCCGCCGCCCGGCCACGGCCTGACCATCGCCTCGATCCTGCTGCGGCCGGAGAGCCGCGGCCGCCTCTCGCTGGACGGCCGGGACGTCGTGATCGACCCCGGCTACCTGACGGCGGAGGCCGACGTCCGGCGGCAGGTCGCCGGGCTGCGGAAGGCGAGGGAGCTGTTCACCACCGAGGCGCTCCGGCCGCTCGCGGGGCCGCCGATGGACCCGTACTGGGACCCGAGGACCGAGGAGGAGCTCGTCCGCTGGATCCGCGAGCGCAGCGAGACCCTCTACCATCCGGTCGGCACCTGCCGGATGGGCGACGATCCCGGGTCGGTGGTGGACCCCGCCCTGCGGGTCCGAGGGATCGCCGGCCTGCGGGTGGCCGACGCCTCGGTCATGCCGCTCATCACCCGGGGACACACCCACGCGCCCACCGTCATGATCGCCGAAAGGGCCGCCGACCTCATCGCCGCCGGCCACTGACGGCCGGGCCATCGGATCGCGTGATCGCGAGGCCGGGAGGCCGCCGTGGCCGCCGAGGGGCCGCGTGGGCGGATCGGCTTGGCCAGGTCGTGGCCTTCCTTTCGCGGGGTGCCAGGGAGGAGCATGTTCCCAGACCGGGCGCTTCCCGCATCGGGAGCGCTCCGGGAAGGTCGACGATCTCGTTCCGAGCTGGTTGAGCCGAGGGTCCTGTGGCAGGATCCATGAAAACAGAATGCGGTTCTAGTGGAGGCTGGCGTGACGGTTTCACTCGCGGACATCGATCTGTCGGACATCTCCTTCTGGGAGCGGCCGATGGCCGAGCGGGAGGCCGCCTTCGCAGTGCTCCGCGCGCAGCCGGGCCCCATCCTGTTCGCCGAGCCCGAGATCCCCTTCGCCCCGCTCGGCCCCGGCTACTACGCCCTGGTGCGGCACGCGGACATCATCGAGGCCAGCCGCCACCCCGACGTCTTCTCCTCGGGCCGGGGGGCGACGTCCATCCAGGACCTCGGCCCCGAGTTCGGCGAGTACTTCGGTTCGATGATCAATATGGACGATCCCCGGCACGCGCGGCTGCGCAGAATCGTGTCCCGGGCGTTCACCCCGAAGATGATCAAGCAGTTCGAGGTCGACGTCGACGCCGCGGCCGTGCGGATCGTGGACGACCTGATCGCGAAGGGGCCCGGCTGTGACTTCGTGACCGAGGTGGCCGCCAAGCTGCCCCTGAAGATCATCTGCGACATGATGGGCATCGGTCCCGAGCACTACCAGGCGGTCTTCGACGCCACGAGCATCATCCTGTCGGGCGGCGACCCCGAGTTCATCGCCGACGTCAGCCGTGCGGCCGAGTTGCTCCTCGGTGCGGGGCAGGGACTCCAGAACCTCGTCATCTCCCTGGCCGCCGAGGGGGGAGACAACCTCATCACCGCTCTGACCAGTGCCAACATCGACGGTGAGAAGCTGACGATGCAGGAGCTCGGCTCGTTCTTCATCCTGCTGGTGGTGGCGGGCAACGAGACCACCCGCAACGCCGTCTCCCACGGCCTGCACCTGTTCACCGAGCACCCCGGCCAGCGGGAGCTGCTGCTCCAGGACCTCGACGGGCGCCTGCCCGGTGCCGTCGAGGAGATCGTCCGCCTCGCCTCGCCCGTCGCCTGGATGCGCCGCAGCCTCACCCGCGACCACGAGATGAACGGCCACCTCTACCGCGCGGGGGAGAAGGTCCTGCTGTACTACTGGGCCGCCAACCGCGACGAGAGCGTCTTCACCGACCCGCACCGCTTCGACATCCGGCGTACCGAGGGGCCGCACGTCGGCTTCGGCGGCCCGGGACCGCACTTCTGCCTGGGCGCCCACCTCGCCCGCCGCGAGATCACCGTCATGTTCCGCGAGTTGTTCACCCGCCTGCCCGGAATCCGTTCCGTGGGGGAGCCCGACCGTCTGCGTTCCAGCTTCATCAACGGCATCAAGCATCTTGACTGCGACTTCTGAGCGCCGCCAGGGGGCCTTGCGTTGACGCGAGCGTTTGGTTTCCCAAATTCTGGGAGAGCCGCCAGGGGGCCTCGCATTGACGCAAGCGTTTGCTTTCCCAAATTCCGGGAGAGCCGCCAGGGGGCCTCGCATTGACGCAAGCGTTTGCTTTCCCAAAGGATGGGCGCCATGAACGTGACGCCAGCCGAGCGGAAGCCGATCGTCTCCGCCGGCGACTTCGACCTGTCGGACCACGACTTCTGGTCCAGGCCCATGCCGGAGCGGGAGCACGCCTTCCGGCTGCTGAGGGAGCTGGAGCGTCCCGTTTTCTACCAGGAGATGGAGAACCCGCTGATCCCGCGAGGGCCCGGCTACCACGCGCTGGTCAAGCACGCCGACATCCTGGAGGCCAGCCGCACTCCCGAGGTGTTCTGCTCGGGAGACGGCGGGGCCACCAACATCCTCGACATGCCCGCCGAGTTCGCCGAGTACTTCGGTTCGATGATCAATATGGACGATCCCCGGCACGCGCGGCTGCGCAGGATCGTGTCCCGGGCGTTCACCCCGAAGATGATCAAGCAGTTCGAGGTCGACGTCGACGCCGCGGCCGTGCGGATCGTGGACGACCTGATCGCGAAGGGGCCCGGCTGTGACTTCGTGACCGAGGTGGCCGCCAAGCTGCCCCTGAAGATCATCTGCGACATGATGGGGATACCGGAGACGGACTACCGCGCTGTCTTCGACAGATCCAACATCATCCTCGGAGGCTTCGACCCCGAGTACGTCGGCCTCGACATGAACACCGTCGCGGAGAGGCTGCTGACCGCAGGGATGGAGCTCCAGCAGCTCGTCCAGGACCTCGCCGCGCACCGGGCGGAACATCCCACGACCGACCTCACCTCGTCGCTGGTCAACGCCAACATCGACGGTGAGAAGCTGACGATGCAGGAGCTCGGCTCGTTCTTCATCCTGCTGGTGGTGGCGGGCAACGAGACCACCCGCAACGCCATCTCCCACGGCCTGCGCCTGTTCACCGAGCATCCCGGCCAGCGGGAGTTGCTGCTCCAGGACCTCGACGGGCGCCTGCCCGGTGCCGTCGAGGAGATCGTCCGCCTCGCCTCACCGGTCAACTACATGCGCAGGAAGGTCACCCGCGACCACGAGATGAACGGCCACCTCTACCGCGCGGGGGAGAAGGTCGTGTTCTACTACTGGGCCGCCAACCGCGACGAGACCGTCTTCACCGACCCGCTCCGCTTCGACATCACCCGCAGTCCCAACCCCCACATCGGCTTCGGCGGCCCGGGACCGCACTTCTGCCTGGGCGCCCACCTCGCCCGCCGCGAGATCACCGTCATGTTCCGCGAGTTGCTCCGCCGCGTCCCGCGGATCGAGGGCGGCGCTCCCGAACGGCTCCACTCCAGCTTCATCAACGGGATCAAGCGGATGGAGTGCACCTTCTAAGTCGTTCGCGGCTTTCGGGAATCCCTACGGAGTGGTCACTGCCCCGCCGCGCGGATCGACTTGAAGACGGTGTTGATGTCGGGGAGCAATTCCTTCCTGCTGTCCGGCACCGACATGTAGACGATCGAGGGCAGATCGGCGCCGGTGCTCACCGCCGCCACGACCATGGTCGTCTTCGAGTCGCCCGAGGTGATCTCGTACGCCGCGAGCTGGCCGGGCAGGCCGTTCACCGACAGGGTCTGCTGGGCGGTCTTACGGGCGGTGTTGCCCTCGGGGAAGAACTTGTTGCGCCCGTTGGAGGCCACCGCGTTGATCACCGGTGCGAGGTTCTCCGGCGAGGTGTACTTGCTCTTCAGGCGCGGGGAGAGCGGGCCCGACATCAGCTGCGCGAACTGGGTCTTGCCCGTGGAGTCCGTACCCGCCGGGAGATACTGACGGGTCGTGAAGCCGTAGGAGGCGGGCATGCCGGGACGCTGGTCCTGCCGCCAGGGGGCGCCGAGCCGTGCCAGGGTGATCCCCGCCTGCTGGTCGGTGAGCGTGCCGGCCACCGGCGACGCGTCGCCGGTGAAGCGCGGCAGGCGGCCGATGGCGGCGGGCTTGGCCGGCTTCTTGGTGACCGCCGCGGAGGGCTTGGGATCGGGGGCGATCTCCTCGCCGCCGGCCAGCGGCCCGGCCAGGAACGCCCAGAGCACCGCGCCGAGCAGCGCGATGACCACGGACCCGGCCAGCGCGAAGATCCAGACCGGCCGTCCCCGCTCGCCGAGCTCGTCCTCGTCCTCGATGGCCTGGTAGTTGTCGCCGAAGACCGTGTTCCACAGCTCCTGCTGGCGCTCGGGCGGAGGTGTCTTCGGGCCGCTGATCTGGCCCGCGGTGACGAACGGCTTGTTCGGGTCGGAGGGGTCGCGGCTCAGGTGATGGCCGGGCTGGCCCGGATGCCCAGGCTGGCCGGGGTGACCCCCATGTCCGGACTGGCCCGGGTGGCCCGGGTGGCCGGGCTGGGGCTGGGACGGCCCGGGGCCGGCTCCGGGATGAACGGGGGCCTGGGGGGCGGGTGCGCCGGAGGCCGCCGCGTTCGCGGCCTGGGCCCACATGGCGGGGGTGTCCGGCACGCCGTAGCTGCGCCGCGCGTTTCCGGTGCCGTCGCCGTTCGGGGTGCCGTTCGGGGCGCCGGCCTCAGGTGAGGCGCCCCCGAAAGGGGGACCACCGGGGGCGACGCCGGAAGGGGCGCCCTGGGCGTTTCCCTGAGCGGCGCCGGGATGGGCGCTCCCGAAGGGAACGGCCGGAGCGTCGGTGCCCGCCCAGGAGGGGGAGAACGCCGAGGTCTGCGCCTCGGCGGGACCCGCGTTCCCCGAGGAGAGGGCCGGAGGCCACGCGCCACCGCCCGCCGGGGCCGCGGGTGGCCAGGGGGCGTTCTCCGCCGGCGCGGGTGAGGGCGGCCACCCGCCGTTCTCCGTCGGCTGTGCCGGAGGCCAGGCGGGGGCGTCGTTTCCCGGGGCGGCGGCCTGCCACGTCTCGCCCGCCGGCGCATCGGAACCCTGCCGGCGCGCGTCCCCCTGCGGGCTCGACGCCTGTGCCCAGCCGTTGTTCTGCGGGCTGGTCGCCTGTGCCCAGCCGTTGGCCTGCGGGCTCTGCGCACGGCTGTCGTCGTGGGGCGTGGCGCTGGGCCGGCCGTCGTTGGTCGGTGTGCCGGCCTGCGCCCAGCCGTTGGAAGAGCCGGCCTGGAGGGCGGAGGTGGGCTGAGCGTTGCCGTCCTGTGGCGGCGTGGACTGCGGCCATCCGTTGTTCGGGGAGGACGGGTGGTGGCCGTCGCCGTCGGCCTGCGGGCCCGAGGCCTGCGCCCAGCCGTCCTGTGCGGAGGCGGGCTGCGGCCATCCGTTGCCGGGGGAGGTCTGGTGCGAGCCGTCGGTGCCCTGCGGGCCGGAGGCCTGTGCCCAGCCGTCACCTTGAGCGTTTGATCCCTGAGCGCCCGATCCCTGCGGGCCGGAGGCCTGTGCCCAGCCGTCGCTCTGGGGGGTGGTCGCCTGCGCCCAGCCGTCGTTGCGCGGGCTGGACGCCTGTGCCCAGCCGTCCTGTGCGGAGGCGGATTGCGGCCATCCGTTGCCGGGGGAGGTCTGGTGCGAGCCGTCGGTGCCCTGCGGGCCGGAGGCCTGGGACCAGCCGTCGCCCTGAGTGCCTGATCCCTGCGGGCCGGAGGCCTGGGACCAGCCGTCACCCTGGGGGGCGGACGCCTGCGCCCAGCCGTCGTTGCGCGGGCTGAAAGCCTCCGACCAGCTGTCGCTCCGGGGGTTCGACGCCTGTGCCCAGCCGTCGGCCTGCGGGCGCTGCGTGCGGCCGTCGTCGTGGGACGGGGGGCTCTGAGGCCGGCCGCCGGGGGGATCCGCCGGGGAGGCGGCGGGGCGCTGCCCCTCGCCGCCGGGTGAGGTCTGCCACGAGGAGCCGTTGCCGCCCTGCGACTCGTCCTGCGGGCGGGGGAGCCGAGGGCCGGTACCGAGGGGGTCGTTCGTCCACGAGGGCGACGGCTCGGCAGCCTCCGGCCATGCCGGAGGCAGGTGGGACTGGCTGGACTGCTCCGAGGCCATGCTTTCCTTACCTCCCGCGCGGGTGCCCGAATTAGGCGTATTGGGCATGGTCTCACGTGAGACGGGGGGGCTCGCAGGGAAACCGGAGAACGCCCCCCTGAACTGGAGTCCGGTGGGGTCGGTCGGCGGATCCTGCATGGGCAGGCCGACCTCCATCGGATCCGGGCCCTGCCCCGGCTCTGCTGAATGTGCCACGGTTAGAAGAGTAAACGTGAGAGACATACGAGGTCACAACAGGCCGCATAGCCATCGGGTCTCGTTGCCCCGCGAGTACGGGAACCCCATTCTGCCGACCTGGCCGGATCCTGTCCCCCGCTTGCCGCGATCGGCCCTGTTTTCCCTGGCCATGAATACGCCTTGCGGGCTGCGATAGTCTTGGTCTATGCGTGCCGCGACCCTGCTTATCGGGCCGCATCGGCTCTCCCGTCCCTGAGCGCCCTGCCGATGCGGCTGCCCTCCGCGTGAGCGGGGGGTTTTTGCATTGGGCCGGACGGGTCAGACCATCCACGCAGACACACCCCGAGGAAACCGACGTGAGCGAGCGAGCCGACATGCAGAGCGACGAGCAGCACTATGACCCGCAGGCCCTGCAGGTCAAGTGGCAGCGCAGGTGGGAGGAACTGGACCCCTTCCGGGCCTCCGACGACCCCGCCGACCCGCGTGAGCGGCGCTACATGCTCGACATGTTCTCCTACCCCTCGGGCGACCTGCACATGGGACACGCCGAGGTGTTCGCCCTGGGCGACGTCATCTCCCGCTACTGGGTCCAGCGCGGCTACAACGTGCTGCACCCCGTCGGCTGGGACTCCTTCGGCCTGCCCGCCGAGAACGCCGCGATCAAGCACGACGCGCACCCGGCGGAGTGGACCTACGCCAACATCGAGACCCAGGCCAACTCCTACCGGCGCTACGCGATCTCCTTCGACTGGTCCCGCCGCCTGCACACCAGCGACACCTCGTACTACAAGTGGACCCAGTGGCTGTTCAACCGCTTCTTCGAGCGCGGCCTGGCCTACCGCAAGGGCGGCCTGGTCAACTGGTGCCCGAACGACCAGACCGTGCTGGCCAACGAGCAGGTCAAGGACGGCAGGTGCGAGCGCTGCGGCGCCGAGGTCGTCCGCCGCGAGCTGACCCAGTGGTATTTCAAGATCACTGATTACGCCGACCGGCTGCTGGACGACATGGCCCTGCTGGAGGGCGGCTGGTCCGAGCGGGTGCTGACCATGCAGCGCAACTGGATCGGCCGGTCCGAGGGCGCCGACGTCAACTTCGTGATCGAGGGCCGCGACGAGCCGGTCACCGTCTACACCACCCGTCCCGACACCCTGTACGGCGCCACCTTCTTCGTGGTCGCCCCGGACGCGCCGCTGGCCGAGGAGATCGTCACCGACGACCGGCGCGAGGCGTTCGAGGCCTACCGGGTCGAGGTCTCCAAGCTGTCCGACATCGACCGGCTGTCCACCGAGAAGGAGAAGACCGGCGTCTTCCTGGGCCGGTACGCCATCAACCCGGTCAACGGCGAGCGCATGCCGGTCTGGGCGGCCGACTACGTGCTGTCCGACTACGGCCACGGCGCCATCATGGCCGTGCCCGCGCACGACCAGCGCGACCTGGACTTCGCCCGCGCCTTCGACCTGCCGGTACGGGTGGTCGTGCACACCGGCCTGGCCGATCCGGGCGAGACCGGCGTCGCCACCTCCGGTGACGGCGCGATGGTCAACTCCGGCCCGCTGGACGGCCTGGCCAAGGCCGAGGCGATCCGGAAGATCATTGAGGTGCTGAGCGAGCGGGGCACCGGACGGTTCACGGTCAACTTCCGGCTGCGCGACTGGCTGCTGTCCCGCCAGCGCTTCTGGGGCTGCCCGATCCCGATCATCCACTGCGCCGACTGCGGCGAGGTCCCCGTCCCCGACGACCAGCTGCCCGTCACCCTGCCCGACATGCGCGGCGAGGCCCTGGCACCCAAGGGCGTCTCCCCGCTGGCCTCGGCCGAGGACTGGGTGAACGTCTCCTGTCCCAAGTGCGGCGGCCCGGCCAAGCGCGACACCGACACGATGGACACCTTCGTCGACTCCTCGTGGTACTTCCTGCGCTACGTCGACCCGGCGTACGAGGACGGCCCGTTCGACGTCGAGCGCGTCCGCAGGTGGGGTCCGATCGACCAGTACATCGGCGGCGTCGAGCACGCCGTGCTGCACCTGCTGTACGCCAGGTTCTTCACCAAGGTCCTGCACGACATGGGGATGATCGACTTCGTCGAGCCCTTCACCCGCCTGCTGAACCAGGGGCAGGTCATCAACCAGGGCAAGGCGATGTCCAAGTCGCTGGGCAACGGCGTCGACCTGGGCCAGCAGATCGACGCCTACGGTGTCGACGCGGTCAGGCTGACCGTCGTCTTCGCTGGGCCGCCCGAGGAGGACATCGACTGGGCCGACGTCTCCCCGGCGGCGTCGCAGAAGTTCCTGGCCCGCGCGTTCCGGGTGATGGCCGAGGCCGGCGCGGCCTCGGCGCCCGGGGTGGACGTCACCGCCGGAGACCTGAACCTGCGCAAGGTCGTCCACCACACCATCGACGAGGTCACCAAGCTGGTCGACTCCCACCGCTTCAACGTCGCGGTGGCCCGCATGATGGAGCTGACGAGCGCGGCCCGCAAGGCCATCGACTCCGGGCCCGGCGCCGCCGACCCGGCGGTCAGGGAGGCCGCCGAGACCCTGGCGGTCATGCTGTCCCTGGTCGCGCCGTACGCGGCGGAGGAGGGCTGGGAGCGGCTGGGGCACTCCGCCTCGGTCGCCACCGCGGGCTGGCCGGTCGCCGATCCGGCACTGCTGGTCCAGGAGTCGGTCACCTGCGTCGTCCAGGTCGCGGGCAAGGTGCGCGACCGGCTGGAGGTCTCCCCGGAGATCTCCGAGGCGGACCTGGAGGCGCTGGCCCTGGCGTCGGAGAAGGTTCGGTCCTTCCTGTCCGGGGAGCCGCGAAAGGTGATCGTCCGCGCGCCCAAGCTGGTCAACATCGTCCCCTAGGCGGCCGGGGAAGCCCTGAGAACGCCGGATGGGCGGTATCCCGTGTCGGGACACCGCCCATCCGGCGTGTCGCGCGTCCTCCGGCGTGTCGCGTGGAGGCCGGAGGCGCGTGGTATGGAACTCGCCTCGGGACGACGTGTTTCGAAACTCGCTCAGCAGGCGCGGAGAAGAACGGTCCGGAGCTCGCCCCGGAACGCTCGCGTCAGAGCTTGCGGAGGACCGCGACGACCTTGCCGAGCACGGTGGCCTCGTCACCCGGGATCGGGTCGTAGTTGGGGTTGTGCGGGACCAGCCAGACATGGCCGTCTCTGCGCTTGAAGGTCTTGACCGTGGCCTCACCGTCGATCATCGCCGCGACCACGTCGCCGTTGTCGGCGACCGGCTGCTGGCGTACGACCACCCAGTCGCCGTTGGCGATGGCGGCCTCGATCATCGAGTCACCGGTCACCTGGAGGAGGAAGAGGGTGCCCTCGCCGACAAGCTGCTTGGGCAGGGCGAAGACGTCCTCGATGCTCTCCTCGGCGAGGATGGGACCACCGGCGGCGATCCGGCCCACCAGGGGGACGTAGGCGGCGGTCGGGCGGCTGACCGGGGCCTCGTCCTCGCCGGAGTCGGGATCCACCCACAGCACGGGCTCGCCGGGAAGGCGGACCTCCAGGGCGCGGGGGCGGTGCGGATCACGCCGCAGGTAGCCCTTGCGTTGCAAAGCCGTCAGCTGGTGCGACACGCTGGAGGTGCTGGTGAGCTGCACCGCCTCACCGATCTCCCGCATGGACGGCGGGTAACCGCGCTGCTGCACGGAATCGCGGATCACCTCAAGGATCTTCCGCTGCCTGGGGGTGAGGCCAAGGGAGTCACGCCTTCGCACCGCCAGGTCGCTGGCGGCCGAACCGTTCTCGTTGTGCTGGCTCATACGAACTCCTCGCCTCCCGGTCTGTATTTAACACGTCGCACACAGCGACCATACCTCGGCCGAAGATCATATTCAAACAATTGTTCGAATGTCCTCGAAATCGGCGACGCCGTGGTGTACAACATCGTACGGGAGTTCGATCGACATCGTGTTCGATTCGCCGATCTTTCTTCGACATGTGTTCGGCCAGGTCGAGGGGATGGGGGTCACCATGAAACCGACCACGACGACACCGCGATCCAGGACCGTGCCGGCATCCCGGGCGGCGCGGCGCTCACCGGAGGCGCCGCGCCTGCGGCTCGTGCCGCCCCCGCGACCGGAGCCGGAGCCGGAGGTCGCGCGAAGGTCCGAGGCGGGGCCCGGGCCGGGGTCCGGGCGGGGGTCGGCGCCGGTGTCGGGACCGCTGCCGGGGCCGCGCCCCGGCCGTGGGCCGGGGCGGAGGTCCGGGCAGGGCCTCGAGCGGGTGTCCGAGCGGGCGTCTGGGCGCGAATCCGGACAGGCGGCCGCCCGTGAGCCGGGGCGGAGGTCCGGGCAGGGGTCCCGGCCGGGGGCCGAGCGGCTGTCCGGGCGTGAATCCGGGCAGGGGTCCGGCCGGGAGTCCGGGCGGTCGTCCGGGCGCGAGCGGAGACGGCGACCCGGTCGCGAGCCGGGCCGGAGGCCTGGCCGTGAGCCGGAGCGGGGGCTCGGGAGCGGATCCGGGCCGAGGAGGGCGCCGGGATCGGCGGTGGCGCCCGTGGTGCGGGCCCGCCGTTCCGGCGTCGCCCGTCCGTCGTCCGTCCGGCGGCCACTCCGGCTCACCAGGCGTGGAAGGATTGTGGCGGTGACGGTGCTCGCGCTCCTCACCCTGGGGGTGCTCTGGATCGGCGGGCGCATCGACATGGCCTCGGCGGGCGGGCGACCGGACCTTGAGGGCCTTCCCCGGATCACGGTGCACGCGGGCGACACGCTGTGGGAGATCGCGGACGCGTTGACGGAGGAGGCCGACGCCGGCCCGATGGTCCGTCGTGTCATGGACCTGAACGGGCTGTCCGGCTCGACGGTCCGGCCGGGGACCCGGCTCTATCTCCCCGAGGGCCTCGTCCGCTGAGGCCCGGGAGGGCCTGTCCCCGAGGTGGACCCCCGAGGTGGGGGAGGGGCGGCGGCGTACGTGGGGGAGGGGTCCGAGAGGGCGGTCGGCGGGCGGGGAGGGGGAGTGCGGGGTGTCTCGCCTGACAGATCGCCCGGGGCGTTTGTGAGGGAAGAGGTGCCCGGGACGAGAGGGGTCTCGCCCGGGTGGCGACACGCCGGGATGTGACGGCTGATCAGCGACTTCGTCCGGCAAGGTCGTTTCAACTTGCGTTCATGGTCGCGCACTTCTACGGTTGGACCACAACATCTAGTGGCTGCATCGCAACCCTTCACCACAGATTGTGTTTCCATTACCGCACCTCGACTATTCGAAGGTGTGTGCGCGAGCGTCTGGGCGTGCGCGTGGTGGGTAGGTGAAGTGGGTCGGCCGCTTCGGTAGTCAAGGAGGCGACACGCGTGCATTGTCCGTTCTGTCGCCATCTCGACACGCGAGTCATCGACAGCCGGGCCACCGAGGACGGTGGGGCCATCCGCCGCAGGCGCACGTGCTCCGAATGCGGGCGCAGGTTCACCACGCAGGAGACCGTCCTGCTCATGGTGAGCAAGCGCAGCGGTGTGACGGAGCCGTTCTTCAGGGACAAGGTGATCGCCGGGGTCCGGCGGGCCTGCCAGGGGCGGTCCGTCAGCGAGGACTCCCTGGCGCAGCTGGGCCAGCGGGTCGAGGAGAGCATCCGGGCCACCGGGTGCGCCGAGATCGCGGCCCACGAGGTCGGGCTGGCCATCCTGGGCCCGCTCCGCGAGCTGGACGAGGTGGCGTACCTGCGGTTCGCCTCCGTCTACCGGGGGTTCGAGACCCTGGCCGACTTCGAGGCGGAGATCGAGCGGCTCCGGGCGGAGCGCTCCACCGAGCAGGACTGATGCAGACCCCGGGCGCCGGGGGTGAGGCGGCGCGTTGATGTGGTCCGATTCGAGGGTTCTGCGGAGCCCCAGGAGGGGGAAGTCATGACGGAGACTGTCGGCGCGGTGACACGTGGGGGCAAGAGGCCGCGCAAGGGCCTGAAGATGAAGCGCATCTTCACCACGCCAGGCGTGCATCCCTATGACGAGCTGACCTGGGAGCGCCGCGACGTCGTCATGACCAACTGGCGCGACGGCTCGATCAACTTCGAGCAGCGCGGCGTCGAGTTCCCCCAGTCGTGGTCGGTCAACGCCGCCAACATCGTGACCACCAAGTACTTCCGCGGCGCGGTCGGCACCCCGCAGCGGGAGTGGAGCCTCAAGCAGCTGGTCGACCGGGTGGTGGGCGTCTACACGCGTACGGCGGTCGAGCACGGCTACTTCGCCACCGACGAGGACGCCGAGATCTTCGACCACGAGCTCAAGCACGCTCTGGTCAACCAGGTCTTCAGCTTCAACTCGCCCGTCTGGTTCAACGTCGGCACCGCGTCGCCGCAGCAGGTCAGCGCCTGCTTCATCCTGGCCGTCGACGACCAGATGGAGTCGATCCTCGACTGGTACAAGGAAGAGGGCGTGATCTTCAAGGGAGGTTCGGGCTCCGGCGTCAACCTCTCCCGGATCCGTTCCTCCAAGGAGCTGCTCTCCAGCGGCGGCACCGCCAGCGGCCCGGTCTCCTTCATGCGCGGCGCGGACGCCTCCGCGGGCACCATCAAGTCCGGGGGCGCCACCCGCCGCGCCGCCAAGATGGTCGTCCTCGACGTCGACCACCCCGACATCGAGGAGTTCGTCGAGACCAAGGCGCGCGAGGAGGACAAGATCCGCGCCCTCCGCGACGCCGGGTTCGACATGGACCTGGGCGGCAAGGACATCGTCTCCGTCCAGTACCAGAACGCCAACAACTCCGTGCGCGTCTCCGACGAGTTCATGCGCGCGGTGGAGAACGGCGAGGAGTTCGGCCTGCGCGCCCGCCTCACCGGCGAGGTCATCGAGAAGATCGACGCCAGAGAGCTGTTCCGCAAGATGGGCAAGGCCGCCTGGGAGTGCGCCGACCCCGGCCTCCAGTACGACGACACGATCAACGACTGGCACACCAGCCCGGAGACGGGCCGCATCACCGCCAGCAACCCCTGCTCGGAATACCTGCACCTGGACAACTCCTCGTGCAACCTGGCGAGCATCAACCTGCTGAAGTTCCTGAAGGACGACGACACCTTCGACATCGCGAACTTCGTGAAGATCACCGAGCTGGTCATCACCGCGATGGACGTCTCCATCACCTTCGCCGACTTCCCGACCGAGAAGATCGACGAGACCACCCGCGCCTACCGCCAGCTGGGCATCGGCTACGCCAACCTCGGCGCGCTGCTCATGGCCACCGGCCACGCCTACGACTCCGACGGCGGCCGGGCGGTCGCCGGGGCCATCACCTCGCTGATGACCGGCGTCTCCTACCGCCGCAGCGCCGAGCTGGCCGCGGTCGTGGGTCCGTACGACGGCTACGCCCGCAACGCCGACGCGCACAAGCGGGTCATGCGCAAGCACAACGACGCGAACGACGCCCTGCGCACGTTCGACGAGATCGACGGGGCCATCCACCGCGAGGCCTCCAAGCAGTGGAACGAGTGCCTGCGGCTCGGCGACAGGAACGGCTACCGCAACGCCCAGGCCTCGCTCCTCGCCCCGACCGGCACCATCGGCCTGATGATGGACTGCGACACCACCGGCATCGAGCCCGACCTCGCCCTGGTCAAGTTCAAGAAGCTCGTCGGCGGCGGCTCCATGCAGATCGTCAACCAGACGATCCCCCGCGCGCTGCGGCGGCTGGGCTACCAGGAGGAGCAGGTCGAGGCGATCGTCGAGTTCATCGCCGAGCACGGCCACGTCGTCGACGCCCCCGGCCTGCGGCGCGAGCACTACGAGGTGTTCGACTGCGCCATGGGCGAGCGCGCGATCGCCCCGATGGGCCACGTCCGCATGATGGCCGCGGCCCAGCCGTTCCTGTCCGGAGCCATCTCCAAGACGGTCAACCTTCCCGAGTCCGCGACGATCGAGGACATCGAGCAGGTCTACATGGAGGGCTGGAAGCTCGGCCTGAAGGCCCTGGCCGTCTACCGCGACAACTGCAAGGTCGGCCAGCCCCTCTCGGCCTCGGGCAAGAAGACCGAGGAGAAGGAGACGCCCGCCGAGCCGGCGATCCAGGTCGTGGAGATCAGCCGCCCGACCCGCCGCCGGATGCCGAACCAGCGCCCCAGCACCACCACCCGCTTCACCGTGGGAGGCGCCAAGGGCTACATGACCGCCTCGTCCTACCCCGACGACGGCCTCGGTGAGGTCTTCCTGAAGATGTCCAAGCAGGGTTCGACCCTCGCGGGCGTCATGGACGCGTTCTCGGTGGCCATCTCCATCGGCCTGCAGTACGGGGTGCCGCTGGAGACGTACGTCGGCAAGTTCGTCAACATGCGTTTCGACCCGGCCGGCATGACCGACGACCCGGACGTCCGCATCGCCGCCTCGGTGATGGACTACATCTTCCGCCGCCTGGCCCTGGACCACCTGCCCTACGACGACCGCGCGGCCCTCGGGATCTTCTCCGCCTCCGAGCGCGCCGCCCAGCAGCGCGGTGAGGACCCGGCCCCGATCCACACCGACGAGGTCATCGCCGAACTCGCCACCTCGGCCCCCATCGAGCCGGCCCCCGCCGAGGAGCCGCGGTCCCGCCCCGAGGCGGTACCCGTGGAGACCCCGCGTCGCACCGGCTCCCTGGAGTCCCACCAGGGCCGCACCGCCGACGCGCCGCTCTGCATGACCTGCGGCACCAAGATGCGCCCGGCCGGCAGCTGCTACGTCTGCGAGGGCTGCGGCTCCACCAGCGGCTGCAGCTGATAATGGGCAAAGTTGTGGCAGATGCATCACTTGGTGTCTCTCGCTGCGGCATGTAATCCCTGATCGGAAGGGGCGTCAGCCTTGTGCTGGCGCCCCTAACTCTTGGGATCGGCTTCGTTCTGAGTCGTGTGGAGAAAACGCGCAACCGGCGAAGCGGGCGCGCCTGCAGGCCAAGGGCACCAGGTCCGCCAAGCGGCTCCTGAAGGCCCGCCGCCGCAAGGAGTCCCGCTTCGCCCGGAACGTCAACCATGTGATCAGCAAGCATCTGGTCGGCAAGGCCAAAGACACCCGGATGGGGATCGCCCTCGAAGACCTCGAGGGGATCCGCGAACGGGTAACGGTTCGTAAGGCTCAGCGTGCCGACCACCACTCGTGGGCGTTCCGCCGGTTCCGCACGTTCGTGACCTACAAGGCCGCCATCGCCGGCGTGCCCGTGCGTCTGGTCGACCCCCGCGATACCTCCCGCACCTGCCATCGGTGCGGGCACTGCGACAAACGTAATCGTCCCAACCGGGACGACTTCACGTGTCTCGGCCGCGGGTTCGCCGGCCCCGCCGACCACAACGCTGCGATCAACATCGGTCGCAGGGCAGTGAGTCACGCTGCCGACGACGCGGCCTGACCCGTGCACCCCATGCACGGTGAGGAGCTGCGAACTCGGCTCTTCAGGGCTGAGAAGCTGACAGGCGGTAGACCCGGCGGGCGGTGGCGGCGAAGACGTTCTGGACGACCTGGGCTGATCGGCCGGCGAGGACCTCCTGCCAGGTGGAGACCAGGGCGGGCAGGTCGGTCCAGATCTTCTCGATCGGGAAGTTGCTCCCCCACATGCAGCGGTGCGAGCCGAAGGCCTCCAGGCAGGTGTCCGCGACCGTCCCGATCAGTGAGCGGTCCACGCGGTGCACGAACGTGCCCTGGCCGGTGAGCTTCACCACGACGTTGGGCCGCTCGGCGAGCAGTCTCAGGCCGCGTTTCCACTCCGCCACCCGGGACACCTCGAAGTCGTCGAGCATCCCCGCGTGGACCAGGACGAACGTGATGTCGGGGAAGTCGTCGACGAAGCTCGCGGCGTCGGCCATCTGCCCGGCGAACACCTGGAGTTCGAACAGCCAGCCGAGGTCGGCGAGCGAGGCGATGTTGCGGCGGAAGACGGGATCCTTCATGCGGTCGGGGGCGGAGGCGAAACGGAACTCCGGCCGCTCGTGCCAGTGCAGCTGCAGCCGGGTGCCCCTCATGAGCGGGGTGAGCGCGGCCTGGCGGCGCATCACGTCGGCCGCGCCCTCGTCGAAGAGGTCGGCGGACCCGATCACGGCCGTGGGCCAGCCGGTCTCGGCGTGCGTCTCGCGCAGCCAGCGCACCTCGTCCAGGGAGCGGTCGAGCGGCCAGTTGGCCTGCACGTAGACCGCGGAGGTGATGCCGCAGGCGGTGGCCTCCTCGACGTACTCCGACACCGGGTAGTCGCGGCGGATCGATTCGTAGGGGCCGAAGATGCGCGGGATCATCTCGCCCTGGAGCCAGGGCAGGTCGGCGGCGCGCCAGATGTGGTGGTGCGCGTCGACGATCCCGGCGGGAGCCGGACTGGCGGTGGTGTCGTTCATCGGGTACCTCCGGCGTGGGGACCCCCGGCTTCGGCCCCGCGCAGGGGCCTGTCCGTGGGGGCTGTCATGAGCGGGCTCCCGCAGGGCGTGGAGTGGAGCGCGGAGTGGCCCACCGCCTGGCCGCCGCGCGCCGGGGGCCGGACAGGACCGCGGGGAGGCGGCGGACCTCCGCGAGGGCGGTGGGCAGGTCTCGTACGCCGCCGAGGTGGTCGAGGTGGGGGAGGAGGGCGGCCACGGCGCGCGTGACCGGGCTGTAGGCGGGAGAGCACGCCAGCGGTGACCACCAGACGAGCCGGTGACCCAGCCGGGACAGGCGGGCGGTCGCGCGGACCATGGGGACGTGGTCGCCGCGTTCGAGCCCGTCGGACAGCACGATCACGAGCGCGCCCCTCGCGAGCGCCACGAACCGCGGAACGCCCAGGAACTCCCGCAGCGCCGCCCCGATCGCGGTGCCGCCGTCGGCGTCCGTCACCCGCTCGGACACCGCTCGCAGCGCCCGGCCCGTGTGGGGGTACGACAGCGCGGAGGTGATCCTGGTGAGCCGGGTGCCGAAGGTGAAGACCTCGGTGCGGGCCGGTGCCGCGCGCAGTGCCGTGTGCGCCAGGCGGAGCAGGTCGGGGGTGTGCCGCCGCAGCGAGCCCGAGACGTCGACCAGGATGAGCACGCGGCGCGGGCGCGGGGGGCGGGCACGCCGGCGCAGCTCGATGATCTCCCCGTCGTGGCGGTGCGCCCGCCGCCAGGCGTGCCGCACGTCCAGCCGGTCGCCGGTCCGCGCCGGGCGCCGCCGCCTCGACGGGGTCGAGGGCAGCACGGCGGGCCAGGCGGCCTCCAGGGCCCGGGTGACCGAACGCCACCGGTCGCCGGCCGCGTCGAAGTCCCGCCTGCCGTACGTGCTGAGCGTGCTGGCCTCGACCCCGTCGCCGGGCAGCACCTCCCGCGGGGCGGGGTCGTCCTCGCCGGGTCCCTGGGGGGAGGGGACGTCGCTCTCCCCGGCGGGCGGCGGTGGCAGGGCGTCCGCGAGGCCGCCCTGCCGGAACCACGCGGCGAAGACCCGGTCGAACGCGGCGAGCTCCTCGATGTCGTGCAGCAGGGTGATCCGGGCGTACCAGTACAGGGCGGTCAGGTCGCGCGGCGGTGACTCGCCGACGACCCGCAGCAGGTCGGCCTGTTTCGGCAGTGCGGTGGTCACGCCCGCGGCGCGCAGCGCGGACAGGAACCCCCACACGTGACCGGCCGCGAGGACGGCGGGTTCGCCGTCGCCGGACGGTCCTTCCGTGAGGGTGGCGGGTTCGCCGTCGCCGGACGGCTCCCGCGCGAAGGTGGAGGGCTCAGGCATCGCCGAACAGCTCCTCCGCGTGCCCGAGGAGCAGCCGGGTGTCCTCCTCGTCCTTGATGAGCAGGCCGAGGGCGCGGCGCAGCGCCACGGGCCAGGGGCTTCCGCCCTCGGCCAGGGTCACCGCGCCCCTGGCCCACTCCACCGACTCGGCGATGCCGGGCCGCTTGAGCAGCGGCAGCCCGCGTACCCGCTGGACGGCGCGTACCAGCCCCTCCGCGGCCCGCTCCTCAAGGCCGGGTACGGCCGCGCGCAGGATCGCCCGCTCGCGGTCGACCTCGGGGAAGGCGATCCAGTGGTAGAGGCACCGCCGCTTGAGCGCGTCGTGCAGCTCGCGGGTCCGGTTGGAGGTCAGCACAACGACCGGCGGCGTGCGCGCCCTGATGGTGCCCAGTTCCGGGACGGTGATCTGGAAGTCGCCCAGGAACTCCAGCAGGAACGCCTCGAACTCGCTGTCGGCGCGGTCGATCTCGTCGATCAGCAGGACCGCGCCGCGGTCGGCCTCCAGGGCGCGCAGCAGCGGCCGCCGCAGCAGGAACTCCTCGCGGTAGAGGTCGCCGACCTCCTGGCCGCGGCTCTCGGCCACCCGGACCTGCAGGAGCTGCTTGGGGTAGTCCCACTCGTACAGCGCCTGTCCGGAGTCCAGCCCCTCGAAGCACTGGAGCCGGATGAGCTCGCGGCCCACGACGCGCGAGAGCACCGTGGCGATTTCGGTCTTCCCGACGCCCGGTTCCCCCTCGAGCAGCAGCGGCCGGCCCAGCCGCAGCGCCAGGTGGACGGCCGTGCACAGGCCCTCGTCGGCGAAGTACCCCTCCCGTTCGAGCGCCGCGGCGAGCGCGCGCTCGTCCAGGAGGCGGCCCACCGAAGCACTCCCACCGGCCCCCGGGACACCTCCGTCGGCCGCCGAGGAGGTCGCGCGGGCCGCAGAGGAGGCCCGGACGGGCGTCGAGGGCTCGCCGGGTGCCGAGAAGGACCCACCGGGCGCCGGGGGGAGCCCGCCGGCCACCGGGGAACCCCCGACAGGCGTCACAGTTGCGCGTACTCGGTCGTGAGCAGGTGGACCCGCTGGGTGGTGTGCGCGGCGGCGTCGGCCGCGGCGGCCTTGCCGTGCTCGGAGCCGAACGCGGCGGCGCGGGCGTCCTCGTCGTCGAAGTAGAGCTCGTTCACCGAGTCGAACGGCGCGTCCTCGCCGTTGCTGACGCTCACCGTGTACTTGCGCAGCCCGGGAAGCCTCCTGGCGAACTCGACGTGGTCCTCCACGACCCACTTCGCGAACTCCTCGTGGGACATGTTCTCCGCGCGCTTGAGCAGCGAGACGACTTTCAGCATGGGTATCGGTTCCTCCGGATCGGATGGGTGTTCAGGCGTTTCCGCGCGAGGACACCTCGCGCGGGGCGTCCCGCGCGAGGGCGTCCAGCCCGCGCAGGACGCGTTCGGGGGTGAAGGGCATCGCCGTGACGCGCACGCCGCAGGCGTCGAAGATGGCGTTGGCGATGGCCGGGATCGGCGCGTTGGCGGTCATCTCGCCGATGCCCTTGGCACCGTAGGGGCCGTTGCCCGCCGGACGTTCCAGGAACAGGCTGTGCTGTACGGGAATGTCGGCCGGCCCCGGCATGAGGTAGTCGGCGAAGTCGCGGGGTCCGTGGTCGCGCCGCGGGTAGTAGGGTTCGGTGGTCTCGAACAGGGCGTGTGACATGCCCATCCAGGCCCCGCCCTCGACCTGCTGGGTCGCCATCGCCGGGTTGAGCGCCCGGCCGATCTCGTAGGCGTTGTACAGCTCCAGCACCTCGACCACCCCGGTCTCGTCGTCCACCTCGACGACGGCGACCGTGCACGCGTGCGCCTGGCAGGAGTCGGGGTCCATCTCTCCCGTCTCGGGCACCGGCACGCTCGGTTCCTTGAGGAAGATGCCGCGCCCGGAGATCGTGCGGCCGTGCTTGAAGTGCGCGGCCAGGGCGAGGTCGGTGATGTGGATGCTCGGCTGGTCCGAGCCTTTGAGCTTGATGACGCCGGTGCCGTCGGTCTCCAGGTCCCCGGCGTCGACCTCCAGCTCCTCGGCGGCGACCTCCAGCATCACGGCGCGCGCCTCGGCCGCCGCCATGATGACGGCGTTGCCGACGCGGTGGGTGCCCCGGCTGGCGAAGGTCCCCATGCAGTGCGGACCGGTGTCGGTGTCGGCGGTGTTGACCAGGACGTTCTCGATCGGCAGGCCGAGCGTCTCGGCGGCGCACTGCGCGGCGATCGTCTTGATGCCCTGGCCGAGGTCCACCGAGGACAGCGTGATCACGAAGGTGCCCGTGGTCGTGGCGTGGATCAGCGCCTGTGAGGGATCGCCGCCGAGGTTCATGCCGGTCGGGTAGTTCACCGACGCGTATCCGCGCCCGCGCAGCCTGGCCATGGCCTACAGCCCCTCTCGTGTCGTCGACGACATCCGGCGGTACGCCTCGGGCAGCTCGTGCCCGGACATCTCCGCGGCCTTCTGGATCACTTCGACCAGGGCGGTGCCCTCGGCGACCTTGCGGTGGGCCTTGAGGTCCCCGTCGCGGTAGGCGTTGAGGAGGCGCAGCTGGAGCGGGTCCATGGACAGGGCCCTGGCGATCCGGTCCATCTGCGACTCCAGCGCGAAGTCGCCGATCGTCACGCCGAACCCGCGCATCGCGCTGGACGGCGTGCGGTTGGTGAACACGCAGTGGCAGTCGGCCCACACGTTCGGGATCGAGTACGGTCCCGGCAGGTGGGCGGCGGCCTTGGTGGTGCCGTACGGGGTGTGCCGGGCGTAGGCGCCGGAGTCGACGTACAGCGTGACCTTGCGGCCGATGATCCGGCCGTCGTCCATCACGGCGTCCCTGATGTAGATGCGCTCGGCCGCGCGCGGCGAGGAGACCTGCATCTCCTCGTACCTGCTGTAGACGAACTTGACCGGGCGGTCGGTCACCATGGCGGCCACGCACGCGACCGGCTCGACGACGACGTCGACCTTGCCGCCGAAGCCCCCGCCGACCGTCCCGCCGACGACGCGCAGCTTGTTGAACGGGGTCTGGAGGATCAGCGCGGTGTTGTCGAGGGTGAAGAAGCACGCCTGGGTGTCGGAGTGGATGCGCAACCGGCCGTCGGCCTGCGGTACCACCACGCAGCCGGTGGTCTCGGTGGGGGCCTGCTCGATCGGCGCGGACTCGTAGCGCCACTCGAAGACGTGGTCGGCCTGCCCGAACGCCTTCTCCACGTCGCCGAACCGGATCCGCCGGCAGTGGTGCCCCTCGTAGGTGAAGAAGTTGCGGCCGTGGTACTCGTTGACCAGCGGAGCCCCCTCCGCCAGGGCCTCCTCGACGTCGAAGACCGCCGGCAGGTCCTCGTAGTCGACCCTGATCCTGGCCGCGCCCTCCAGGGCCGCCGCCTCGGACTCGGCGACCACCGCGCAGATCGGCTCGCCGAGGTAGCGGACCTTGTCCACGGCCAGGATCGGCTCGTCGTCCGGCCCGACGCCGATCAGCTTGAGCGGGGTGTAGATGTTGTTCGGGATGTCGGCGTGGGTGAGGATCCGCACCACGCCGGGCACCTCGAGGGCGCCGGCCAGGTCGACGCTCCTGATCCTGGCGTGGTGGCGGGCCGAGCGGTGCATCTTCAGGTGCAGCATTCCCCGCGGGGCGACGTCCTCGAAGAACTCGGTCCTGCCGGTGACGTGTCCCCGCGCGTCGGAGCGCTGGACGACCGAGCCGATGACGGTGAAGTCGTCCTCGCGCTCGGAGGCGAAGGAGCCCTTGTCGATGGGGGCGAGCCGGTAGGTCATCGCGACACCGTTCCTTCCACGGGCTCCTCCACGGGCCGTCCCGGCTCCGTGCCCTCCCCGCGCCTGCGCCTGGCCGCGTCCAGGATGGCGATCATGATGGGCTGGTAGCCGGTGCACCGGCAGACGTTGCCCGAGATCGCCTCGGCCACGTCCTCCTTGGTCGGGTCGGGGTTGCGGTCCAGCAGGGCCTCGGCGACCATGATCATGCCCGCCGTGCAGAACCCGCACTGGGTGGCGAAGTTGTCGACGAAGGCGCTCTGCACCTCGTCGAGGTCCCCGCCGGCGGCCACTCCCTCGAGCGTGCGGACCGAGCAGCCCGAGACCGTTTCCACGGCGACCAGGCACGCCGTCACGGGCCGGTCGTCGACCAGTACGGTGCAGGTGCCGCAGCTGCCCTGCGCGCAGCCGCGCTTGGCCGCGGTGAGCCCCAGCGAGTCGCGCAGGGTCGCCAGGAGAGTGGTCCCCGGTCTGGCGATGAACTCCCGGGGTTCGCCGTTGACGACGAGCGAGACGATCTGTGACGACATTGTCCGGCCCTTTCTGGGGGGTGGGCGCGTATGAGCACGTGGGGGCGCGGGGACCGCTAGCCGGTGAAGGCCCGGCGCAGGTGCACGGGCAGGACGCGCGCCCGGTACCACGCGCTGGCGTAGGCGTCGTCGAAGGGCGCGGTGTCGGAGCGGGCGGCCTCCCCGGCCTCGGTCAGGACCTCGGGGCTCAACGGGCGGCCCGCCAGCAGCCGCTCGGCCGACACCGCGCGCACCGGGCGCGGGGCGACGCCGCCGAGGGCGATCCTGGTCGAGGTCACCACGCCGTCCTCGGTGCGCGTCACGGAGGCGACGGTCACGATGGACGCCGAGTTCAGCTTGCGGCGCATGGCCTTGTGGTAGTACCAGGTCCCCGGTTCCGGCAGGGCTATCACCACCGCCGTGACGAACTCGCCCGCGGCGACCCCCGAGGCGAGCACGTCGGCCACCGGGGCGTCGCGCCGCCCGCCGGGGCCCGCGATCTCGCACAGCGCGTCGAGGGCGAGCAGGCATACCGCCAGGTCGCCGTACGGCTGCGCGACGAACAGGTTGCCGCCCACGGTCGCCAGGTTGCGGATCGTGGGGGAGGCGATGGTGCGCACCGCCGGGCGCAGGAAGCCGAGCCCGGGATGCTCCTCGACGGAGGAGAGCGGAGCCGCCGCGCCGATCCTGGCGACGCCGTCGCGGACCTCGATCCCCGCCAGCCCGGCCCTTCGCAGGCTGATCAGCTCGCTCCCGGTCGCGGCCCCGCCGCTGACCAGCGGCATCACGACGGTGCCGCCACCCATGATCTGGCCGCCCCTCGCCGAGTGGACCGCCACGGCCTCGGCGGACTCCGGCACGTGGACCGCCTGGATCATCATGTCCGGACCCCCTGCGTTACAAGCGGGTTAAATATCGATAATTGATTATCGGAACCGTAGGCTGAGGCTCGTCCCTGAGTCAAGGGGAGGTCAAGAGGAGATCGATGAACGAGAATCGACGCTCGGTAGGATGCGCTCCATGACCGAGGAGATGACGGGGGAGCCCTCCATGCTGCCGCGGCTGACGCTGTCGCGGCAGATCCGCGACTCGCTGGTCAGCCGGATCGTCTCCGGCCAGTTCAGGCCCGGTGAGCGACTGGTGGAGACGCGTCTCGCGGCGACGTACGGCACGAGCCAGGCGCCCGTCCGCGAGGCGCTGCGCGAGCTGGAGGTCATGCGGCTGGTGGAGACCCAGCCGCGCAGGGGCACCTTCGTGCGCCCCTTCGTCCACGAGACGCTCAGGGAGAGCTACGTCGTGCGGGCCGCGCTGGAGGAGACGGCCATCCGGCTCGCCCTCCTCGCCGGGACCGTCCCGCTGGAGGCGCTCGGGTCGGACGTGGCGGCGATGCGGGCCGCGGCCGTCGAGGGCGACGGCGAGGCGTCCATGCGGGCGAGCGTGTCCTTCCACCGGCGCATCGTCGAGGCCGCTCGCAACGAGCTGCTCAGGCTCTCCTGGGAGGGGCTGCAGATCGAGGCGCGCACCTCGGTCACGATGCTCGCGACCGGCGTGGACCTCCACGACATCGCCCGCGACCACGCCGAGCTGCTGGCGGTGATCGAGCGCGGCGACCTGGAGACGGCCTGCAAGCACGCCCGCGACCACCAGTGGCACTACGCCGACCTCCCGCACGATGCCCACGGCAGGATCCGCGACACCGCCGCCGGCTGAATCCCGCCTGAATCCCGGCTGAATCACCGCGTATCCGGAGGATTCGCGGTTGGAAGCCGGTGACCGGGGTAGCCGGGCCGGGCTGTCGTCATCACCGGCCGGAACGGCGGGTCACCCGATCCTCATGAGGGGCCGGCGCCCGCCGCGGCACGGACGGCGAGATCGTGCGCGGCGCGGGAGCCCGCACGACCTCACCGCCCCGGCCGGGATGCGGGAAACGCGGATACGGTTCGAGGAAAGGTGAGATCGTGACGAGCAACTCTGGACAGACCGGTTCCGAGGCGGCGACGGCCGCGGCCAAGACGCTGGCCGACCCCAACGCGACCGACGAGGAGAAGTCCGCCGCGGCCAGCGCGCTGTCGCAGGCCCCGGAGAGCCACGGGGAGACCGGTGCCGAGGCGGCGTCGGCCTCGTCCAGGACGCTGTCGGACCCGGATCAGGGCGACGAGGAGAAGTCCGCCGCGGCCAGCGCGCTGTCGCAGACACCGGAGAACAACGGCGAGAAGTGACGATCGGAACTGCCCGGAGGCCGCCTCCGGGCAGTTCGCCGTTCGGGCCGTCGCGAGAGCCGTCGTGAGGCCGCCTCCGGGCGGCCCGCCGTACAGTCCGGCGTCCGGGGCGTCACATCGCCCAGCGCCGGAACCCGCCCTCGGAATTGATCACCTGGCCGGTGATCCAGGCACCGTCGTCGGAGGCGAGCCAGCGAACCAGCCGGGCGACGTCCTCCGGTCTCCCCCACCGGCCCGCGGGCAGCGCGCGGCCCACCCTGCGGGTGATGTCGGGATCGGCCCAGCCGGTGTCGACCGGTCCGGGGTTGACCGCGTTCACGGTGATGCCCCGGTCGGCGAGGGCGTCGGCGAGGCTGAGCGTCATCTGGTGGATCGCGCCCTTGCTGATGGCGTACGGCAGCTCCTGGCTCATCGGGGCGAGATGCTGTCCCGAGGTGAACAGGATCACCCGCCCGCCGGGCCGCCGGTCGTCGTGCCGGGCGGCGAAGGCCTGCGCCAGCAGCACGCTCCCGCGGGCGTTCACCGCCCAGGAGAGGTCGAGCTCGGCCGCGGTGACCTCCTCGAGCGTGCCCAGGGCGCTGCGGGCGTGGTTGGCCACCACCACGTCGACGTGCCCGAAGGACCGCACCGCCTGCTCGATCACCGACATCGGCGTCTCCGGATCGGCGAAGTCGGCCTCCACGTGCCGCAGGCGCTCGCCCACCCCGCCGAGTTCCCCGAGGACCCCCGCCATCCCGGCGGGGTCGACGCCCCACGGCTGATCGGCGTCGTGCGGCGTCCACGAGTGCACCAGCACGCTCGCCCCCTCGGCGAGCAGCTCGCGGGCGATCGCGAAACCGATCCCGGCCCGCCTGCTCACCCCGGTCACCACAGCGACGCGCCCCGCCAGCGATTTCCGGCCGTGGCCGTCGTTCGTCTCGATCGTCATGGTCCGATCCTGCCGGAGGGGACGGTGCGCCCGCGATCGGCCTCCGCGAGCGCACCGCCCCCTTCCGTGGCGGACGAGCGGCCGCGGCCCTACCCGCTCGAGAACGGGAGCCGTCGCTCCGTCTGGCACCCTGGTCGGGTGATTGAGGAGTTCGAGGCGGAGCGGCCGAGGATGTTCGGCCTGGCGTACCGGATGCTCGGGTCGGCCACCGAGGCGGAGGACGTCGTCCAGGACGCCTACCTGCGCTGGAGCGGCGCCGAGCGAGAGAACATCGGCTCACCCGGGGCCTGGCTGACCAAGGTGGTCACCAACCTCTGCCTCAACCGGCTCTCCGCCGCCCGCGCCACCCGCGAGCGCTACGTCGGCTTCTGGCTCCCCGAGCCCGCGCCGACCGGCGCGCTCGGCCCGCTGGAGAGCGCCGAGCGGCGCGACGCGGTGTCCATGGCCTTCATGCTCCTGCTGGAGCGGCTCACCCCGGCGGAGCGGGCCGTGTTCGTGCTGCGCGAGGCCTTCTCGTACGGGTACCGCGAGATCGCCGACGTGCTCGACCTGTCCGATGCCAACTGCCGCCAGCTGTACGGCAGGGCCCGGCGCAGGGTCGGCGAGGCTCCGCGGTTCGACGCCCCCGGCGAGCAGCGGCGAAGGATCGTGGAGCGGTTTCTGACGGCCGCCGCCGGCGGCGACCTGGCCGGGCTGGAGCGGCTGCTCGCCGACGACGTGGTCGCCTGGTCCGACGGCGGAGGCAGGGTGAACGCCGCGCTGCGGCCGGTCGCGGGCCGCGACCGGGTCGTCCGCTTCCTCGCCGGGGCCGCCGCCAAGTTCGGGCGGGGCGTGGAGTTCGACCATGTCGACGTCAACGGGCAGGAGGGGGTCCTCGCCCGGCGCGGGGGAGAGATCGTCACGGTCTTCGTGATCGAGATCTCCGGCGGCATGATCGTCGGGGTGCGCGCCGTGCTCAATCCGGAGAAGCTGTCACATTTGCGGGAGCTCACCGGTTCTTAAGGGTATGACGGAAAACATCCTTGTCACCGGCGGTACGGGCACTCTCGGCCGCCACGTCGTGGACCGGCTCGCCGCGGCCGGTCACCCCGCCCGCGTGCTGAGCCGCACGCGCGAGCCCCACATCGGGGACCTGCGGACGGGAGCGGGGCTCGACGCCGCCCTCGACGGGGTGGGCACGGTCGTCCACCTCGCCAGCGACCCGCGCGACTCCTCGGCGGACGTCGAGGGCACCCGGCGGCTGATCGCCGCGACGCCCGCGGGCACCCACCTGGTCTACATCTCCATCGTCGGCGTCGACCGGCACCCGTACTCGTACTACCGGCGCAAGTACGAGGCCGAGAGGATCATCGAGGAGTCGGGGCTGCCGTACACCATCCTGCGCGCGACGCAGTTCCACGACCTGGTCCTGTTCGCGCTGGAGGCGCTGGCGAAGGCGCCGGTCATGCTCGTTCCCGCACGGACGAGCCTCCAGCCGGTGGAGATCGAGGAGGTCGCGGATCGGCTGGTGGAGCTGGCGCTGGGCGCGCCCGCCGGGAGGGTGCCCGACATGGGCGGCCCCGAGATCGTGAGCGTCGCCGGGCTCGCGCGGACCTACCTGCGCGTCACCGGCCGGCGCAGGCCCGTCGTGCCGCTGCTCCTGCCGGGCCGGGTGGCCGCCGCCTTCCGGGGGGACGCGCACCTCGCGCCGGACCACCCCGACGGGCGCGGGACGTTCGCGGACTTCGTGGCGTCGGCCTCGGGCCGGAGCGGGTACGGGACACGGGCGCGGCGGTGACCGGGACGGTCCCCGCCGCGTGGGATCGCGACCCGGCGTGCGCGATGCCGCGCCGGATCACGGCCCGCGCCGGCTCCGGTTCTCACGAGGGAGACCTCCCGGGCCGGTGACCCCGTGCCCGCTTCGCCCGCCGGTGGGATCAGGTGGCCCGCGTGCCCGTCCGGGCGGCGATGTGGTCGGGAGGGGCGATTCCGGCCGGAAGCAGGGGATCGGGGACCGGGGCGAGCCAGGTGGTGGCCAGAGGCAGCCGGCCCGCCCAGAGCCCCAGCTCCGCGTCGGGCCCCTCGCCGTCGTCGGGCGGTCCGGAACTCACCTTGACCGACGCCTCGGCCAGGGAGATCGCGAGGATCGTCGTCGCGGCGAGCTCCTTGCGGCTGGGCCGCCTGGCGTAGTCCCACTGGCCGGGGGCGGCGCGCTCGGTCAGGATCCGCAGCGCGGCCAGTTTCTCCTCGCCCTCCAGGGAGCGGGGCACGCCGTAGACCATGGCGGAGCGGTAGTTGACGCCGTGCTCGAACACCGACCTGGCCAGGATGAGACCGTCCACGTGGGTGACCGTCACGCAGACCGTTCCCGTACCCGGGCCCGCCGGGCCCGCCGTGACTTCCGGGTCGTCCGTGCCGGCGCCCGTTGCGGTCCCGGGTCCGTCCGGGCCGGTCAGGCTCCTGCTGGCCACCGAGCCGTGCACGTAGAGGTGGTCGGCGTCGAAGCCGTAGACGGTGGGGACCACCATGGGCACACCACCTGAGATCACTCCCAGGTGGCAGACGAATCCGGCGCCCAGCACCTCGTACAGGGCGGCGCGATCTGTGCGGCCCTTCTCCCGCAGGCGTCGGTGCCGGGTGCGCTCGGTCGCGGACAATTCGCTCATGAGGCGATATTCAATCAGGTGACCTCGGAGTTCGGGTGTCGCGTGGTTCGTATGTCCCGTCGTGTGGATCGCCGGGAAGTCGTGTGGACCGCACGGAAGGGGATCCACGGCGAGCCCGCGGCCGGGACAGTGGCGGAACGGCGGCGGCGGAACGGCGGCCCGAACGGAGAAAGACCCGCCGTGGCGGGTCTTTCGCGAGGAGGGCCGGACGGGGTCAGGCGGCGGAGGTGGGGCCGCTCGTCCGTGGAAAGCGGAGGACGTTGCGGCCCGTGTAGGCGCTGAGGTCGATGACCTTGGTGTCGCCGCTCACCCTTCGGCGTGTCGCGGAACGAATGTCCCTGATCTTGAGCCGTGCGACATATGGTGGCACGACCACAAGTCTCTTCATTGAGCCCCCCGGCGTGATGGTTCCGTTATAAGAAGTATCTACAGATCGCCGCATAAGACTGCCGTAAAGGCCAGTTCAACAGGGACCAGGTCAGTAGGGGAGCGGGCGCCCCGAGGGGGAGCGCAGGTCCAGGCCCGAGGCGCGGTCGGGACGGCGTGGACGCCGCCGGATGATCTGGGTGCGTCGCCGCATGATCTTCCCCTTTTCCGGGCTCGCCGTGCTCCGCGTCCTATGACACCGGTTCGCCGGACGCTCGCGCGCCTGGCTCGCACGGTCGCCCGTGCGAGCCAAACCTAGTCCGCCGGGCCCCTCCCGATCAACCGTTTTCGCTACGCAGGGTTCCCGCGACCTTGCGGGTGGTGACGGCGATCCGGTTCCACGCGTTGATCGTCGAGATCGTCACGACCAGCGCGGCCAGCACCTCCGGTTCGTAGTGCCTGGCGGCCTCGTCCCACACCTCGTCCGGCACCGTCTCGCCGCGGTCGCTGAGCCGGGTGGCCTCCTCGGCCAGGGCGAGGGCCGCCCGCTCGGCGTCGCTGAAGAAGGGCGTCTCCCGCCAGGCCGCCACCGCGAACAGCCGCTCGTCGCTCTCCCCGGCCGCCTTCGCGTCGTGGGAGTGCATGTCGACGCAGAAGCCGCAGCCGTTGATCTGGCTGACCCGCAGCTTGACCAGCTCCTTCGTGGCGTGCGGCAGCCCGCTCTCCGTCAGGTATTTCTCCAGCCTCAGCATGGCCCGGTAGGCCTCCGGGGCGATCTCGCCGATGTTCATCCGCTCTTTCATCGGACACTCCTCAGTTTCTCGGGGTTCCTCACGATGTCGATCTCGGTGATCCGGCCCCCGGAGACGGTCAGCCCGTAGACGGCGAGCTCGCCGTTCCGCGCCCACAGCAGCCCGGCCCGGCCGTTGACCGTGGTCACCGTCAGCCTTCCGGTACCGCCGAACTTCCCGGCGATGCCGCGCATGAAGCGGCCCACCCGGTCGGAGCCGCGGACCGGCCTGCGGGCCGCGCCGACCACTCCGCCGCCGTCGCTGCGTATCACCACGTCCGGATCGAGCAGCGCCATCAGCGCGCCGATGTCGCCGTCCCCGCCCCGGATGATCCGCGCGAACGCCTCGACCACCCTGCGGTGCTCGGCCTCGTCGACCTCGAAGCGGGGTGCCCGCGCCGCGACGTGCCCGCGGGCGCGGGCCGCGAGCTGCCGGCACGCGGCGGCGGAGCGCCCGACCGCGCGCGCCACCTCCCCGAACGGCAGCCCGAACACGTCGTGCAGGACGAAGGAGGTGCGCTCGGCGGGACTGAGCGACTCCAGCACCACCAGCATCGCCAGGCTCATCGACTCGTCCAGGGTCACCCGGTCGGCGGGGTCGCCCCCGCCCACCACGGGCTCCGGCAGCCACGGCCCGACGTATTCCTCGCGCCGTACGCGCGCCGAACGCAGTACGTCCAGCGCGAGTCTCGATACTGTGACCACCAGCCAGCCCGTGACGTCCCCGATCTCAGAACGTTCCGCCCTGCCCAGCCGCAACCAGGCATCCTGGACCACGTCCTCGGCCTCGTCGAGGCTGCCGAGCAGGGCGTAGGCCACGCCGACCAGGCGTGGCCGGATGGCCCCGAACTCCGCCGCGAGGGCTTCGTCACCGTTCACGTAAGGAGGACGAGACATGTTCCAAGTCTGTGACATCGTCCGAACCCCACCGTCCTCCGGGGCGTCCTATCCACCGGTGAACGGAGTGTGAGTTGAGCACGACACTTATCGACGGTGATCCGCAGAGGCTGGGCGGCTACTGGCTGGCCGGGCGGCTGGGCGCGGGCGGCCAGGGCGTGGTCTACGAGGCGTACGACGCCGACGGCACGCGCGTGGCGGTGAAGGTCCTGCACGGTGACGCCGGGACCGACCCCGAGTTGCGCGACAGGTTCGGCCGCGAGGCCGCCGCCGCCCGCCGGGTGGCCTCGTTCTGCACGGCGGGCGTGCTGGACGCCGATCTCGACGGGCCCAGGCCCTACATCGTCAGCGAGTACGTGGAGGGCCCCAGCCTGCGCCGGGCCGTTGCGGAGGGGCGCCGCTTCACCGGAGGCGACCTGCACCGTCTCGCGACCGCGATCGCCACCGCGCTGACCGCCGTCCACGAGGCCGGGGTGATCCACCGCGACCTCAAACCCGACAACGTCCTGCTGGGCCCGGACGGCCCACGAGTGATCGACTTCGGTGTCGCCCGTACGGAGGACATGTCGCTGACCGCCACCGGCATGGTCGCGGGCACCCCGACCTACATGGCCCCCGAGATCTTCATGGGCCAGCGCGCGACCGCGGCCGTCGACGTCTTCGCCTGGGGCGGGATCATGGTCTTCGCCGCGACGGGCGCCGACCCGTTCCGTGCCGAGAGCCTGGGCGGGATCATGCACCGCGTGCTGTCGGTACAGCCCCAGCTGGACATGCTCCCCGAGCACCTGCGGCCGTTCGTCGCCGCCTCGCTCGCCAAGGACCCCGGGTCCAGGCCCACCGCCAGGGACCTGCTGCTCGCCCTGGTCAGCGGCGACGGGGCCCTCAACACCTCCGACACCCCGAGACTGCTCGCGGCCGGCAGCGACGCCGGGGCCCAGGTCCGGGTGGCCTCGGCCGACCCCGCGCTCGGCACCCTCGCCGAGGACGCCTACCTCGCGCTCGGCCCCGCCGAGCGGGAGCTGGCCCCGGAGATCTTCCTGCGGCTGGTCACCGTGACCGACGACGACCAGCTGGTCGTCCGCCGGGCGCAGTGGGCCGAGCTCCTCGACGGGCGCCGGGAGGGCGAGGCCGCCGCGGTACGGCGCCTGGTGGAGGTCTTCGCGTACCTGCTCACCCACGACGACCGGGAGGTGTGGCTGTCGCGGCCCGCGCTGCCGCAGGCCTGGCCCAGGCTGCGCGCGTGGGTCCAGGCCAACCGGGACGGCCTGGCCGTGCACCGGGGCATCCTCACCGCCGCGCGGCGCTGGCAGCTCCAGGGGCGCAGGGACGGGGACCTTTTCCAGGGCGGCAGCCTGGAGAACGCCATGCGCTGGGCGGCCACCGGGCGCCGCAACATCACGCTCAGCCCGGTCGAGCGCGACTTCCTGGAGGCGGGCGCCGCCCTCGCCCGGCGTCGCGTCCGCAGGGGCAGGGTGCTCTCCGGCACGCTGGCCGTGCTGCTGGTCGTCGCGCTGGCCGCCGGGGCGTTCGCCGTGCAGCAGAGCAGGGTGGCCGACGCGCGCAGCGCCGTCATCGCCTCCCAGCGCGACCAGGCGACGGCCGCCAGGCTCGCCGTGACGGCCGACACGTTGCGGATCGCCGAGCCGGTCAGGGCCATGCTGCTCAGCGTGGCCGCCTGGCGGCTGGCGCCGGTGGTCGAGGCGAGGGCGAGCCTGGCCGGTTCGCTGGCCCAGCGGGAGACGGCCGCCTTCCACGACCCGGCCACCGGGATACAGACCCTCCGGGCGCTGAGCGCCGACGGGCGCACCCTCGTCAGCGCGAGCGACGGCGAGGCGCGCGTCTGGGACGTGCGGACCGGCAGGCGCGTCGGCGGCTTCACCGGGATCGGCGGCGAGCTGCGCGGGATCGCGCTGAGCCCGCGAGGCGGCAGGCTCGCCGTGATCAGCGGTCAGAGGCTGAGGATCTGGGACGTGCGGACCGGCAGGCCGACCGGCGCCGTCATGGAGGTCCAGGGCCGGAACGCGGGCGGCGACACCACAGCGTCCTTCGGACGGTCCGACGACTGGCTCATGGTCGGCCAGGGGGAGGGGTTCACCGTCTGGAACATCGCGACCGGCCGGAAGCACTCCCCGCTGGGAGGGGCCGTCGGCGGCGACGTCTCGGCGGACGGGCGCGGGTTCGCGACCGGGGACATCAACGGCGAGGCGGCGGCCTTCACCCTGGACGGCCTGCGCAGGATCCCGCTGGGAAGCCGCTGCAACTTCTGCGTGCCGAGAGTGGCCTACAGTCCCGACGGCGCGACCGTCGCCGTCGGCAGGGGCAAGACCATCGAGCTGCGTGACGCGTTCACCGGGACGAAGCTGGACACCTCCTTCGACGAGGGCATGACCGAGGATCTCGTCTTCAGCCCCGACGGGCGCTTTCTGGCCTCGGCGGTCGACACGGCGCTGCGGGTCTGGCGGGTCGGGGACGGCAGGCTGCTGCTCACCCAGAGGATCGACGCGTACGAGCCCGTCGTGGCCTTCGACCCGGACGGGCGCACCCTGCGCTACCTCACGGAGGACGCGGTGACGAGCCTCGACGTCTCCGCGCTGACCAGGCCGGTCACGCTGAAGGGCCCGGGGACCCGCTGGGCGGCCCTCAGCCCCGGCGGGCGGCTGCTCGCCTCCAGGGCGGACGGGGCGAGCAAGATCGTGATCCGCGACGTCGGGCGGCGCGCCCGCCTGGGCTCGCTGGAGATCGGGCCCAAGGGCGCCGACAACTTCTTCCAGATGGCCTTCAGCGCCGACGGCAGGCGGCTGGTGGCCAACGAGGGCTCGGACAGCCCCCGGCTGACCGTCTGGGACACCGCCACCTTCAAGCGGATCGCCACCGTCACCCCCGCCCGCGGCGGCCAGACGCCCGCCGTGGCGATCAGCCCCGACGGCACCGCCGTGGCCTCGTACACCCTTTACTACGACGCCGCGACGCAGCCCGAGGGGGAGATCCACCTCTGGGACGTGCCCAGTGGCCGGCTCCGCTGGTCACGGCCCCAGGAGATAACCGAGGGGCTGGTCTTCACCCCCGACGGCGAGGCGCTCGCGGTCGCGGGCGGTGAGCATCGGCTGCTGGACGCGGGCACCGGCGAGCCGTTCGGCGAGACCTACGGCTCGCCCACCGTCGGCATCCCGGCGATCGCGCTGGCCTTCGGCGCGGACGGTGCCCGCTTCGCCGTCGCCGACAAGAAAGGGCGGATCTCGGTGTTCGAGACCCGGGGCAGGAAGCGGGTGGGCAGCATGATCAGGGGCGAGGAGGGAACGGGGGCCGACCTGACGTACTCGCCCCGAGGCGGCGTCATCGCCGCGGCGATGACCGAGCGGTCGGTGGGGATCTGGGACGCCGAGACCGGGCGCCGCCTCGGCCAGCCGATCATCGCCCAGCCCGGAGACCTCCAGACGCTGGCGTTCAGCCCCGACGGCGCCAGGCTGATCGCCGTCGACACGGCGGGCGCCCTGAGCGAGTACCCGGTCGAGCCGGAGGCGGTGGCGCGGGCGGTCTGCGAGCGCGCGGGCCGCACCCTGTCGCGCGAGGAGTGGCGAACCTACCTGGGGGACCTGCCCTATCGCGACGTCTGCCCTGCTTGAGTGATTCGTTCCGACGGCGACGTCACCGTGACGTCACCGTGATGTCATGGTGCCCTCCCGGCGGGAGCGGCACCTCCGGCCCCACCGCGACCGGGCCGGCGCCGCCAGCGCCGCCCGAGCCCATCGACATCACCCACCCGGCCATCCCTTCGAGATCATTCCAATGTGGATTTTGGACTCACTTGGGCGAGACCCCGCCCTGTGCCACCCCGGCACAGGGAATCCATTACCGGAGGGATTTCCGGCCGAGCCGTCACAGGTCGTGGGGCTGTCCTGTCTTAGCCGGTGACCGGGTGGCGAGGGGCACCTTCGGGGGACGGGAAGGGTTGTCATGAAGATCGTGGTGATCGGCGGTACCGGCCTGATCGGGTCGAAACTCGTGGCGAGGCTCGGCGAGCAGGGCCACGAGGCGGTGGCGGCGTCGCCGAACACCGGCGTCGACACCCTCACCGGCGAAGGTCTCGCCGACGTCCTGGCCGGCGCGGACGTGGTGATCGACGTGTCGAACTCCCCGTCCTTCGAGGCCGCCGAGGTCCTCGAGTTCTTCGAGACCTCCACCCGGAACCTGCTCGCCGCGGAGAAGGCGGCGGGCGTCGGCCACCACGTCGCGCTGTCTGTGGTGGGAACCGCGCGGCTGCCCCAGAGCGGCTACTTCCGGGCGAAGATCGCCCAGGAGAAGCTGATCGAGGACTCCTCGATCCCCTACTCCATCGTGCACGCCACCCAGTTCTTCGAGTTCACCCGCGGCATCGCCGACGCGGCCACCGACGCGGCCACCGACGGAGGCACGGTCCGGGTGGCACCGGTGTCCTACCAGCCCGTCGCGGGCGACGACGTCGCCCGGGTGGTCGGCGAGGTCGCGGTGGGCCCGCCGGTGAACGGGAGGGTCGAGGTCGCCGGGCCCGAGAGGTTCCGGATGGACAGGTTCTTCCTGGACGCCCTGGCCGCCTGGGAGGACCCGCGCGAGGTGGTCGCGGATCCGCACGCGCGCTACTTCGGAGCCGAACTGGCCGAGGGATCCCTGGTGCCGGAGGGCGACGACGCGATCCTCGGCGAGATCCGGTACGAGGACTGGCCCGGCCGGGCCACCGCCGCCACCGGAAAATAACGCGTCCCCGCCGGGCGCGGGCCCGGCTCCATCACCCATCCGTCACGGAGGTACCTCCCATGCAGGACAACGATCCGACGCCCGCCGGGCGCGAGCCGCGATCGACCGCGTGGCAGACGGCGCTCACCCTGCTGCAGGAGGTGGAGCCGCCGTTCATTCCGGAGGGAGCGCACGTGATGACCGTGGTCATCGAGTTCCCGCCCGGCGACCCCGGCACACCGCCGCACTGGCACTCGGGGCCGGCGTTCGGCTACGTGATGGAAGGCGAGATGCTGTTCGAGCTGGAAGGCGAGCCCGAGCGTGTCATCCGCGCCGGGGAGGCGTTCTGGGAGCCGGGCGGCGACGTCGTCCACTATCAGGACGGCAACAACCGCGACGACGTCCCGGTCCGTTTCACCGTCACGATGCTGTGCGAGCCCGGTAAGCCGATGCTCACCCTGGTGGACGACGAAGAACTCGCCCGGCGCGCGGGGCGCCGCGCCCCCCGGCGATCCTGACCCCGGACCGACCCCTGCCGAGGTGCCGCCGCGGCCGGCCCGTGAGGCCCGGCCGGGTGTACCTGAGGGGAGGCGCGCGGGCCGGCCGGGGCCGGGCGAAGGGACCGGGAACACCGGGCGCTCCTCGAGAGCCCGGGGCGACCCGACGTTCGTCCTCGTCGAGGGAAACATTTTTTCCGCGGGTCGCATCAAACACCGCATGAGAGTGGCGCGGGAGTTGATCGTGGGCGATCCCTGGCGGCTGGGCGGCTACCGTCTCGCCGGACGGCTGGGGGCCGGCGCCCTGGGCGTGGTCTACGAGGGGTACGGCCAGGGCGGGGAGCGGGTCGCGGTGACGGTCCTGCACGGCCGCCCGGGAGGTGAGGCGCCCGCCGAGGCCGCCGCCGCCCGCCGTGTCGCCTCGTCCTGCACGGCGAGCGTGCTGGACGCCGACCTCGACGGACCCAGGCCGTACATCGTCAGCCGGTACGTGGAGGGCCCCAGCCTGCGCCGGGCCGGGCGGGTCTTCGGCGGCGACGACCTGCACGGCCTCGCGGCCGCGATCGCCACCGCGCTGACCGCCCTTCACGACGCCGGGGTGGTCCACCGCGACCTCACGCCCGACAACGTGATCCTCGGCGGGGACGGTCCCAGGGTCATCGGATTCGGGACGGCCCCCGGGCGGGTGATGTCGCTGACCGCCACCGGGCTCAGGGCTCGGGTGCCGTCGTACACGGCGCCCGAGGTGTTCACCGGCGGCGCGGCGGGCACGGCCGCCGACGTGTTCGCCTGGGGCGGGATCGTGCTGTACGCCGCGACCGGCGAGGACCCGTTCGCGGCGGGCAGCCTGGGCGCGGTGATGCACCGGATCCTCTCGCTCGACCCCGACCTGGGCCCGCTGCCCCGGCTCCTGCGGCCGCTGGCCGCCGCCGCGCTCGCCAAGGACCCCCACTCCAGGCCGGCCGCCCGCGACCTGCTGATCGCCCTGCTCCCCGGGCGCGCCCCGGATCCCGGGACGGCCGCGCTGCTGCGGGCGGGGACCGAGATGGCGGCCCGGATCCGTACGGCCTGCGACGACCCCGGGCTGGGGGCGCTGGCCGAGTCCGCGTACGCCGCGCTCGGCCCGGCGGACCGGGAGCGCGCGCCCGCGGTGTTCCTGAGACTCGTCGCCATCGCCCCCGACGGCCAGCCGGTCGCCCGCGAGGCCAGGGTGCCCGCCGGATCCGAGCGCGTCCTGCGCGGCTTCGCGGGGCTGGTCGCGCATCGGCGGGAGGGGACGCGTCTGGTCCACCAGGCGCTTCCGTACGCCTGGCCACGGCTGGGGGAGTGGATCGAGGCCGACCGCGCCCGCCTCGTGGCGCGCGAGAGGTTCGCCCGGCTGCTTCCCCTGCTGCCGGTCGCGCTGGCGGTGCTGGCGCTGCTGGCCGCCGGGGTGATCGTGGCGGGACGGATTGTCTGACCTGCGGATACCTGGGTACGACTTTCCCTGGGAATGCCGATGATTTTCGGGGGGAAACATGGCGAGCTGTGAAACGTGCGGTAACGACTACGACATGAGCTTCGAGGTGCACGCCCAGGGCAAGGTGCACGTCTTCGACAGCTTCGAGTGCGCGATCCAGCGGATGGCGCCCATCTGCGAGCACTGCGGCGTCCGGATCGTCGGGCACGGTGTCGCGGCGGGGCAGCACTGGTTCTGCTGCGCCCACTGCGCGAGGAAGGAGGGGGCGACCGCGATCGTGGACCGGGTCGCCGCGGAGGTGTGAGGTTCCGGAGTCGCGTCGCGGCCCGTGCCGCGACGCGGTGACGGCGCTCGGTGCCGTCCGGACACCGGGGACGTCGAACTCACCCGACGGTGTGAGGCGGTGTTAACGAGACTGGCACGATCTGGTATTCCGTGAGTCTGGCTGAGACCGCCTCCTACCTTCACACTGGGGCCTATGTGGGATTTTGATGTCCTCGTTCTCGGTTCCGGGCCGGGCGGTCAGAAGGCCGCGATCGCCGCGGCGAAACTCGAACGGCGGGTCGCGCTCGTCGAGCGGCGCAACATGCTCGGCGGGGTGTGCATCAACACCGGCACCATCCCCTCCAAGACACTGCGCGAGGCCGTCCTGCACCTGACGGGCCTCAACCAGCGCGGCATGTACGGCCAGAGTTACCGGGTGAAGGACGAGATCACCGCGGCGGACCTGGGGATCCGTACCCAGCACGTGATCGGCCGGGAGATCGACGTGATCCGCAGCCAGCTGTCGCGCAACCACGTGGCGACGCTCAACGGGCACGGCCACTTCGTGGACCCGCACACGATCGGCGTCGTCGACGAGCACGGCCACGAGACCAAGGTCACCGCCGACAAGATCGTCATCGCCACCGGCACCCGGCCGGCCCGCCCCGACACCGTGGAGTTCGACGGCCACACGATCATCGACTCGGACGGCATCCTGCAGCTGCAGGACATCCCCGACTCGATGGTGGTCGTGGGGGCCGGGGTGATCGGCATCGAGTACGCCTCCATGTTCGCCGCGCTGGGCACCAAGGTGACCGTGGTCGAGCGCCGCGACCGGATGCTCGACTTCTGCGACCTGGAGATCGTCGAGGCGCTCAAGTACCACCTGCGCGACCTGGCGGTGACCTTCCGCTTCGGCGAGACCGTCGCCGCCGTGGAGCGCCGCCCCCGGGGCGCGCTGACCGTGCTGGAGAGCGGCAAGCGGATCCCCGCGGAGACGGTGATGTACTCGGCCGGACGCCACGGCATGACCGACGAGCTCGCCCTGGAGGCCGCTGAGCTGTCCGCCGACGCCCGGGGCCGCATCCAGGTCGACGAGCACTACCGCACCGCCGTGCCGCACATCTACGCCGTCGGCGACGTCATCGGTTTCCCCTCCCTGGCCGCCACCTCCATGGAGCAGGGCCGCATCGCCGCCCACCACGCCTGCGGCGAACCGCTGCGCGGCATCCACCACCTGCAGCCGATCGGCATCTACACCATCCCCGAGATCAGCTTCATCGGTCCCACCGAGGACGAGCTGACCGCCTCCCACGTCCCCTTCGAGGTCGGCATCTCCCGCTACCGCGAGCTGGCCCGGGGCCAGATCATCGGCGACACCTACGGCATGTTGAAACTCCTGGTCTCCCCGGACACCCGCGCCCTGCTCGGCGTGCACGTCTTCGGCACCGGGGCCACCGAACTCCTGCACATCGGCCAGGCCGTCATGGGCTGCGGCGGCACCATCGACTATCTGGTCGACGCCGTCTTCAACTACCCCACCCTGGCCGAGTCCTACAAGGTCGCCGCCCTGGACGCCATGAACAAGCTCCGCCGGGTGGCCCGCTTCGAGCTCTGATCCCTTTCCGAGTGGCTTTGCCCGGACCGGGGGACGTCACGGGCGCAGGAGGTAGTCTCCGGCGAGCCTGATGGCTTCGCGTTTGGTGTGCCCGGGGTGGTCCACGACGATGAAGTGGCGGCCGATCGCGAGCGCGAACGCCAGGGTGCTGCGAGCCTCGATCTCCTCGGGGTCGGTGACGAACGTGCCGAACATCCTCCGCAGGAACTCCATGCGCTCGTTGTCGACACGCCTCAGGCGCGTCGCGACGGACTGGTCCTGGCGGGCCCAGGCCCGGACCGCGAGGTCGATCCGGTGGAAGTCCTCCGAGAAGGTCAGCTGACCGGCGCGCCGGATCTTCTCGGCGGCGTCGCCACCGTCGGCGTCGACCTGGGCGAGGACCTCCTTGGTGCAGCGGCGCTCCCACTCGTCGAGCATCTCCGCGAGCAGCGCGGGACGGCCGTCGAAGTATCCGTAGAACCCGCCCTTCGTCACGCCGAGCCGGGTGGCGAGCGTCTCGACGCGGACCGCGTCGGGCCCTCCCTGGGCGAGGGCTTCGAGGCCCGCCTCTATCCAGCGGGTTCGTGGTGTACGGGCCACGGCGGGAATCCGGCTCCATCCATTGATCGCGTTGAAGTTGTACGGTACCGTATAAACGAAATATACGGCACCGTATAAGCGAAGGGCCGAACCGTGCCGCGACTCGCAGAGACCGCCCATACCGAGCGCCCATGGCGCGTCCACGAACTCACGAGTGACTTCACGGTCGAGGACGTGTGGTCGTTCCGCACCCCCGGAGCCGGGCCCGAGGACTTCCCGACGATGCTCGCGGCGATGCGCGCCGCGCTCGAATTCACCAAGCAGCCCTGGCCGGTGAGGTTCCTGTTCGCCGTCCGGTGGAAGCTCGGCGCGCTCCTCGGCTGGGACAGACCGTCGGCGGGCGTCGGCGCGCGGGTCGTCTCGCTCCGCGACCGCCTGCCGAGCGACCTCCGCGACGCTCCGCGCGGTCTGGACGACGTGAGAATGCCCCTCAAGGCGGTCTACGAGCTCGACACGGAGGCCGCGCGCGAGCTGGCGAACACGACCGTGCACGGCGTGATGCATCTCGGCTGGGTTCAGGGAGCGAGCGGCGACCACGAGCTGCGGATGGCCGTCCTCGTCAAGCCCAACGGATGGTTCGGGCGGCTCTACATGGCCGCCATTGCGCCTTTCCGGTATCTCATCGTCTATCCGGCTCTGACCCGGCAGTGGGAACAGGCCTGGCGCGACCGCGATCGTGCCCGCGCGGGGGCGGGGCACGAGGAAGGACGGTCACGATGAGATCCGGGAGGCGACTGCTCCGCTGGGCGAGCGGGATCATGATCGTGCTGGGAGCGGGGCATCTGTCCCTGGCGGTGCTCATCGCCAGGGAGGGCGTCGCAGGCTGGGTGGACCGGGGGATGTGGGCGGCCGTCCCGCTCGTGCTCACGGGCGGGGGCGCCGGCAAGACGGTGGAATCCCTCCGGAACGACCTCGCCTTCTGGGCCGGTCCGGGAAGCTTCTCCGTGCCGCTGGTCCTCCTGGGCTGCCTGACCTGGCACCTCGCCGGACGCGGGGTGGCCGTGCCGGCCGGGATCGGCTGGGGCCTCGCGGCGTGGTGCGCGCTGGGCGGCGTCCTTCTGGTGCCGTCCCCGTTCTTCGCCGGGACCGTCGCCGGGGCGCTCATCATCCTGGCGGCGCGGAGGGAGGACCGCCCTGTCACCCGGGCGACAGGGCGGGAACCCTCTCCCCGATCGGCATAGACGGATCACCCGGCCACCGGGGCGACGGCGGCGGTCGCCCGGACGTGCGACCTGTGACCCGCGCGCCGTTGGACCGCAGCGCGCACGCGGTCAGCCGGGGGCGCCGAAGGCGTACTCCAGGGGTGGCAGCACCGCGCGGGCGTCCGCGCCGCCGACCCAGAGGCCGATCATGAACGCCGCGGTCGCCTCCAGCAGGCCCGCGCGTTCCAGGCCGCCGCCGTCGACCGGCACGCATCCGAGATCGGTGACGAGGGAGCGTACGGCGGCCAGCGCGGCGGGGTCGTCACCGCAGAGGGGCACCGCCAGCGGGACGCCGCCGAAGGCGGGTGGCGTCATCCGCCAGACGTCCTCGTGACACAGGTTGAACGCCTTGACGACGCGGGCTCCGGTCGTCTCGGCGACGCGCCGCGCCATCGAGGGACCGCCCTCGGTGGCCAGGGTGAACCGCCCCTGCACGACCGGGTTGACGCAGTCGGCGAGCACCCGCCCGTCCAGCGTCCCCCGGGCGGCCCCGGCGGCCTCCAGGACCTCGGCCACGGCGTGGTCGCGGACGGCCAGCAGCGTCACCTCGCCGAAGACCGCCGCCTCCTCCCAGGTGCCCGCCCGCGCGGCGGGTCCGAGCCTGCCCGCCAGGGCGGCGGCCTTCGCCGGGTCCCGGCCGCTCACCGTCAGTTCGTGGCCCGCGCGGGCCCAGTGCGTTCCGAGCGCGTCCGCCATGCGGCCCGCCCCGAGGATGCCGATGCGCATCCGTCCTCCCCTGCTCGACTGCTGGTGTAGGACGAAGGTAGAAAGTCCGTCAGGCACCGTTCGGTGCGTGACGCCTCGGAAAGACTGGAGGACCCCGGAGTGTTCCTCGCCGACTGCCGCGCCCGGCTCGCCTTCGACCTGATCGGCAACACCTGGAACGCCGTCGTCGTCTGGGCCCTGCGCGCCGGTCCCAGGCGTCCCGGCGAGCTGCGCGAGGAGATCGGCGGGATCAGCGCGAAGGTGCTCACCGAGACACTGCGCAGGCTGGAGTACAACGGCCTCGTCTCCCGGCGGGCCTACGCCGAGGCGCCGCCCCGGGTCGAGTACGGGCTCACCGACCTGGGGCGGACGCTGGTGCCGCTGATCGGGGCCTTCGGCGAGTGGGCCTTCGACCACGGCGACGAGGTCCTCGACGCCCAGGACCGTGCCGAGGGTCTCGCCGGGTGACGCCGGGGACGGGCCCGCCACCGGGCCGATGAGGGCTTTTCGAGGTCGCCGGTGACGGGGGGAGCCGCGCGCTCCGCCGTACGGGAGCGGCGGGCCGGGACGTGCGGGAAAGGAGGGTGCGCCTCACGGAGCCGGAGCGGCGACGGAGGCCGCGCGGCGTTCCAGGACGATCACCGCGATCACCAGCGCGGTCAGCGCGGTGAGCTGCGCGAGGGCCGACCAGAGGCCGAGCGCGACCGTCAGGAGCGAGACCACCGCGCCCGCGGCCCGCAGCCCGTTTCCCGCGATGCCGAGGACACGCCGGAACCAGGCGTCGCCCGCGACGAACAGGGCGACCCCCGCGGCCAGGGTGAGGGCCGCGCTGAACTTCAACGGGTCCACCGGGTGGCCGATCGCCTTCTTGACGCCCGCGGCGACCGCGACGATGCCCAGCAGCATCGGGATGTGCGCGTAGAAGTAGGCGCCGAGGATCAGCCGGGTGCGCCGCACCGGCTCGGCCGCCTCCAGGGTGTGCTCGGCGCGCGTCTCGTCGTCGCCGCCGAAGTAGAGCCACCACAGGCTGGCGGCCAGCGCGAGGCCGAGCACCGCCGCCAGGCCGAGGGCGAAGCCGACGTGGAGCCCCTTGGCGCCGATGCCGATCGCCACGATCGACTCGCCGAGCGCCACGATCACCAGCAGGCCGTGGCGCTCGACGATGTGCCCGGCCCGGAGGTTGAAGCCCTTCTGCCCGATGAAGTACGGGCTGCCCCAGAGCAGGGCCACCGCGCCGGCCCAGAGCAGGTAGGTGTACGGCGCGGGGACCAGGGCGGCCAGGCCGATGAGCGCGACCCCGCCGAGGTTGAACGGGAGCACCCGGGCGAAGGCCGAGGTGACCTGCAGGTACAGCCCGGCGTGCACGGCGATCAGCAGCAGGTACCCGATGGCGAACGCCAGGCCGTCGCCGTCGAACACCGAGGGGATCGACAGTGCCACGATCATGAATCCGGCCATGCCCAGCAGGATCAGCACCCTGCGGGCGGGACGTGTCGGCGGGACGGCGTTGGTCAGCCAGGCGTAACCGGCGTACATCCACCAGATGGCGCCGAAGACCAGCAGCGCGCGCAGCGCGCTCTCGGCGGGCCTGCCGTCCTGCAGGCCGTCGACCATGAGGCCGGTGAGCTGGGTGACGGTGAAGACGAAGACCAGGTCGAAGAAGAGTTCGAGGGTGGAGACGCGGAGTTCGGTCTCCGGCGGGGCGGGCTCGACCCGCTCCGCGAACCAGCCGGGGAGGCGCATCCGATCATTGTGCGGGTACGGCGCCTCCCCGTGAATCTCATTAAATGAAGAAGAAAGCCTCTTGTCCCTAAAGGGAGGTATGTCGCCTAAAAATGGTCAGCTCCCGGAGGGCTCGTCCTTCTTTCCTGCCACGAGGGTGTCGCCGGTCTTGCCGGGCACGGGCGCCGGGACCGGCGTGGGCGTGGTCGCGGGCGTCGCGGGAGGCACGGACGCGGCGGCACCGGACGGGGGCTTGCGGGTGCGCGTACGGGGACGGGTGGCGGCGGGGAACTCCGCGGTGTCGGTCGCGCCCTCCGAGGCGGGTCCCTCCGAAGCGGGTCCCCCGGCGGGCCGCTGCGAGGCGGGCGGAGCGGACTCGCCGGGCTTCTTCCCCCCGGTGGGCCGGGCGGGCGCGGGGGGAGTCTCAGGCTCGCGCAGCGCGGCGATGACGTCGTCGGCCTCGGCCTCGGCGGCGAAGTCCTCGGCGGCCTCGGCCTCGCGGCGCTTGATCACCACCATGTGGTCGACCGACAGGCGGCCCGCGCCGCCGACCGCGAGCAGTATGGAGGCGGCCCCGAGCGCCACGATCAGCTTGGCGTCGCCGCCGGTGAGCGGCAGGCCCGCCTCGCCGCTGGCCAGGATGAACACGGCGAGGGCCTCGGCGAACAACAGGAGCCCGCACGCGGCCACCGCGAGGCCGGCCACCAGCAGGGCGCCGCCGATGAGTTCCGTCAGCATGGTGGTGGCGGCCCACACGTAGGCGTACGCCCCGGAGGCGCCCAGGGCCGCGAACTGCTCGGAGGTGGCGTTCAGGCCCGCTTCGAGCTTGTGCCAGCCGTTGGCGAAGAAGATCCCGCCCACGCCCAGTCTGGCCGCCAGGGAAGCAAGATCATGAAGGGTTTGTCGCACGGTTCCTCATTCTGGTTAGATTCCCCGTTCTTGCCCATGCTTGACCGATAAATGACCGAGCAGGGGCTTTCCAAACCCTTCACGAGGGGTCGTCCTCCTGTCCACCGGGCCGGCGGGGCACCAGGAGCGTCACGGCCAGCGCGGTGGCGCCGAGCAGGAACACGCTCACCGCCACCGTCGCGTGCAGGCCGGAGACGAACGCGACGCGGGCCGCGCCGAGCAGGGCGTCCCCCACGCCGCCGCCGATCTCCCGCGCCACGTGCGCGGCGGAGGCGAGCGACTGGCGGGCCTCGTCCATCATCGCGGGCGCGACGCCGTGGACCGAGGCGAGCGCGGGGGCGTACACGGCCGTGGTGATCGTGCCGAGCACCGCGACCCCGAGCCCCGCGCCCAGCTCGTAGGCGGTCTCCTCGATTGCGGCGGCGCCGCCAGCGTGGGACTCCGGAGTGGACGACATGATCGTGTCGGAGGCGGCCAGCAGGGCGACCTGGATGCCGAAGCCGATGCCGACGAAGCAGAGCGTCAGGGCCACCGGGTGCCCCTCGGTGTGCCAGGTCAGGGTGGGGGCGAGGGAGACGGCGGTCAGCGCCAGCCCGCCGCCCATCGTGGCGCGCAGCCCGAACCGGCGCAGCAGCCGCGCGCCGGCCAGGCCGCCCGTGATCGAGGCGATCATGAGGGGGAGCATCCGTACGGCCGCCTGGAGCGGGCTGTCACCGAGGACGAGCTGGAGATACTGGGCGAGCATGAGCTCCAGCCCGACCAGGGCGAAGACCGTGAGCAGCACGGCGCCCACCCCGGCGCGGAACGCCCGCCGCCGGAACAGGCTCAGGTCCAGCAGGGGGAAGGCCAGCCGCCGCTGCCTGCGGACGAACCAGACCAGCAGCCAAATCCCGCCCAGGAACGCCGCCAGCCCGCCCGGATGCCCGGCCCCGGCCTCCTTCAGGCCGAAGGCCACCCCGAGGATGCCCAGCACCGACAGCAACGCGCTGAGCGCGTCCCACGGCTGGCCGGCGCGCTTGCGGGACTCGGGAAGGAGCCTGGCCGCGACGGGCAGCAGGACCACCAGGATGGGAACGTTGATCAGGAAGACGGCGCCCCACCAGAAGTGCTCGACGAGCACCCCTCCGACGAGCGGGCCGACCGCGGCCCCGGCCGCGGCCACCGCGCTCCACACGCCCAGCGCGATCGCCCGCTCGTGCCGGTCGGTGAAGACCTGCCGGATGATCGAGAGCGTGGCGGGCATGATCATCGCTCCGCCGAGGCCGAGCAGCGCGCGTGCGGAGATCAGCGCGAGCGGGGTCGGCGCGAACGCCGCCGCGGCCGAGGCGACGCCGAAGACCAGGTATCCGGCCAGCACCAGGCGCTTGCGCCCGTAGCGGTCACCGAGGGTGCCGAAGGTCAGCAGCAGCGGCGCGACCATCAGCGAGTAGACGTCGATGATCCACAGCAGCTCCACGGAGGACGGTTCGAGGGCGGCCGTCAGCGCCGGTACCGCGATGTGCAGCACCGTGGCGTCCACCGCGATCAGCAGCAGGCTGAAGCAGAGGACGGCGAGGACCGACCACCGGCCGGCCCCGGACGCCCGCGGGTCGCCGTCCGCGCGCCTGGCCATGACGGTGGTCATGAGCCGCTCAGGATTTGCCGGCCTGGACGAACATGCGTCGCAGCTTAGGCGAAGTCGGGCAGTGCCCGGGGCGGCATTGGGTGATTGATTCACGTAGTTATGTCCGTTTTACGGCCCCGATTGGGCCAATATTCGGCCCTTCACGAGGTCGTCGGCGACCTCTCTAGAGAGATACAGGCATATACCGTCGTCTAGGCAAAAAGTGATCTCGCACGGACCATGGCGATCGTGGGGAGTCAGCGCGAGGCCCGTGAGCCGCCGTGGTGAGCGGGCCCGGCGGAAACGACTCCGCTCCGGTCCCGCCACCGCGGGACCCCACCGACCCCCGGCACGGGAAGGACTCCGGCCGGGTTTCCCCGCCACTGCGGGACCCCGCCGACTCCGGACACGGGAAGGACTCCGGCCGGGTTTCCCCGCCACCGCGGGACCCCGCCGACCCCCGGCACGGGTATGACCTCGGCCGGTCCCACGTGCCACCGCGGGACCCCGCCGACTCCCGGCACGAGCGCGAGCGCGACCCCGCCTCGGTCCCCGTTCCGCAGCCACGGGATCCCGCCGACCCCCGGCAGTGGTGCGCCGTGGCCGCCGCGTGGCTGGGCCGCGACCGGCCCGAGGCCGCGCTGGAGGCGGCCCGCAGGGCGCTGGATCTCGACCCCCGCTCGGAGTCCGGCGCGGACTGGGGATACCGCCTGGCCAGCCTCGCGTTCGAGCGGCTCGGCCGCGACGCGGAGGCCGTGGCGGCCGCCGAGGAGGCCGTACGCCTCGCGCCGGGCTCCTGGGCCGCGCGGATGCGCCTGGGAGCCGCGCTGCGCAGGGTGCCGGGGCGCTGGCGCGAGTCGCGGGCCCAGGCGGCCAGAGCCGTCCGCTACGCGCCGGAGGAGCCGGACCCGCACGTCCTCGCCGGTGACCTCGCGCTGCTGAGAGGTGAGTACGACCTCGCGGAGACCGCCTACCGCGAGGCGCTGCGCCGCCTGCCGGACCATCCCGGCGCCAGGATCAACCTCGGCCTGACCCGGCTGCGCTGGGAACGCCCGCGCGCCCACCACGACCCCGCCTGGCCGGTCGACCCGCGTGAGACCGGCAGGGCCAGGCGCGCCCTGGAGAGGTGGTCGCGGCAGACCCGCGTCCTGCTGGCCGTCGCCCTCGTCGTGGTCTGCGCGGCGGAGTTCGGGTTCGGCCTGGCCTCCGTGGCGAGGATCGGCGGCGGGCTGGTGTTGCTCGCGGTCCTGGCGATCACCCTCAGGCAGGCGCACCGGGTCAGGCTCTGGTCGTACGTGCCGCGCATGCTCGTACGCGACCTCTGGCTCGGCATGTCGGTCTCGATCACTCTGGTCGCCGTGGCCGCGTACGTCGCGGCCGTGGCCACCCTCCCCGCGGAGGCCCCACCCCTCCTCTCCGCCCCGGTGCCGGGCGCGCAGGGGGTGGTCTGGGCGGGTCTCGCCGGGCTGGTGCTCCTCAACGGGACGGTGCTGCTCGTCCTGCGCGTGCTCGTCGAGGCGTGGCGCGGGCGGCCGATCAGGGCGCTGGCCGAGTTCGCCGCCGCCGGTGGCGACCGCACGGCCAGGCGCGACGTGAACGTGACCCTCTGGCTGGTGGCGGGCCGGGTCTGGTCGGTGCCGGTGGCGGTCGTGGTGGCGGTCGTCGTGCTGGACGAGCGGAGCTGGGCGCCGGCCGCGCTCGTCGTGCCGCTCGCGCTCGGCTGGGCCCGCGGCCGGGCCGGCACGGCCCCCGGCCTCGCCCGCGCGCTGGCCTCGGACCACGGGCTGGCGGCGGCGCTGGCCCTGTCCGCCTCGGCGTCGGTCCTGCTCGGCGCGGCCGGAGCGGCACCTGCCCTCGGGCTCGTCACGGTGGGCGAGTGGGCCTGGTGGGCCGGGATCGCGCTGCTGGCCGTACCGATGGCGATATTCGCCGCGAGGTCGGTACGGGCGTGGTGGCGGGGCGCACCGGGGCCGTGGCGGGCCTCGCTGGTCATGTGCGACGGCCGCGGGAGCCGCCTTCCCGGCGACGCCGGGCCGCCGGTGGGGCTCAGCGGGGAGGTGCGCGCGGCCTTCACCTACGCGCGGGGAGTGGTGCTCGCCTACGCCGACCCCAGCGGCCCGCGCGCGCTCGCCGTCGGCGCGGTCAGCTCGGTCGGCCCGAGCGGCGAGCTGCGCCTGATCGCCGCCTCCGACGCCTGGGAGGCCGCCGAGCGCGACCCCAGGGTGGCGGTCTTCGTCGCCGATCCGCTCGACCGCCGCTTCTGGGCCGAGGTACGCGGCATCGCCATCGGCGACACCGAGGCCGACTTGCTGAGGATCACTCCCAAGGAGGTCGTGGTCGGCGAGTATCCCGGCCGCCACCAGGGCCGGGCACACCGCGGCTGAACCGCCTCCCGGAGCGCCGGGCACACCGCGGTTGAGCCTCCCTCCCGGAGCGCCGTGCCGCCTTGCCGGGCGGTGACATTTCCATGCCCGTCTCCCGGTGTGTCTCCCCGTGCGGACGGGCGACGGCCGGCGGCCGGGACCGGGCCGTGCCACCCGCGGGGAACGCGGGCGCGGGCCGCCGCGCGCGGGGCGCGGCGGCGGCACAGGGAAGTGTGGGGCCGGAGGGACGGCGCGGGGCGAGCTTGCTGCCTCGGACGCTGGTTTCATCCGTTCTCATCCGTATATCTGATCGTGCCCGCGCGACGGCGTGGCGTGACCCTCAGGCACGCGCAAACGTCCCCTTGTTGCGGTATAACCGGGGGCGGACCGGGGAGGCGTGATGCGGGAATCCAGCAGGGCCCGTCCGGCGGGGCGCGCGGCGGCACGGGATCTGTTCGAGCAGGTGCGGCTGGGATACTTCCGGCTCTCGCCGCCCCTGCGCAGGCTGATCTACGTCGCGGTGCTGGCCGGAGCGGTCGGGCTGGCGCTGGGACTCGGCTGGCCGATCCTCAACACGATCTTCGTCACGCTGACGCTGCTCGGCTTCGCGGCGCTGACCCTGAGCTTCCCCCGCGCGGCCGCCACCCTGCTCGTGGTGCTCGGCTGGCTGGCGGGAAACCTGATCTTCCAGACCGTCGTCTTCGGCCTGAACTCGCCGATCCCGACGGCGCTGATGCTCCTCGGCCCCCTGGTCGCCGGAGCCGCCCACCTCATCCGCTGGGTCCCCCCGTGGGTGACCACGGTCATGGCACTGGTACCCGCCGGGCTGACGGCCGTCCTGCTCGGCGTGGTCGTCCCCGGGGTCGGGGCGTACCCGGCCATCTGGGCCGCGTACGCCGTGGCGGCCGGGGTGCTGGTCCACCGGTTCCTGCAGGCCCGCCGGGCGCGGGTCGTGCTGGAGGCGGGGGAGCGGCACCAGGCCGGGCTCCGGGTCCGCGAGGGTGGCCACCTCCCCTCCGCCCAGGGGGCCGGCGAGCGGGACGCGCCGCCGCCCATCTCGGTGGAGGAGGCGCTCGGCGAGCTGGACGCCATGATCGGCCTCGCCCCGGTGAAGGAGCAGGTCCGCTCGATCGCCGCCTCGATCGAGGCGGCCAGGCTGCGCAAGGAGGCCGGATACTCCACCGAGCCGCCGATGCGGCACTTCGTGTTCGTCGGCCCGCCGGGCACCGGCAAGACCAGCGTGGCCAGGACCGTCGCGAAGATCTTCTATGCCTTCGGCCTGCTGGAGACCCCCTACGTGGTGGAGGCCCAGCGGGCCGACCTGGTGGGGGAGTTCCTCGGGGCCACCGCGATCAAGACGAACGAGCTGGTCGACCGGGCGCTCGGCGGGGTGCTGTTCGTCGACGAGGCGTACAGCCTGATCAACTCCGGTGACGGCCAGCCCGACAGGTTCGGCGCGGAGGCCGTGCAGACACTGCTCAAGCGGGCCGAGGACGACCGCGACCGGCTGATCGTCATCCTGGCCGGATACGAGAAGGAGATGGCCACCTTCCTGGCGTCCAACCCCGGCCTGTCCAGCCGGTTCTCCAGCAGGGTCCGCTTCCCCAGCTACGCCCCCGAGGAACTGCTCCAGATCACCGAACTGCTGCAGCGGCGCCGGGGCGACCGGATGGCGCCCGAGGCCGCGCCCGCCCTGCTCGCCCGCTTCGAGGACATCCACCGGCGCGCGATCGTCGACGACCTGGGCAACGCCCGGTTCGTCCGCAGTCTCGTGGAGGCCGTCGCGCAGGCCAGGGACGTGCGCGTGGTGGGGGCGGGCGGCGCGCCCACCACCGAGGACCTGGTCACCACGGTCGAGAGCGACGTCGTCAAGGCCTTCGACGAGCTCACCGCCCGCTACCGGGGCTACCAGGTCGCCCCCTCCCTCGAGGAGGCCCTGGCCGACCTCGACCGCATGGCGGGCCTGGAGCCGGTCAAGCGGCAGGTGCACGCGATCACCGCGCAGCTCAGGGTGGCGAAGATGCGCCAGGAGCGAGGGCTGCCGACGCCGCCGCAGATGCGGCACTTCGTCTTCGCCGGGCCGCCCGGCACCGGCAAGACCACCGTGGCCCGCATCCTGGGCCGCATCTTCGCCGCGCTGGGCCTGCTCGCCCAGCCCGACGTGGTGGAGGCCCAGCGGGCCGACCTCGTCGGCCAGCACCTCGGCGCCACCTCGATCAAGACGAACGAACTGGTCGACCGGGCGCTCGGCGGGGTGCTGTTCGTCGACGAGGCGTACGGCCTGGTCAACTCCGGCTACAGCGGGGGTGACGCCTTCGGCGCCGAGGCCGTGCAGACGCTGCTCAAGCGGGCCGAGGACGACCGCGACCGGCTGGTGATCATCCTGGCCGGGTACGAGCGGGAGATGAACGCCTTCCTGTCGTCCAACCCGGGCCTGGGCAGCAGGTTCAACCAGCGGGTGCAGTTTCCCTCGTACTCCCCGGGAGAGCTCACCGAGATCGCGGTGCTGCTCGCCGACGAGTCGGGCGACAGGTTCGACGACGCCGCCCGCCGCGACCTGGCCGAGGTCTTCACCTGGGTCTGCGACGAGGGCCTGATCGACGGTCTCGGCAACGGCAGGTTCGCGCGCTCGCTCTTCGAACGCGCCGCGATGCGCAGGGACGTCCGCCTGGCCGCCCTCGGCGGCGCCACCGCCAGCGCCGCCGACCTGACCACCATCACCAGCGCCGACCTGCGCGCCGCCGTGGACGAACTCGCCGGGAAGTGACCCGGCTCGCCGGGAGGTGACCCCGGCTCTCCGGGAGATGGTCCCGGACCAGCCCGGGTGTGCTCCGGGCCCGCCAGGCCCCATCGCGGATCCGGTCGGCTGACCCGCGGGCCCGGCGACGCCATCTCTCACCGAGATCCCTCCGATTCGGTACGCTATGCAGCCCACCGGTCGCCGAGTGTAGCAAGATGGTCACTGACAGCGGCGGGGCTCCGGAGGAGGAAAGATGGCGGGATTCCTTGCCCGCAGGCTGCTCAACTACCTGGTGCTGATCGTCGTGGCCACCAGCCTGGCCTACATGCTGGCCGCCTCCGCCCTCAACCCGCGATCCAACTACGAGGGCCGCAACCCCCCGATCCCCCCGGCCGTCGTCGACGCGCGCCTCACCGACCTCAACCTGAACGACCGCACCCCGCTGTTCGAGCGCTACCTGACCTGGGCGGGCGGTCTCGCGCGCGGCGACTTCGGCAAGACGGTGGCCGGAGGCTCGGTCGGCGACGACCTCGGGCGCCGGATCGGCGTCACGCTGCGCCTGATCACGATCGGGCTGATCCTCGGCAGCGTCACCGGCGTGCTCATCGGCGCCTACGCCGCGGTCCGGCAGTACGGCCTCTTCGACCGGTTGTCGACCGGCCTGTCCTTCGTCGTCCTCGCGGTCCCCACGGTGGTGCTGGCCAACATGCTGATCATCGCCGCGATCCGGCTCAACGAGGCGGCCGGCACCCAGATCCTCCTCGTCAGCGGCGAGGCGACCCCCGGCCTGCAGGGAGGGTTCGGCGCCGCCGCGCTCGACCGGATCCGGCACCTGGCCCTGCCCACGCTGTCGCTGTCGCTCGGACTGGTCGCCGTCTACAGCCGCTACCAGCGCAACATGATGCTCGACGTGCTCGGCGCCGACTTCATCCGCACGGCCATGGCCAAGGGGCTGAGCCGCCGCGCCGCGCTGACCCGGCACGCGCTGCGCACCGCGCTGATCCCGGCGGTCACCTACTTCGCCTTCACCTTCGGGTCGCTGCTGGTCGGCACCACCTTCACCGAAAAGATCTTCGGCTGGCACGGCATGGGGGAGCAGCTGGTCGACTCGATCTCCACCAACGACGTCAACACCGTCGCGGCGATCAGCTGCTTCGCCGCGCTGGCCGTGCTGCTGGCCTCGCTCGCCTCCGACGTGCTGCACGCCGTCCTCGACCCGCGCGTCCGGGTGGGGTGAGCCGGAGATGACCATCGCCGACGAGGAACTCGCCGAACAGCAGGCGTCCGTCGACAGGATCAAGGCGCCCTCGCGGCTGCGGGTGGTCATGGGCCGCCTCCTGCGCTCGGGCCGGGGCAGGACCGGCTTCGCGCTGCTCGTGCTGATCTTCCTGCTCGCCTTCGCCGGGCCCCACCTCACCCGCTGGACGTACGCCTCGAAGGACTACACGGCCTTCCTCGCGCCGCCCTCCGCCGAGCACTGGTGGGGAACCCTGCAGACCGGCGCCGACGTGTACGCGGTCACGCTGCGCGGCATGCAGAGGTCCCTGATCGTCGGCCTGCTCGCCGCGGTGGTCGGCACCGCGCTCGCGGCCGTGGTGGGAGCCTTCGCCGGATACTTCGGAGGCTGGACCGACCGGGCGCTGACCTGGCTGACCGACCTGCTGCTGGTGCTCCCGGCCTTCCTGATCCTGGCGATCATGTCCCCGCTCTTCACCGGGGGGCAGTGGCCGGTGTTCGTGCTGGTGCTGGCGCTCTTTCTCTGGATGGTCACCTCGAAGATCGTCCGGAGCATGACCATCTCGCTCAGGGAGCGGGAGTTCATCCACGCGGCCAGGTTCATGGGCGTGCCCCCGACGAGGATCGTCTTCCGGCACGTGATCCCCAACATGTCCTCGCTGCTGGTCGTCGACGCCACGCTCAACGTCAGCACCGCGATCCTCACCGAGACGTCCCTGTCCTACTTCGGGTTCGGCATCCAGCCGCCCGACGTCTCGCTGGGCAGCCTCATCGCCGACGGCGCGCAGACGGCCCTCTACGCCCCCTGGACGTTCTGGTTCTGCGCGGGCCTGCTGATCGTCACCGTGCTCGCGGTGAATCTGGTCGGCGACTCGCTGCGCGACGCCTTCGACCCCACGTCCCACCGGGGAGGGTGACCGGTGACGAGCGAGCGGCCCTCGGGCGCGACATCCCGGATCCACGGGACCGGCGGGCGCGCGGCCGCGCCGGACCCGGTCCCCCCCGTGCTCGAGGTGCGCGACCTCGACGTCACCTTCGGCTCGGGTCCCGGCGCGGTCCGCGCGGTAAGGGGCATGGGGTACGCGGTCCGTCCCGGCGAGGTGCTCGGTGTCGTTGGGGAGTCCGGCTCCGGCAAGTCGGTCACCTCGCTGGCCGTGATGGGCCTGCTCCCGGCGCACGCACGCGTCACCGGCTCGGTGCGGCTGCTCGGGCAGGAGATCCTGGGCGCCCCGGAGCGGACGCTCACCGCGTTCCGCGGCAAGACCGTCTCGATGGTCTTCCAGGACCCGCTCTCCGCGCTCACCCCCGTCTACCGGGTCGGCGACCAGGTCGCCGAGGCGATCCGCGTGCACCAGCGGGTGAGCGCCGGCCAGGCCGCCAGGCGCGCCGTCGAGCTGCTCGACCTGGTCGGCATCCCCAACGCCGCGCAGCGGGCCAGGGCGTTCCCGCACGAGTTCTCCGGCGGCATGCGCCAGCGCGCGGTGATCGCGATGGCGATCGCCAACGACCCCGACGTGATCCTCTGCGACGAGCCGACCACCGCACTCGACGTGACCATCCAGGCGCAGGTGCTGGAGGTGCTGAAGACGGCGCAGCGCGAGACCGGCGCGGCGATCGTCATCATCACCCACGACCTGGGGGTGGTGGCCGGGTTCGCCGACCGGGTCCTCGTCATGTACGCCGGGCGTCCCGTCGAGGTCGGCCCGGTGGACGAGGTCTACTACCGCAGCCGCATGCCGTACACCATGGGACTGCTCGCCTCGATCCCGCGCCTCGACCGCGGCCGGGAGCAGCCGCTGGTGCCCATCGAGGGCAGCCCGCCGTCACCGGCGGCGCTGCCGCCGGGCTGCCCGTTCGAGCCGCGCTGCCCGATCTCCGTCCCGGAGTGCGCCGAGGCCGAGCCGGAACCGGAGCCGGTGGGCTCGCCCGGCCACCTGGCGGCGTGCCTGCGCTCCGGAGAGATCGAGGCGGCGGGCTGGTCACCCGCCCAGGTCTACGGCATGCGCGGCCCCGCGGCACGTCTCACCCGGCGCCCCGGTGACCCGGCCGCCCCGGCCGCCCCGGTCACCGCGGTCACCGCGGTCACCGCGGCCGGCCCGGCCGCTCCCGCCGTCGAGGGGCCGCCGCGCCCGCGTGACGAGCGCGACGTGGTCCTGGCGGTCGAGGACCTGGTCAAGCACTACCCCCTGGTCAAGGGGACGCTCCTGCGGCGGCGGGTCGGCACGGTCCGCGCGGTGGACGGCGTCGGCTTCGACGTCCGCGGGGGCGAGACGCTCGGCCTGGTCGGCGAGTCGGGCTGCGGCAAGACGACCACCCTGATGGAGATCCTGGAGCTGGCCGCGCCGCAGCGCGGCAGGATCGTGGTGCTTGGTCGCGACACCTCGCGGATGGGCGCCCGCGACCGGATGGCCGTGCGGCGCGACATGCAGGTCGTCTTCCAGGATCCGCTGGCCTCGCTCGATCCGAGGATGACCGTCTACGACATCCTCGCCGAGCCGCTGCGCGCGCACGGCCGCCGGGACCCGGGGCCGAGGATCGGCGAGCTGCTCGGCCTGGTCGGGCTGGAGCCCGGCCACGCCGCCCGCTACCCGCAGGACTTCTCCGGGGGCCAGCGCCAGCGCGTCGGCATCGCCCGCGCCCTCGCCCTGGAGCCCCGGTTGGTCGTGCTGGACGAGCCGGTCTCGGCACTCGACGTGTCCATCCAGGCGGGGGTGCTCAACCTGCTGGAGGAGCTGAGGACCCGCCTGGGCCTGTCGTACCTGTTCGTGGCGCACGACCTGGCCGTGGTCCGGCACATCGCCGACCGGGTCGCGGTCATGTACCTGGGAAGGATCGCCGAGATCGGCCGGGCCGGCGGGGTCTACGACACCCCGATGCATCCCTACACGCGGGCCCTGCTGTCGGCGATCCCGCTGCCGGACCCGGTGCTGGAGCGTTCCAGGAGGCGTGTCCTGCTGGAGGGGGACCTGCCCAGCCCGGCCGACCCTCCCTCGGGGTGCCGCTTCCGCACGCGCTGCCCCCTGTTCAAGGCGCTCGACGAGACCGTCAGGCGGCGCTGCGTGGACGAGGAGCCCCAGGTGCGGCAGCTGGGGGACGACCACGGCGTCTCGTGTCACTTCGCCGAGAGGATCGACGCCGTATGACCCGGTCGCGCGCCCGTTCGAGCACCCGTCCACCACCCGGTCGCGCGCCCGTTCACACCCGGCCGGGTGCCCGGCCGCACGCCGGGACCGGACCGGTCGCCCGTCATTCGTACGCGCACCCGCACGTCCGTTCGCACGCCCATTCGTATGCCCCGGGAGGAACACCGTGATATCAATCCCGCGCGTGGGCGCGTTCGCCGCCGCGCTGGCCGTGGCCCTGGCCCTGGTGCCGGGGCTCGCCGGATGCGGGGGCGGGAGCGGGGGCGGCGGGACGCCGGGCGGGCCCGCCTCGGCGGTCAGGGCCTACGACATCAACCCGGTCGCCCGAGACCGGGTCGCGGACGGGGGCGTGCTCCGCTGGGGACTCAACGAGTATCCGTCCAACTGGAACCTCAACCACATCGACGGCAACCTGGCGACGGTCAAGAAGGTCATGGACGCCCTCATGCCCTCCCCCTTCCGCTCCGACGCCAAGGGGCAGATCTCTCCGAACACCGACTACCTGTCCGAGGGCAGGGTCACCGCGCGCAAGCCCGACCAGGTCGTCACGCTGACCCTCAACCCGCGCGCCAGATGGTCCGACGGCACCCCGATCACCTGGGAGGACTACCGCGCCCAGTGGCAGGCGCTGAACGGCCACGACTCCGGCTACCGGGTGGCGAGCACCACCGGTTACCGGGACATCGAGAAGGTCGTCAGGGGCAGGGACGACCACCAGGTCGTGGTGACCTTCGCCAAGCCCTTCGGCGACTGGCAGTCGCTGTTCGCGCCGCTGTACCCCCGGAGCACCAACGCCACCCCGGAGGCGTTCAACAACGCCTGGCTGAACCGCGTCCCGGTCACCGCGGGCCCGTTCGCGTTCGCCGCGTTCGACCCCACCGCCAAGACCGTCACCCTCGCGAGGGACGACCGCTGGTGGGGCGAGCGGGCCAAGCTGGACCGGATCATCTACCGGTCCCTGGAGAGCGACGCGCTGGTCGGCGCCTTCAGCAACGGCGAGCTCGACACCTTCGACGTCGGCCCGTCCGCGCCCGACTACGCGCGGGCCAAGAGCACCCCGGACGCGATCGTGCGGCAGGCGGCCGGACCCGACTTCCGGCACATCACGATGAACGGCGAGAGCGCCGTCCTGTCCGACCCGAAGATCCGCAGGGCCGTCGCGATGGGTATCAACCGCCAGGCCATCGCGCAGTCGGACCTCCAGGGCCTCGACTGGCCGATCGTCCTGCTCAACAACCACTTCTTCATGAACACCCAGGAGGGCTACCGGGACAACGCCGGTGAGATCGGGACGTACGACCCCGGCAGGGCCGGGCAGGAGCTGGACGCCGCGGGCTGGAAACTGGAGGGTCGGACCCGCAGGAAGGACGGCAGGGAGCTGAACCTGCGCTTCGTCCTGCCGTCCGGCCTGCAGGTCGCCAAGTCCGAGGCCGAGCTCGTCCAGGACATGCTCGGCCGGATCGGTGTCGGGGTCACCCTGCAGTCGGTGCCCGGGGACGACTACTTCACTAAATACGTAATTCCCGGCAATTACGACATCACCGCGTTCGCGTACGTGGGCACGCCCTTTCCCGTCTCCAGCTCCTACGGCCAGTACGCCGACGCCGTCATGCGCCCCGACGGCACCCGGCAGTGGAACGCCAACCTCGGCCGCATCGGCTCCCCGAGGATCGACGCCGCGATGAACAGGGCGACCGCCGACCTCGACGACGCCAAGGCCATCGCCGACACCAACGCGGCGGACAGGCTCATCTGGCAGGAGGTCAACGTGGTGACGCTCTACCAGAGACCGCAGAACGTCGCGGTCAAGAACACCCTCGCCAACTTCGGCGCCCGCGGCTTCCACGACCTGCGCTATCAGGACATCGGCTTCGTCCGGTAGTCCCCTGTCCCCGGCGGGCCGCGTTCTGTCGGGGGCGCGGTGTAGAAGTCGGTCATGGCTATCTCGGTGACCTGGCCCCAGGTGCTCGCCTGGCGGCTGAGGCGGCAGTTCGTCGACCCGGCCGACGGGCCCGACGCGGTGTCCGTGGTGCGGAGACTCGCCGGGGTGCAGGCGCAGGTGGCCTCCTCCGCCGCCCTGGCGGTGGCCGTGCGGAGCGCGCGGCCGGATCCCGGTGAGATCGACCGCGCGCTGTGGCGAGACCGCAGCCTGGTCAAGACCTGGACGGCGCGCGGCACCCTGCACCTCGTCCCCGCCGACGAGCTGGCCTCCTACGCGGCCGTTCTCGGCTCGTTCCGCACCTGGGACAAGGGCTCCTGGCAGCGCGGCCACGGCGTCACCGCCGCCGAGGTCGCCGCCATCCTCGACGCCGCGCCCAAGGCGCTCGCGGGCCGCGTCCTCACCCGAGAGGAGCTGGTCGACGGGGTCATCGAGATCACCGGCGACGCCCACCTGCGGGAGGCGCTCACCTCCGGCTGGGGCGCCCTGCTCAAGCCGCTGAGCTTCCTCGGCGAGCTCTGCTACGGCCCGCCGCGCGAGGGCAGGGTGACCTTCGCCGGCCCCCGCGACCAGGTGCCCGGCTGGCCAGGGGAGCTTCCCACGGCGGAGGAGGGCGGGGTGCGCCTGCTCCGCTCCTTCCTCGGCGCCCACGGCCCCGGCGCCCCCGAGACGTTCGACGGCTGGCTCTACCGGGGGGCCGTCCGCAAGGCGACGCTGCGCGGCTGGTTCCGCGACCTCACCCCCGAGCTGGCCGAGATCGAGGTGGACGGCCGGCCGATGGTCGTGCTCGCCGAGCACCTCGACGACCTGGCCGTGACCCGGCCCGCCACCGGGGTCCACCTCCTGCCCGGCTTCGACCAGTACATCCTGGCCGCCCCGCGCGACCTGGAGCCCCTCCTGCCCGCCGAGGCGAGGGCGAAGGTCAGCCGGGCCGCCGGCTGGATCTCCCCGGTCGTGATCCACCGGGGCCGGGTGGCCGGGGTCTGGGAGGCGAAGGACGGGAAGATCGCGGTTGATCTCCTGGAAGAGGTCCCCGCCGCCGCCCTCGCCGCCGAGATCGAACGGGTCTCCGCCCTCCTGCGCTGACCCGGTCCGCCGGGCGAAGCCCGCGACGCCGCATCACCGTGGCTCGCCGGCGACTCATCGGCACCGGACCGCCGCACGCCCGGCGGGGGCCGTCCGCCCGGCGGTCAGGCGAGGCGGAAGCGCACCCGGTCGCCGGGGCGGAGCTGGGCGGCCCCGGCGAGGCTCGCCGAGGTCAGGACGGCGATGACCGGGTAGCCGCCGGTCGGCGGATGGTCGGCGAGGAACACGATCGGCTGGCCGCTGGGCGGCACCTGCACCGCCCCGGCCACCATGCCCTCGCTGGGCAGCTCCCCCTCCCGGGCACGTTCCAGGCGGGCGCCGCGCATTCGCACGCCCACCCGGTTGCTGTCCTGGCTGACCTCGTACGGCTCCGCGCACAGGGCGGCCAGGGCTCCGGGGGCGAACCAGTCGTCCCGGGGGCCGGGCAGGACCCGCAGGACACCCGTCCCCGGTCCCGGCCGGGGCGCCGCGTCCACGGTGATCGGCGGCAGGCCGCCGGTCGGCCCCACCGGCAGGACCGTCCCGGTGGCGAGCGGGGCCGGGCCGAGCCCGGAGAGCGAGTCGGTCGATCGGCTGCCCATCGTGGCGGGCGCCTCCACACCGCCCCGGACGGCGACGTAGGTGCGCAGGCCGGCCCCGGGCATGCCCAGACACAGCTCGCCGCCCGCCGGGACCCAGAAGGGCGCGCACATCCCCTGAGAGACCGTCACGCGCCGGATCGCCTCGCCGGCGGACGCCCCGCCGGGAGAGGCCCCGCCCGCGGACACCCCGGCCGTGGGCGCCCGGCCCGCGGCGGTCAGGGCCCTTCCGCCCGGGACCGCCGCGCGCGGCCGTACGAGGTCCACAGGGCACGCCGCACCGGTGACGGCGATCCAGGCCCCGGCGGTGAGGCGCAGCCGGGCGCCGCCGAGGGTGAGCTCGATCCCCGCGGCCCCCTCCGGGTTGCCGACCAGGCGGTTGGCCAGCCGCAGGCTCGGCTCGTCCGCCGCACCCGAGCGGGGCACCCCGAGATGGGCGTACCCCGGCCGCCCGAGATCCTGCACGGTGGCGTACGGCCCCGGAGCGATCACCTCGATCATGGCTCACCGACCGCCAGGAACCGCACCCGCGTCCCCGGGGTGAGCAGGGCGGGCGGCTCGGCGGCCACGTCCCACACCGCGGTCGCGGAGCGGCCGAGCAGCCGCCAGCCGCCGGGGGAGGCAGAGGGGTAGACCGCCGAGTAGGGGCCGGCGACCGCCACCGCCCCGGCGGGCACCGAGGTCCGCGGGGTGTCCAGCCGGGGGACGTGCAGCGCCGGGTCCAGCCCCGTGAGGTAGGCGAACCCGGGGGCGAAGCCCAACCAGCCCACCACCAGCTCCCGCGCGGTGTGCCGCTCGACCACCTCCCCGGGGGAGAGCCCGCTCAGCGCGGCGACGTCGTCGAGGTCGGCGCCGTCGTACACGACGGGAAGGACCACCTCGGGCGCGTCCGCGGCCACCGTCGCGTCCGCGGCGGACGCCGTGTCCAGCAGGCGGGAGAGTTCCTCCCGCAGGCGCGCCGGGTCGGCTCCCGGCGCGGTGACGAGGACCGTGACGGGGCCGGGCACGATCTCGACCACCCCGGAGGGCCGGTCGGCCCGCAGCAGGGCGTCCAGCCGGTGGGAGACCTCCAGCGAGCCGGTCTCCACCAGCAGCGCGTGCTCCCCGGCCCGCCGGATCCTCACGTGAAGGACCTCAGCGTCACTCCGGCGTCCACCAAGCCGTCGCGGACGGCGCGGGCCATCAGCACGGCGCCGGGGGTGTCGCCGTGCACGCAGATCGAGCGCGCCTCGACGGGGACCAGCGAGCCGTCCACCGCCTCGACCACCCGCTCGGTCGCCATCCGCACGACCCGGTTCGCGACCGTGGCCGGGTCGTGCAACACCGCGCCGGGGGAGCGGCGGGAGACCAGGGTTCCCGCGCCGGTGTAGGCGCGGTCGGCGAAGGCCTCAACGACGGTGGCGACCCCCTCCCCGGCGGCGATCTCGTGGACGACCGAACCGGGCAGGGTCAGCAGCGGCAGGCTCCGGTCGTAGTCGGCGACCGCTGCCACGACGGCCCCGGCCTGCTCGGGGTCGCGGCAGATCCGGTTGTACAGCGCGCCGTGCGGCTTGACGTAGGAGACCCGGCCGCCCATCGCCCTGGCGATGCCGTCGACCGCCCCCAGCTGGTAGAGAACCTCGGCGCAGAGCTCCTCGGGGTCGACGTCCATCTCGCGGCGGCCGAACCCGGCCAGATCCCGGTAGGAGACCTGGGCGCCGATCGCCACCCCCCGGTCGACCGCCGCCGCGCACGTGCGGCGGATGGTCAGCGGGTCGCCCGCGTGGAACCCGCAGGCGACGTTGGCGCTGGTCACGATGTCGAGCAGGGCCTCGTCGTCGCCCAGCCGCCAGATCCCGAAGCCCTCGCCCAGGTCGGCGTTGAGATCGATCACCATGGCTCACCTACACCGGAGGTTCGTCGGGAATGTCCGCGATGTCATCGAGGGCGATGGCCAGTTCCTCGGGGTCGTCCCCGATGCGCTCGGCGATCTCGATCAGCACGTGCAGCACGTCGTGCCGGTCGTGGCCCAGATCCAGCAGCCGCTGCGCCGCCTCCCAGAGCTGCGGCGGGTCGCCCTCCCAGAGCCGGGCGGCGATCTCCTCGTGCCAGGCGAGGTGCTCGTCGTAGTCGCGCCGGTCGAGCTCACCGGCGTGGTCGATGCCCAGCAGGATCCGCCGGTCGGTGTCGTCGGCCGGGTTGAGCAGGCTGAGCTTGATCTCGCCGTGCGTGCCCTGCAGGAAAGGGAACGCGAACACCCGTCTGGCCAGTGCCGACAGGTCGCCGTCCGGCAGCAGCCGGTCGAGCAGGTCGCGGTCGAGCCCGAAGGTCGTCGGGTCGCGGTAGGACTCCGCGAACTTGCCGGTCGCCTCCCAGACCGCGTCGAGCGTGGCCCGCAGCCCCTCGTCGGGCAGGCCGGTCCGGCCGGCGGCGAACCGCGCCCACGCGCCCAGCACGTGCGGCACCGCCTCCTGCTCGGCGGTGGTGAGCATCACCTTGCGCGGCAGCCAGTCGAGGAGGAACGTCTCGCACTTGGTCGGGCTCACCCGGAGTGGGCGGCCGAAATCCTGGTCGCAGCCGTAGTCGATGATGTGGTCGGCGCACCGGGAGGCCGCCGAGGGGTCGGACAGGTGTTCGGCCGCGTCCGAGGAGAGGAACTCGGCCGCCAGCATCGCCCGGCGGTCGCGGCTGTAGGGGGCCTCGCTGTGCAGCGGGGCCGGCCGCTTCCTGCCGGGCGGCAGCGCCTTGATCCGGGACCTGGCGAAGGCGTGGTAGGCGCTGTAGCTGTCGCTGACCGGCGCGGACGTCCTGCGCTGGCCGTACTCGGCGGTGGCCTTCATGGCCGATTCGAGCAGCGCCCTGGCCTGCTGCGGCTCGATCTCCCCGAACCTGAGCATCGGGTTGCCCTCGGCCTCGGCCCTGGCCTGCTCCAGCAGCTTGTCGACGTGCGAGGAGACCCAGGCGTCGCGGGCGATGCCGCGCATGTTGTAGTCGACGATCACCACCAGCGCGTGCCGGTCCTCGACGCTGTCGGCACCCCGGTAGCCGAAGGTGCACACGACGGTGTCCTGGTCGCCGTACGCGTCGCGGGAGACGAAGCAGCCGTTCGTCTTGACCACGCCCAGCCGGTCGGCCCAGCGGGGCCTGGCCACGCCGCGCTCCATGAGCGCCAGCGCGGCGCCCTCCGCCTTGGCGGCCTGGCGGGCCGTGCCGAGATAGGCCAGCGCGATCAGCAGGGTGAGCGCGGCGGGCGAGCCGGCCTTGGCCGCGTAGTCGACCAGGCCCTCGCCGAGGACCTGCTCGGCGTCCCCGCGTCGCAGCCGGCGCCCCCACCAGGCTCCGACCATGTCGGAGACCATGAGCTCGGCGTCCAGCGGGCTGCGTACGGCCAGCAGCTCGCGAGCGGCGAGCAACATCTCGGAGAAGACCGCCTCGGGGGACTGGCTCTCCCTAAGGTCTCGACGATGTCGCCGGCTCAAGCAGCCTCCCCCGTCGGGCGCGCGAGCCCAGCGCGGACGCCGCCGCGTCGATTGGCCCGCTCGCTTCCCTCGCTCACGTCCCAACCTTCTCGCATTCCCGGTCCAAACGGTGCGTAGAAGACGGCCGGGTGCTCCCGATGCTACCGGGGACCGCGGGGCGGCGGCGCGGAGTTGACGAGGGCGAGCAAATGCTCGCGGGCGACGCGCTCGACGACCTCGGCCGTCGCCTCGATGCCGAGATGCTCGGCACAGGCGCAGACGTCGGCCACGCATCTGTCGACGGTGTCGACGGGAACCGTCAGGAACTCGGCGGCCAGGTGAGAGGTCACCGGCTCGTGGAGGACCGTCGAGGGCGCTGCGGGCGCTGCGGGCGCCGAGGACGTCGAGGACGTCGAGGACGTCGAGGACGCGGCGAAGGTCGGGGAAGGCCCGGCGAAGCGGGTGGTGAGAACGGGCATGGATGTCGCATTCCTCCGGAGTTTCCCGGGGGCATCCCCCGGATGTGTCGGCGAGGACGTGCGTTTTCATTCCACAACTTATCTCGGGAGTGTCAACCCTCGGCGCCGTGATATGGAAAGCTGGCCCCGTGTCTTGACTGAATCCTGCAACAGCGGAGTAAGTGAGTGTCCCCGAACAGGGAGCCGAATTGACGGCGAGTCAGTAGCCTGATCTCGCCTGCAAGCCCGACGGAGATGAGGTGGGCAGTTGCCGGGACGGTCCGGCCCGATCCTGCTATGGTCCTGGCCGCAAACGTTCGGAGGCACAACGCCGGCCGGTCGGCGCTCGTGCGGGAGCCCCCTCGCGCCGGTGCGAGGGTTCCGGTGATCGGAGCGGCGGTGTTCCCGGGGTGCGCGGACCGCATCCTGGGCGGGGCTTCCGTCCGCACCTGCCCATCGCCGATGATGTACTCCAGGATCCGGTCCCCCGGAGCCGCGCTACGCCAATTCGCAAGTTTGGAGATGTGCCTCGTGGGAGACCCTGGCACGCGACGGAGGTGCCGACCATGAGCGCCGAAACCTCCGTGCCCCGTCCCCGGGAGTCGGGTGTGGACATCTCAGACTCCGGCCTGCTGCAGGGCCTGCTGTCGCAGTCGCCGTTCGCCTTCGCGTTCTTCGACCCCGACGGCCGCTTCGAGCGCGTCGACGAGGTCTTCGCCGACGTGGTCGGCCTGCCCGCCGAGCGCCTGGTCGGCCGGGCCCCCGGCGAGTTGCTCTCCGCCGACCTGACCGCCCTGATCGAGGGTTCGGTGCGCGGCATCGTCGCGGGGGCCGAGGTCGAGGGCGACCAGCGGATCCGCGTGCGCACCGCCGACGGGCAGACCCACCACTGGTCGCTGACCTTCTCCCCGATCCACGACGACAAGGGCACGCTCCGCGCGATCTGCCTGGTCGGCGTCGACATCACCGACAGCAGGCAGGTCGAGGAGGACCTCAGGCGCAGCGAGGAGCGCTACCGCTCGCTGGTCGAGGCCCAGTCCCAGCTCGTGTGGATCACCGCTCCCAACGGCGTCGTGGAGGAGGACGCGCCGCAGTGGCGGGCCATCACCGGCCAGGGGCTCGAGGAATACCTCACCCACGGCTGGCTGGAGGCCGTCCACCCCGACGACCGCCCGCACACGGAGGAGGCGTGGCGCGAGGCGCTGCGCGGCCGGATCATGTTCGAGTGGAGCTACCGGGTCCGCACCCGGGCCAGCGGCTACCGGCACTTCGAGGTGCGCGCCGTCCCGATCATCCGGCACAACCGGGTCGTCGAGTGGGTGGGCGCCAACACCGACGTCACCCCGCAGCGCGAGGCCGAGGAGATGCGCGGCCGCCTGACCGACCAGCTCGGCGCCGCGGCCCTGCGGACCGCGCGCCTGCAGGGCGCCACGGCGATGCTCGCCGAGGCGCTCACCGTCGAGCAGGTGGTCCAGGTCATCATCGACGTGGGCCGTACGGCGCTGGCGGCCGACCGCTCGGCCGTGGCGCTGCTCGACGTCGACCGGGCCGCGCTGAAGCTGGTCAACAGCGGCGGCATCCCCGACGTCCCCGGTGCGCCCGGGGAGGAGATCCCGCTGTCGCACTCCAGCGTGATGACCATGGCGGTCAACAGCCGGCGCCCGGTCTTCGCCGAGTCGCCGGAGAGCCTGCGGTCCCAGCTGGTCGACGCGGGCGGCGACAACGAGGCCATCACCGGATTCATCGCCCACAGCGACGAGCGGGCCTGGGTGGGCCTGCCGCTGCTGGCCGCCGGTCGCGCGCTCGGCGCGCTGAGGTTCTCCTTCACCCGCCCGCAGAAGATCTCCCAGGAGGACGGGGTGTTCCTGGAGGCTCTCGCGGGGCAGTGCGCCCTCGCCGTGGAGCGGGCCACCCTGTTCGAGCGCGAGCACCGCACGGCCGAGACGCTCCAGCGCAGCCTGCTGCCCGACCGCCTGCCGGTGGTCCGGGGCCTGGTCCTCGCCCAGCGGTTCCGTTCGGGAAGCCGCCACGTGCAGGTCGGCGGCGACTGGTACGACGCGTTCGTGCTCCAGGACGGCCGGGTCGCGGCGGTGGTCGGCGACGTCATGGGCAAGGGCGTCAAGGCCGCGGCCGGGATGGGCCGTATCCGCAACGCCATGCGGGCCCTGGCGCTGACCAACCCGCCGCCCGCGGCGGTGCTCACCGGCCTCGACAGGGTCTTCGAGGCCACCGAGGAGGAGGAGCAGGTCACGACCCTCGCCTACATGGTCGTCGAGCCGGGAACCGGAGAGGGCACGCTGGCGCTCGCCGGCCACCCGCCGCCCCTGCTGGTCTCCCCGCAGGGCGTGCCGTTGCTGTGCGACGGTGAGCCCGGCACCCCGCTGGGCTGGCCCACGAGCCGCCGGCAGTTCAGGTTCTGCGTCCCGCCGGGCCACACCGCTGTCCTGTATTCGGACGGTCTGGTGGAGAACCGGAAGCGTGGGCTCGATGCCGGACTTGCCGATCTTTGCTCTGTTGTGACCGAAGCGCCGGCCGAAGTGGTGGGAAGCCCCCACATGTTGCTAGATTTTCTTGTCGATCGCATGCTGTCCGGGTATGAGCAGGATGACGACGTCACGGTGCTCGCGATCCACGTTCCCCTCGCCACGAAGAGTGACTGAATGAAACAGTCATAACGGTTGCTTTCGGGTATCGGTGCCTCGCTTCCGTACGCACTACTCTCTTGGTCGGCCTAGGGTGGAGGGCAACCGCCAGGAGGCGGCCGTATGGATCACGGTGTCATGCCACAATGCTGGACAGGTACGTCGCGGTTCGCGCGGCCTCGTTAATCACAACTAGAGGTAAAACTGCCCCTAGTTGGGCATCTGGGTCCATTCTCGTCACGCTTTCCTTCGAGAGGTGTTCGTGTCGCCTGCAAGTTCGACTCGCTCGAAGCCATCCGAGCTGAACGAGCCCGTCATTCAGCAGCTGATGGAGCGGGGGCGCTCGCAGGGGTTCCTCGAGTCCGAGGATGTCCGCAAGGCCGTCGAGGAAGCGGACATTCCGATGGCGCAGGTCGCTGGAATCCTGCGAAGCCTCAGCAAAGAGGGCATCACAGTACGGCTGACCGCCGAGGACTCCGCGGCTCCCAAGAAGCCCCGCACTCCCGCCAAGCGCCGCACTGCCCCGGCCGCGCCCGCCGCCGTCAAGAAGACCAAGACCGCCGCGGCGGCCAAGGAGCAGCCGGAGACCGTCACCGCGGTCGTCAGCGGCTCCGAGTCCGCCGCGACCGCGGCCAAGAAGCCGGCGGCCCCCGCCAAGGCGGCCCCGGCCAAGAAGGTCGCCCCGGCCGCCAAGAAGCCGGTTCCCGCCCCGCCGCCGAAGAAGGCCGGGTCCGAGGCCGGAGGCCCTGCTCCGGCGTCCGCGCCGAAGCCGGTCACCGGTGACGACGACGAGGTCATCGACCTCGAGGACGTCGAGATCGAGGACTTCGACCTGGAGACCGTGGCCGAGGTCGAGGTGGAGGTGGAGGTCGAAGCCGAGGTCGAGGTGGAGGCCGAGGCCGAGGAGGAGCCCAAGGTCGAGGCCGTCGAGGTGAACGAGGACGAGGTCCTCATCCTCACCGACGACGACGATGACGCCCCGGTTCCCCAGGTCGCCGCCGCCGGTGCCACCGCGGACCCGGTCAAGGACTACCTCAAGCAGATCGGCAAGGTTCCGCTGCTCAACGCCGAGCAGGAGGTCGAGCTCGCCAAGCGCATCGAGGCCGGCCTGTTCGCCGAGGAGCAGCTCGGCACCGACGGCGAGAAGCTCCCGGTCGACGTCCGCGCCGAGCTGGAGTGGATCGCCGAGGACGGCCGCCGGGCCAAGAACCACCTGCTGGAGGCCAACCTCCGCCTCGTGGTCTCGCTGGCCAAGCGCTACACGGGGCGCGGCATGCTCTTCCTGGACCTGATCCAGGAGGGCAACCTGGGCCTGATCCGCGCGGTCGAGAAGTTCGACTACACCAAGGGCTACAAGTTCTCCACCTACGCCACGTGGTGGATCCGGCAGGCGATCACCCGTGCCATGGCCGACCAGGCGCGGACCATCCGCATCCCGGTCCACATGGTCGAAGTGATCAACAAGCTGGCCCGCGTCCAGCGGCAGATGCTCCAGGACCTGGGCCGCGAGCCCACCCCGGAGGAGCTGGCGCGCGAGCTCGACATGACCCCCGAGAAGGTCGTCGAGGTCCAGAAGTACGGTCGCGAGCCGATCTCACTGCACACCCCGCTGGGTGAGGAGGGGGACAGCGAGTTCGGTGACCTCATCGAGGACTCCGAGGCCATCGTTCCCGCGGACGCGGTCAGTTTCACGCTTCTGCAGGAGCAGCTCCACTCCGTTCTGGACACGCTGTCCGAGCGCGAGGCGGGCGTGGTCTCGATGCGTTTCGGCCTGACCGACGGTCAGCCGAAGACGCTGGACGAGATCGGCAAGGTCTACGGGGTGACGCGCGAGCGCATCCGGCAGATCGAGTCCAAGACGATGTCCAAGCTCCGCCACCCGTCCCGGTCGCAGGTGCTGCGCGACTATCTCGACTGAGCCTTCCTGGCGACGGGTCCGCACCGTACGGTGCGGACCCGTTGTCGTTAACGCCGGTGTAACGGGTCGGTAGCACGTCGGGTGAAACGGGCTTCTAGGCTGCCGCCTCATGGGTGTGGCCGAGGCTGACAGGATTCGCGCCCGGGGGCTGCGGGTGATCGTCGATCGTCCGTGGGCGGACGCGATGCTCGACGACGCGGTCGCCGCGGTCCGCCGGAAGGCGTTCGAGGCCGGTCCGATCACGATCGGCGCGGCCCGCGGCGATCCGGAGAGGCGCGCGCTCAGGGTCGAGGCGCTGGCCAGGGCGGCCGTCGGCCACAGCCGTGCCATAGAGGCGCTGGCGGCCCGCGACCGGGCCAATCCCGACCTCTGGCTCTGGCTCGGGCGCACCCGCATCGAGGAAGCCTGGACGATCAAGCCGGATGTCAGGGCGCGGGCCGTGCAGGCGCGGCGCGTGCAGGCGTTCCAGGAGGCGATGGAGTCGGCCAGGGGGCCGCTTTTCACCGCGGCGTCGCTCGAGCCGTCCGATCCGGTGCCCTGGGAGTCGATCATGTGGCTCTACCTCGGTCTCGACCGGCCGCGCCAGGAGAAGGACGCGGTCTGGTACGAGGCCGTTCGCCGTTATCCGACGCTGTTCCCGGCCAACGTGGCCCGGCTCATGATGCTGTCCCCCGCCTGGGGCGGCAGTGCCCAGGAGATGCTGGCGTTCGCCAGGCAGGCCGTCTCGCGGGCGCCGGACGGGGATCCGATGGCGTCCCTGATGCCGTTGGCCCACTTCGAGCGGGTGGCCGCCGAGCGGTCGCCGATGTCGCGCGGCGGCTGGTTCTCCGACGAGGCGCTGCGCGAGGTCGTCTCGCACTCGGGTCGCTGGCCGGGCCGGGACGGCCATCCCCGGTCGGTCGAGGCGCACAACCTGTTCGGGGCCGCCTTCTACCTCGCCGACCTGCGGCGGCCCGCGCGCGGGCACCTGATGCGGACGGGAGGCAGGGTCAGCCGGTTGCCGTGGTCCTACCTCGGAGATCCCGCCCAGCAGTTCCAGCGGGCCTGCGGGCGGCTCCACCTCGTCGCGGCGTGAACCCGGCCGGGGTCCTCAGGCGCGGCGGGACACGCCGGATCCCGTCCCCGGCGCGTCCCCGGCGCGCCCGCGGAGGATCACACCATGACGTCGAGTGTCCACGGCCGTTTCCCCGCGGGCGGCGCGCCGAGGGTGACGGAGTGGCCCAGGTGATCCAGAACCTTGGCGAGCTCCTCGGGGCTCCCCGGATCGACGCCCCCCTCGAGCAGGGAGCGGGCGATCACACCGCGGGTGGCCTTGGCCATGTGGCTGACCACCTTCCCGTCCCTGAGCACCCGTACCGCCACCGCCCGCCCGCCCGGCTGCCACGCCGCCGCGTACGTGCTGGAGCGCAGGTCCACGACCAGGCCCGGCTCGGCGTCGAGCAGCGGCGTGACCGACCGGCGCCAGAAGGCGCCCAGGCCGCCGAGCGGCGGCAGCCGCACCCCCATCGACAGCCGGTACGGCGGCACGCGGTCGCCGATCCGCAGCAGGCCCCAGAGGCCGGAGAAGATCAGCAGGCTCTCCGAGGCCCGCGCCGCCGCCTCGGGGGACAGCGAGGCCAGGCCGAGGTTGTCGTAGAGCACGCCGGTGTACAGGTCGGCCGCGGCCAGCGTCGGCGCGGTCCGCAGGAGCAGGTTCCTGCCGACCTCACCGGCCTGTCCCGGCGACAGGCCGAGGGTGTCCCGCGCGGCAGGGTCCCGGCACAGCTCGGTGAGCGCGTCCAGGACGGTCTCCCTGGGCGAGCCGAGAGCGGGAAAGCTCAGCCCGGGCAGGTCGAGGGCCGGGCCGTCGCCCCGCGCGGCCTTCCCCTCGGACGGAGGCAGCAGAATCAGCACAGTCGCCGAGCGTAGTGGGGCGATCGGGGAGTTAGGATCCTTCAGCATGATCGATGAGGTCTTCGACCGGCTGGTCGACCAGGCCTGGCCGGCGATCCAGCGGGTGGACGCCGGAGGCTGGACGCTGCGCGCCGCGGACGGGGTGACCAAGCGGGCCAACTCCGTGCTGCCGCTGGGCGAACCGGAGGATCTTCGAACGGGCATCGAGAGAGCCGAGAAGTTCTACGCCGACCGGGGCCTGCCCTGTGTCTTCTCGGTGGGGCGCGGCGCCACGCCCGGCCTGGACGCGTCGCTGCGGGCGCGCGGCTACCGGGTGGTGGACCCCACACTGATCATGACGGCGCGCCTCGCGCCCGGGGACGGGCCGCCTGAGGAGCCCGGAAGCTCGTGGGAGGCCGGAGAGCACGAAGGGACCGGGGAGAGGGTCGAGCTCGCTGAGGCGCCCTCGCAGGCGTGGCTGGACGCCTGGTGGAGCGTGGACGGGAGGTTCGGTGGCGACGGCCTGGTGACGGCCGCGCGGATCCTCACCGGCGTGCCCGCCGTATACGCCTCGCTCGGCCGTGAGGCCGTGGGACGGGGCGTGGTCCAGGGGGAGTGGTTCGGGATCTACTCCATGGCCGTACTGCCGCACGCGCGGCGCCGGGGTCATGGACGGAAGATGTTGCGTGCCCTGCTCTCGCATGCGCGGGCGCAGGGCACACAGCGGGCATATTTAGTCGTGGTGGAGTCGAACACCGTTGCCAGGGCGCTCTACGAGCGGCAAGGCTTCACGGTGGCGGGCCGATATCACTATCGGGTCCGATGATGGCTCCATTCGTCTGGTTATCGTTCGTCGTTGCCTGCCGTTGCCGGGGCGTCGCTGAGACGAGCGGACTCGTCCTGGATGTTGGCGCCCTTGTCTCTCAGCACGGCCACGTGCTGCCGCCCGTGGTGGGCGCAGAACAGCAGCTCCCCACCTACGGGCAGGGTCGCGCGGATGTAAGCCTGGGCGCCGCACCGGTCACAGCGGTCAGCAGCTGTGAGCTGCTTGGCGGGGGCGAGGGTTCCAGTCACGTATCGCCTTTCAGGTCATCCCCTGAGGTGGAGGATCTGGCGTCAGTCACTTGAGAGAACATCTAACCCGATACGAACGTTCCCAACCGACCCCCTGCTACGCCCAGAGCGGAAAGTGTCCGAAAGTAACGATGATCACGCCGGATGTAACACCTGTGCCCACCGGATGGCAAGCTTGTACGCGTCGTGGTGGGAAGAACGGTAAGCTGCGCACACGTGTTCGACAGAGTGGGAGTGGGCGTGACCGCAGTTAGCGCGGAGACGGGTTATACGGCCCGCCACCTGTCGGTGCTGGAGGGTCTGGAAGCCGTCCGCAAGCGTCCAGGCATGTACATCGGGTCGACCGACAGCCGCGGTCTCATGCACTGCCTGTGGGAGATCGTGGACAACGGGGTCGACGAGGCCCTGGCCGGTTACTGCAGCCGCATCGAGGTCGAGCTTCACCCCGACGGCTCCATCGAGGTCCGCGACGACGGCCGGGGCATCCCGGTCGACGTCGAGCCCAAGAGCGGTCTGGCGGGCGTGGAGCTCGTCTACACCAAGCTCCACGCGGGCGGGAAGTTCGGCGGCGGCTCCTACGGCGCCTCGGGCGGCCTGCACGGCGTCGGCGCCTCCGTCGTCAACGCCCTGTCCTCGCGGCTGGACGTCGAGGTCGACCGCGACGGCCGGATCCACGAGATCAGCTTCCGCAGGGGCGTTCCCGGTGTCTTCGACGGCGACGGCCCTAAGGCCAAGTTCAAGAAGAAGTCCGGGCTGCGCGACGGCGGCGCCGTGGCGAAGAACGTCACCGGCACCCGCGTGCGCTTCTGGGTCGACCACCAGATCTTCCTTCCCGAGGCCGAGGTCTCCCTCGACGAGATCCACGTCCGCCTCCGCCAGACCGCGTTCCTGGTCCCCGGCCTGACCCTGGCCGTGCGCGACAGCCGCGGCGAGGAGGCCGTCGAGGAGGAGTTCCACTTCGACGGCGGCATCTCGGAGTTCACCGAGTTCCTCGCCCGCGACGAGGCCGTCTGCGACGTGCTGCGCCTGCAGGGCGTCGGCCACTTCCACGAGACCGTCCCGGTCCTCGACGACCTGGGGCACATGACCCCGACCGAGGTCCAGCGGGAGCTCACCGTCGACGTGGCGGTGCGCTGGGGCAAGGGCTACGACAGCACCGTCCGCTCCTTCGTCAACGTGATCGCCACCCCCAAGGGCGGCACCCACGTCAACGGTTTCGAGCGCGCCCTCGTCCGCACCCTGAACGAGCAGTTGCGTGAGACCCGCCTGCTCAAGAACGGCGACGCCCCGGTGACCCGCGAGGACATCATGGAGGGTCTCACCGCCGTGGTGACCGTCCGGGTGCCCGAGCCGCAGTTCGAGGGCCAGACGAAGGAGGTCCTGGGCACCTCTGCGGCCTCCAGGATCGTCGCCCACGTCGTCTCGCGGGAGCTCAAGGAGCTGCTCGCCAACCCGCCGCGCAACGCCAAGGCGCAGCTCCGCGCGGTCCTGGAGAAGATCGTCGCGGCGGCCAAGGCCCGCATCGCCGCCCGGGAGCACCGCGACAACCAGCGTCGCAAGACCGCCCTGGAGAACTCGGCGCTCCCCGCCAAGCTGGTCGACTGCCGCAGCGACGAGGTCGACCGCAGCGAGCTGTTCATCGTCGAGGGCGACTCGGCGCTGGGCACCGCCCGCGCGGCCCGCAACTCGGAGTTCCAGGCGCTGCTGCCGATCCGGGGCAAGATCCTGAACGTGCAGAAGGCGTCCGTCGCCGACATGCTCAAGAACGCCGAGTGCGCCGCGATCATCCAGGTCATCGGCGCGGGTTCCGGCCGCTCCTTCGACATCGAGGCCGCCCGCTACGGCAAGGTCATCCTGATGGCCGACGCCGACGTCGACGGGGCGCACATCCGCTGCCTCCTGCTGACCCTGTTCCACCGCTACATGAAGCCGATGGTCGAGGCCGGACGGGTCTTCGCCGCCGTGCCGCCGCTGCACCGCATCGAGGTCATCAACCCCACGCGCGGTCACGGAAAGTACGTCTACTGCTACTCCGACGCCGAGCTGCAGCGGGTGCTGCGCGACCTGGAGCGCCGGGGCAAGCGCTGGAAGGACCCGATCCAGCGCTACAAGGGCCTGGGTGAGATGGACGCCGACCAGCTGGCCGAGACGACCATGGAGCCTCGGCACCGCACCCTGCGCCGGGTTCGCATCGAGGACATCGAGGAGGCCGAGCGCATCTTCGCCCTCCTGATGGGCAGCGACGTGGCCCCTCGCCGGGAGTTCATCGTGAGCAGCGCGGCCGAGATCGACCGCGACCACATCGACGCGTGACCGTGACCGTCCCCGCCGGGTGATTCCCCGGCGGGGACGGCTGACGGCGAGCTCCGCGGCACCGATCGGCCGATCGGGCGTGCCCGTGAGTCGTTCGCCCCGCCCGGCGCCTTCGAACGCCGGCGAGCACGGCCGATCGTGAAACCGTGATCCGGCCCCTGCCGGGACCGGATCACGAGGACCGGATCACAAGGTTCAGGTCACGAGGTTCAGATCTCGACCGGCACCAGCTTGCCGGTGCGCACGTCGTAGATGGCCCCGCCGACCGGCATGCCGACGGGCAGGAACGGGCTCGTCCTGATCCGTACGAGATCATGGCGGAGCGCCGCGTCCTGGTCGGGGACGGTGTGGAAGTCCAGGCTGCGGGTGTCGACGCCGCGCCGGGCGGCGATCGCGTGCACCTCGTCGTCGGTGACCTTGGTCATGCCGCAGTCGGTGTGCGGCATGACCAGCACCCGCTCCACGCCCAGCAGGTTGACCGCCAGGACGAGCGTGCGCAGGACGTCGTCGGTGACCCGGGCCCCGGCGTTCCGGAGGATCTTGGCGTCGCCCGGCTTCAGGCCGAAGAGCCCCAGCGGATCGATCCGCGAGTCCATGCAGGTGACCAGGGCGAGGCCGCGGGCGGCCCTGCCGGTCAGTCCGGCGTTGGTGAACGTGGCGGAGAACTCCTCGTTGGCGGTCAGCAGGTCGTCAAAAGCACTCACGTGCGCACCCTTCGGTCGGCGCAATCAACGGACTAATGATGCTTCATGCCCGTTTCCGGAACGTTGCCGGGGGCGCACCTGGTGACGACTTCACCAAGATCCCGTCGTCGCCTCTCACTCTCGGTCATGATGTCGTCACCCAACGTCCGGAAGTGTGGAGAGGCTGATGAGCAGGACCGAATCGCTGGCCGACTATCTTCGTGACCAGGGCAGGCGGAAGCTGGACCGGGTCGAGGTCAGGGACGGGGGCCGCAACGCGCGCTCGGCGCTGGCCCTGCTCGACGCGGCGGTCTACACGCGGTCGCTCAGGGACGACGACCCGTTCGTGGCCGTTCTCGCTGAGGCGGGGTGTTTCGGCCCCCAGGGGACCGGTGAGTTCGAGCCGACGGACCGGGTCGCCCGGGTCGTCCGCTTCTGGGAGTCGGGTGAGCCCTGGCAACTGCTGATGGCGATCCGGTTCGCGCTCCAGGGCGTGCTCACCTGAGAGCCCGGGTTTCAGTCCGTCCGCCGGGGAAAGGCGGACCTGGACCGTGGCCATGGCACCGGGCCGGGGCGCCCCGCGTGCCCCTGGCTGATCGGTACGGCGGCCGTTGAGGCTCCCGGTGACACCGCCATAGGATCTTCGTCGGTGCCGAGTCTGGGAGGAAGCATGGGAATCGCGCAGCTGAGGTCGATCGTTCTCGATTGTCCGGACCCCAAGCAACTGGCCGACTTCTACAGCGCGCTCCTGGGCTGGCAGATCGCCAGCGTCGAGGACGAATGGGTGGTGGTCACCGGGGGCAGGCCCGGACGCCTCTGCTTCCAGCTGGTCCACGACTACCGGCCGCCGGAGTGGCCCACCACCGAGCGGTCCCAGCAGTTCCACCTCGATCTGACGGTCGAGAACCTCGACGAGGCCGAGAAGGAGGCGCTGGCGCTGGGCGCGTCCAAACACCCGTACCAGCCGGGCGAGAACGAGGGTTTCCGGGTCTTTCTCGACCCCGCCGGGCACCCGTTCTGCCTGTGCGTCGACTGACCCTCCTGAGTGATCTCAGGGCCTCCGGGCCGATCCGGGCGTCCGGCGCGCTCCCGGCGTCGCGGCCGACCGGCCGTCCCCGTGCATGTCGCTCCGCGTGCGCGGGGGCCTCAGGGCCGGAAGCCTCACGGAGGCCCTCACGGCCCGCCTGCCGTCTTCCGTGATCTCGGAGCCCGCGAGGGTTCGCCGCGCGAGGCCCCGGGAGTCTCCGCCGTTCTGGCGGGGCTCCCGGGGCCTCGTCGCGGGCGGGTGGTCACTCCTCGGGGGCGGGAGCCGCCGCTGAGCCCTCCTCGCCGCCTCCGGCGCCGAGGGCGCCGCCCACGGCCGCGACGGTGTGGGTGAGCCGTACGCCGGAGCCGTCACGGCGGCCCAGCTCCTCGGGCAGGGGCACGGGCTTGCCGACGGCAGAGACCGCGCGGGCCGGTCCGGGACCCGCCCAGGCGAGCAGCAGGACGTCCTCGCCCTTGAGGAACCGCTGGACGCGGACCCCGCCGGTGCCCCGGCCCTTCGGCGGATATTCGGCGAAGTCGGAGATCTTGGCGCCGCCGATCTGGGTGCCGGGCAGTGCCGTCGAGGAACCGGCGATGGTCACGACCTGCGACTCGCGGGCCGGATCGACCGCGCCGAACCAGATCACCACGGCATCGCCGTCCAGCCGTACACCGGCCATGCCGCCCGCGGGACGGCCCTGCGGGCGGACGACGGAGGCGGAGTAGCGCAGCAGCTGGGCCTCGGAGGTGATGAAGACGAGATCGTGGTCCTCGCTCTCCAGCTCCACCGCGCCCACCACCGTGTCGCCGTCCTTGAGGGTGATCACCTCGAAGTCGTCGCGGTTGGCCGGGTAGTCGGGAACGACCCGCTTGACCACCCCCTGCGCCGTGCCCAGCGCCAGGCCAGGCCCGTCGGGATCGAGCGAGCCGATGCCGACGACCGTCTCGCCCGGGTTGAAGGTGACGTACTCCGCGACCGGGTGGCCCCCGGACAGCGACGGCGGGTTGGCCGAGCGGGGCAGTGTGGGCAGGTCGACCACCTGGACCCGGATCATCCGCCCCTGGTTGGTGACCACGCCCACCTCGCCCCTGACCGTGCTCCGCACGGCGGAGACCAGCACGTCGTGGGACGAGCGGTCACCGTCGCCGGCCAGCGGCGAGGCATCGAAGGTGCGGGCCAGCAGGCCGGTGGAGGAGAACAGCACCAGGCAGGGGTCGTCGGCCACCTCCAGGGGGGCCGAGACGTTCCTCGTGACCCCCGAGGACTCCAGCAGCACCGTGCGGCGCGGGGTGCCGAAGGTCTTGGAGACCTGGGCGAGCTCGTCGGAGACGACCTTGCGGAGCCTGTCGTCGGAGGACAGGATCGCGGTCAGCTCGGCGATCTCGTCGCGCAGGGTCTGGCTCTCGCGGTCGAGCTCCAGCTTGTCGTAGCGGGTCAGGCGGCGCAGCGGGGTGTCGAGGATGTAGTTGGCCTGGGTCTCCGACAGCTCGAAGACCTCCGTCAGGCGCTCGCGGGCCTGGGCGGAGTTGTCGGAGGAGCGGATGACCTGGATGACCTCGTCGATGTTGAGCAGGGCGACGATGAGGCCCTCGACGAGGTGCAGCCGCTCCTCGCGCCTGCGCCGGCGGTACAGGGAGCGGCGGCGGACCACGTCGATGCGGTGGTCGACGTAGACCTGGAGCAGCTCGCGCAGGCCCAGCGTGCGCGGCTCGCCGTCGACCAGGGCGACGTTGTTGATGCCGAAGGTCTCCTCCATCGGCGTGAGCCGGTAGAGCTCCTCCAGCACGGCCTCGGGGATGAAGCCGTTCTTGATCTCGATGACCAGGCTCAGGCCCTTGTGCCGGTCGCTGAGGTCCTTGAGGTCGGAGATGCCCTGGAGCTTCTTGGCGGTGACCAGCTCCCTGATCTTGGTGACCACGCGCTCGGGACCGACGTTGAAGGGCAGCTCGGTGACGACGATGCCCTTGCGGCGGGGGCTGACCTGCTCGACGGCGCACTTGGCGCGCATCCGGAAGGTGCCCCGGCCCTTGGCGTACGCGTCGCGGATGCCGTCGAGGCCGATGATCGTGCCGCCGGTGGGCAGGTCGGGGCCGGGGACGAACCGCATCAGGTCGTCGAGCGTCGCGTCGGGCTTCTTGATCAGATGACGGGCGGCGGCGACGACCTCGACGAGGTTGTGCGGCGCCATGTTGGTGGCCATCCCGACCGCGATGCCGGTGGCACCGTTGACCAGCAGGTTGGGGAAGGCCGACGGCATGACCGTGGGCTCGGTCTCCTGGCCGTCGTAGTTGGGCTTGAAGTCGACCGTGTCCTCGTCGATCGACTGGACCACGGCCATGGCCGCCGAGGCCAGCCGGGCCTCGGTGTAGCGCATCGCGGCGGGCAGGTCGTCGGGGGAGCCGAAGTTGCCGTGCCCGTCGATGAGCGGCAGGCGCATCGAGAACGGCTGGGCCATGCGGACCAGCGCGTCGTAAATAGCGGTGTCGCCGTGCGGGTGGAGCTTGCCCATCACGTCGCCGACGACGCGCGACGACTTGACGTGGCCCCGGTCGGGCCGCAGGCCCATCTCGCTCATCGAGTAGAGGATGCGGCGCTGGACCGGCTTGAGGCCGTCCCTGGCGTCCGGCAGCGCACGCTGGTAGATCACCGAATATGCGTATTCGAGGAAGCTGGTGCGCATCTCGGTGGAAACGTCGATGTCGACGATCCGCTCCTCGAAGCCCTCGTCGGTCGGGGGTGTGGTCGTCCGTCGAGCCATCTGATTTCCTGCGCGCGCGCCCCGGCCGTCAGGCCGAGGGGAGGCGCATCCTCCTTCTGTCTTCGTGGTCCAACCGTTGGTGCCGGCTCCCCGGGGAGCCTTGGCCGGGATGTCCGGTGGGAGGCCGGTGACGGGGGCGACCGGGCATCATACCGAGACTCGATACCATACCCAGCCCATCCGACACTTCCGGGCCTTCCCCGGCCTGCCCGTGGATGCCGCCGCCGCTACGGCGCCGTGCCCGGGGCGGCCGATGTGCCGGGGAGGTCTCGGGTCCTGGGGCCCGCGCCCGGCCAGGGGCCGGGGGTCTCACCCTCGTACTCGTCGCCGGGGACGTTCACCCTGGTGTCGTAGACCCTGAAGCCGCGCGCCTTGTAGTTGGCGAGCGCCACCGGGCTGTCGAGGGAGCAGGTGTGCAGCCACACCCGCCGGGTCGCCTCCCGCTCCGGCTGCCGGTCGGCCAGGTCCCAGGCCCTGGCCGCGCCGATCTCGAGGAGGTGGCCGCCGATACCCTTGCCGATCGCCCACGCCAGGAGACCGAAGGAGGCGATCTCGACGGTCCCGCCGTCCTGGGGGACGAGCTCGACATAGCCCGCGGGGGTGCCGCGGTGGTAGGCCACCCAGGTCTCCACGCCGCCGGCCAGCCAGTCCGCCCACTCGTTCCAGGTCCACGGCAGCTTGTTGGTCCAGTGCCAGTCTCCGCCGACGGCCGTGAGGAGGAACCGGTTGAACTCGGGCGAGGGCAGCTCGGCGCGCACGACGTCGACCTCGACCGACGGCGGCTTGGCGGGCAGCAGGTCCGAGCGTGAGGTCTGTTCGAGGTACCAGGTGGTGACGTCCATAGTGGATGCATCAAATCACGGCTCGGAGCCCGTCAGGTCCCCAGCTCCCGGCGTCGCGGGTGCCGGTGGCGCCGGTGGAACGGGCCGCGGCCCCCCGGCGGCGCCTCACGGAGTCCCGCCGCGCACCCGCCGGGCACTCATCGGGCACCCGTGGGGCACTCATCGGGCGCCCGTCGGGCGCCTGGAGGCCCGCCGACCACTCCTCTCGGCTCCCGTCCGGTACGGCCCGCGCCGGGCGCCGTTCCCCTCCCGGGTACGGCAAGTGCCGCCCGTGTATGCCGTACCGGGGAAAAACAGTCGGCGAGACCTGGTACCAATGACCGGGTGAGCGAAGAGCTGATGCTGCGCGAAGAGGCCGAGGAGCGGCTGCGGGCGCTCGCCGGGGAGCACGCCCGGCTGCGCGAGGACCAGTGGGCGGCGATCAAGGCGCTGGTCATGGACCGGCGCCGGGTGCTCGTGGTGCAGCGCACCGGCTGGGGCAAGTCGGCGGTCTACTTCATCGCCACCGCGCTCCTGCGCGAGCTGGGCGAGGGGCCGACCGTCATCGTGTCGCCGCTGCTGGCCCTGATGCGCAACCAGATCGCCGCCGCCGAGCGCGCCGGGATCACCGCGGTCACGGTCAACTCGGCCAATCCCGAGGAGTGGGAGCGGGTCTACAACCAGGTCGCCGAGGGCGAGGTCGACGTGCTGCTCGTCAGCCCCGAGCGGCTCAACAACCCCGACTTCCGCGACCACGTGCTGCCCGAGCTGGCCGAGAGCGCGGGCCTGATCGTGGTCGACGAGGCACACTGCATCTCCGACTGGGGCCACGACTTCCGCCCCGACTACCGGCGGCTGCGCACGCTGTTCGAGGAGCTCACCGAGGGTGTGCCGATCCTCGCGACCACCGCCACGGCCAACGCCAGGGTGACCCGCGACGTCGCCGAGCAGATGGGCGAGGAGACGCTCGTGCTGCGCGGCGCGCTGGAGCGCGACAGCCTCCATCTCGGGGTCGTGCGCCTGCGCGGCGCCGAGCAGCGCCTGGCCTGGCTCGCCCGCACGCTGCACGAGCTCCCCGGCTCCGGCATCGTCTACACGCTCACCGTGGCCGCCGCCCAGGAGATCGCCGCCTACCTGCGCGAGCAGGGCCACGAGGTGATCGCCTACTCCGGGCAGACCGAGCAGGCCGAGCGGCTCGCCGCCGAGCAGGCACTGCTCGACAACAAGATCAAGGCACTGGTCGCGACCTCCGCCCTCGGCATGGGCTACGACAAGCCCGACCTCGGCTTCGTGGTGCACGTCGGCGCGCCCCAGTCCCCGGTGGCCTACTACCAGCAGGTCGGCCGTGCGGGCCGAGGGGTCGAGCGGGCCGAGGTGATCCTGCTGCCCGGCGCGGAGGACCGCGACATCTGGGCCTACTTCGCCTCGCTCGCCTTCCCTCCCGAGCCCGTCGTGCGCTCCGTGCTGGCCGCGCTGGAGGAGGGCGGCGTGATGTCCACGGCCGCCCTGGAGAACCGGGTGGACCTCAGCCGCAGCCGCCTGGAGACCATGCTGAAGGTCCTCGACGTCGACGGCGCGGTGCGCCGGGTCAAGGGCGGCTGGGAGTCCACCGGCGAGCCCTGGGGCTACGACGCCCCGCGCTACGCCAGGGTCGCCGCCGAGCGCGAGGCCGAGCAGCGGGCCATGCTCGAATACCTCGACACCACCGGCTGCCGGGAGGAGTTCCTGCGCCGCCGCCTCGACGACGACACCGCCTCCCCCTGCGGCCGCTGTGACAACTGCACCGGCCTCCATCGCTCGCCCGAGGTGGACGAGCAGGCCGTACGGTCGGCCGCCGACCGGCTCCAGCGGCCCGGGGTGGACGTCGAGGCGCGTAAGCAGTGGCCGACCGGGCTGGCCGACCTCAAGGGACGGATCAGGCCGGAGCTGGGCGCCGAGCCCGGCCGGGCGCTGGGCAGGCTCACCGACATCGGCTGGGGCAACCGCCTGCGCGGCCTCCTCGCCGACGGCGCCGCCGACGGGCCGGTCCCCGACGACGTCTTCGCCGCCGTGATCAAGGTGCTGTCGTCCTGGGAGTGGGCCCAGCGCCCGGTCGGCGTCGTCGCGGTGCCCTCGGGCAGCCGCCCCCAGCTCGTCCGAAGCCTCGCCGAGCGGCTGGCCCAGGTGGGGCGCCTGTCCTACCTGGGCGATCTCGGTTACCGGTCGGGACCGCCCGGACGGCAGTTCAACAGCGCGCAGCGCGTCCAGGCGATCAGGGGCACCCTGGCCATGCCCGCCGCCCTGGGCCCGGCCGTCGCCGGGGCCGGAGGCCCGGTCCTGCTCGTCGACGACCTGGTCGACACCGGCTGGACGATGACGCTGGGAGCCGCCATGCTCCGCCACGCCGGGGCCCCCGCCGTGCTGCCCCTCGCCCTCGCGGTCACCAGCTAGAAGCCGGTCGGGAGCCCGCCGGGAATCGCCTGGAAGGGGGCGGCGGGCTCCCGGGAAGGCGCGGCCCAACGAAAGGCGCGGCCCTCAAGAAGGCCTCAAGGCCTCAAGAAGGTACGTCCCCCAGGAAAGGCGCGTCCCTCAGGAAAGGCCGAGATCGACGTAGTCGTAGTCGGAGAAGGCGTGGCTGACGTGCACGTTCGTCAGGCGCTTGCCGCGGAGCAGGACGCGGGTGTCCCACTGGACGGGCAGCACGACTGCCTGCTCCATGACCGTGCGGTCGACCCGCGCCCACAGCTCCTCGCGCCGGCCGGTGTCGAGCTCGGCGCCGGCCTGGTCGATGAGGTGGTCGGCCTCGGGCAGGCGCACGCTCACGTTGAACGACAGGCCGTCCTCCAGGATCTCCCGGCTGTCGGTCAGGTACGGCAGGTAGCTGGCGCCCTCCGGCCAGTCGGCGGTCCAGGCCCGGATGGAGAGGCCGATCTTCTCCTTCCGCAGATAGGAGGGGCTGCCGCCGTGCTGGGCGGTGTGCTCGGCCTGGGACATGCCCCTGAGCGTGAGCCGGATCCCGACGCGTCCCAGGGCCGCCTTCAGGGCCTCGGCGGCCTTCCGCTCGGCGGGCTGTCCGGCCCGGAAGACGATCGTGGCCGCGAAGCCGCCGGGCCGCCCGCACGCGGCCAGCTGCCCGCGAGCCGCGGCCACGTCGCCCTTGCCGGTCTGGTACAGGTTCAGCGGGCGGTGCCCGGAGATGGTCGGCGGGAGCAGCCCGGTGGCGATCGTGCCCGCGCGCAGGCCGCGGCCGTAGGCGTCGCGCAGGGCCTCCCGGTCCGCCGCGGCGAACACGGCCCTGCGGCAGGCCACGTTGTCGAAGGGCAGCACCTGCGGGTTGATCGCGACGTACCGCAGCCAGCCGATCGTGGGCGCGTCGGCCCGCGCCCTGAGCGCGGGATCGGCCGCGATCCGCTCCGGCAGCTTCGCGCTCGCGCCCGAGTCGAGGTCCAGGTCGAGGTCGCCGGAGACGAGGCCCTTGTCGACGGCGTCCTGGTCCATGTCGAAGGTGATCTCGTAGCGGTCGGGGAGCGCCCGGCGGTTCGGGTCGGTCGCCGGTGACCAGTGCGGGTTGCGGACCAGGACGAGCCGCTTGCCCCGCTCCGCGCTCTCGAACATGTAGGGGCCCGAGGAGAGCACGTGCTTCTCGTACGCCGCGCCGGTGTCCTTCGCCTCGGGGACCGGCATGGTTTGGGGGACCTGGGCGACGTGGTCGAACGCCCCGTGTGGCTTTCTGAGGTGGAACACGACGGTCCGGTCGTCCGGGGTCCGGATCGCCCCGTCGGTGTCGGCCTTCGGCGACGCGAAGTAGCCCCGGTAGCCCGAGGGCAGGTTCAGCAGCTCCTCGAAGTGGTACGGGCCCCGGCTGAGCGTGTCCTTGCCGATCGCGCGGAGCACGGCGTGCTTGACGTCCGCGGCGACGATCGGCGTGCCGTTCTCGTACTTCAGGCCCTCCCTGAGCCGGTACGTCCACGTCCTGCCCCCGTCGCTGGGCACGCCGGGGCCCTCCGCCAGGTCGCCCACGAGTTCCCGGCTCCCGGCGCCGGGAACGGGCCGGTACATCGTCAGCGAGCGTCCGTAGAGCCGCGCGACGTTCCACAGCGACGGGTAGTAGGTGTTGCCCGGATCGAAGGAGTCGGCGACGAAGCCGGCGCCGAACCGCATCGTCCCGCCCCTGCGTGCCGAGGGGTTGACGACCGAGGCCGAGGCCGCGTCGAAGCCGGTCGGCGCCGGCTTCGGCGTCACCCGCGAGACGGCTTCGGGCTCGCCGGACGGCAGGACCAGCCAGGTGGTGACGCCCAGCACGCAGGCGGTCGCCAGGGCCGAGGCGGCGAGCAGGATCCGCCGGCGCCCCACCGTGCAGGCGAGCCGGGCGAGCCGGCCCGGTGACGGCGAGGAGAACCCGGTGGAAGGCGTCGCGGGAGAAGGCGCCCGAGACAGCGCCCCCGACGGAGCCCCCGACGGTACCGGGGACGGGACGGAGGACCGGGCCGGGACCGGCGCGCGGCCCGGCAGGGGAGCCGGTGCCGGGAACGCGGAGGAGGAGCGGGCCGTTCCCGGCGCGCGGGGTGGCGGGGGAGACGCGGGGGGCGGGAACGTTCCGGAGACCGGCTCGGGACCACCGGCCGCGTTCAGCAGCATGTCCAGCACGTCGGCCGAGCCGGGCCGGGAGCGGGGGTCCTTGGTGAGGGCCGCGCCCAGCAGCGGGCGCAGCGACTCCGGCACGCCGGACAGGTCCGGTTCCGCGATGAGGATGCGGCGCATCACCACGGCCAGGTTGCCCAGCCCGAACGGGGGCTGCCCGGTCGCCGCGAACACCATGGTCCCGGCCCAGGCGAACACGTCGCCCGCCGGTCCGACCTCCTGCTCGTGGAACTGCTCGGGCGCCATGTAGGCGGGCGTGCCGACCAGGTCCGTGGTCAGGCTGTACGCGGCGTCCAGGGCTCTGGCGATGCCGAAGTCGATGACGCGGGGGCCGTCGGGGCCGAGCAGGACGTTGCTGGGCTTGAGGTCGCGGTGCACGATCCCGGCACGGTGGATCGCGGCCAGCGCGGTGGCGGTGGCGACGGCCAGCCTGACCAGCGCGTACTCCTCGCGTGGCCCCTCCCTGGACACCACCTGCTGCAGCGACTCGCCGTCGACGTACTCGCTCAGAATGTACGGCCGGTCGCCGGTGGCGTCGGCCTGCAGCACCCGGGCGGTGCAGAACGGGGCGACCCGCCGGGCGGCGTCGGCCTCCCGCTGGAAGCGCCGCTTGGCATGCGCGTCGTCGGAGAGCCTGGCGTGCAGCACCTTGAGCGCGACGCGCTCTCCCTCGGGGGTGCGCGCCAGGTAGACCACGCCCTGGCCGCCCTCACCGAGGAATCCGACCAGCCGGTGCGGGCCGATCAGCTCCGGGTCACCCGGCCGCAGGGGGCGGGGCTCCGGCATGCGTCACTCCAGGGGGTCGCCGCGAACATGGTCCCACCACATTATTGGATCACCGTGGAGAGCGGGGAAAACCCCGGGACCGCACCCGGCGCGGACCGGTGGCCTGCAGTGGTACGGGCGGCCAGCGGCGCGGGCGGTCAGGCGGGGACGGTCAGAGGCGGGGGCGGGCGCCCAGGTGCGAGATGGCCCGGGAGGCCAGGTGGCAGCCGGAGGCGAGAGCCTCGGCAGGGGGCTTGCCGCCGAGCCAGGCGGGCAGGAAGCCGGCGGTGAAGGCGTCACCGGCACCGGTGCCGTCGACCACGCGCTCCACGGACTCGGCGGGAACCCTGATCGGGTCGGGGCGGTTGTTGGCGTACCAGAGCGCGCCCTCGTCGCGGAGCTTCACGACGACCTGGGGGAACCAGGCGGTGAGGACCTTGGCGGCGGCGGCGGGGTCGTCGCGGCCGGTGAGGACCTTGGCCTGGTCGGCGTTGGCGAACAGCAGCTTGGCGCTCTGCGTCCACTCGAGGAAGGGCTCGGCGCCGGTGCGCTCCAGGGGGGCGGAGGAGGAGCAGTCGACCGAGACGGTCATCCCCGCGCGGCGGGCCATCTCCAGGGCGGCCATGCCGGCGTCGCGGGAACCCTCGTTGATCAGGGTGTAGCCGGACAGGTGCAGGTGCCCGCCCTGGGAGAACAGGTCACGGGGCAGGTCCTCGGGGGACAGGGCCGCGTTCGCGCCCGGGTCGGACAGCATGGTGCGCTCGCCCTTGTGGGTGACGAGCACCACGCAGGTGCCGGTCGGGCGCTCGGGATCCATGACGAGGCGGGCGTCGACGCCGTAGCCCATCAGCTCCATGTCGCGGTTACGGCCCGTGATGTCGGCGCCGCGCCGCCCGATGAAGGCGACCTCGGTGCCCTCGACGGCGAGCCAGGAGGCGATGTTGGCACCCGAACCACCGCCGTGCATGGTGACGATCGCCGGTGTGTCGCTGGCCCTGGCCAGCGGGTAGCGAGCCCGCGCGACCGCGTCGGTCATGAGATCGCCCACCACGACCACCCGCGTCATGATGTCACCACCTTGCTGCCTTCGATGCCGACGTGCCTCTAGACATGCTTCAAGCCATACCTCTGGTCGTGCCTCTAACCGCGAAAAACTTAACAGCTTCCGGCCAGCGTATGGGGTCTTGACCGGACACCGGACCACAGTCGATGCACAAGCGTTGCGTGAATCCGTCCGGGTGGTCTGCCATATGAGATTCGCGTCTACTCTCGGGACTGTGGAGGCTGCTCAGTATCCCGCTCACTGGGAGGCGGACGTCGTTCTCTCGGACGGCGGCACCGCCCACGTACGCCCGATTCGGCCCGCCGACGCCGACCGGTTGCGTTCCTTCTACGGCCGGCTGTCCGACGAGTCGATCTACTTCCGCTTCTTCGGTCCCCGGCCGCGGCTGTCGGAGCGGGAGATCACCTGGTTCACCAACGTCGACTACGAGAGCCGCGTGGCGTTGATCGCCACGATCGGCACCGAGATGGTGGCGGTCATCCGCTACGACCGGATCGAGCCCGGTGAGGCTGAGGTCGCCTTCCTCGTCGAGGACGCCCACCAGGGCCGGGGGGTCGCCTCGGTGCTCCTCGAACACCTGGCCGCCACCGCCAGGGAGCAGGGGATCGCGCGTTTCGTCGCCGACGTCCTGCCCGCCAACCAGAAGATGATGGCGGTGCTCAAGCAGGTCGGCTACACCGCGCAGAGCCGCTTCGCCGACGGCGTGGTCAGGATGACCCTCGACCTCACCCCGACCGAGACCGCCCAGGAGGTGACCACCGCCCGCGAGCACCGCGCCGAGTCCCGCTCCATCGAACGGCTGCTCTCCCCGGGTTCGGTGGCGGTCGTGGGAGCGGGCCGCGAGCCGGGCGGCGTCGGCCAGACCGTGCTGCGCAACCTGCTCGGCGCCGACTTCGCCGGTCCGGTCTACCCCGTGCACCGCGAGGCGCGGGCCGTCGCGGGGGTGCGGGCCTACCCGAGCGTGACGGCCATCGACGGCGAGGTGGACCTCGCCGTGCTCGCCGTACCCGCCGACGGGGTGATCGAGGTGGTCAAGGAGTGCGCGGAGAAGGGCGTACGCGGGCTGATCGTGGTCTCCTCGGGGTTCGGCGAGACCGGACCCGAGGGCCGGGCCAGGCAGGACGAGCTGGCGCGCATCGCCCGCGCGTACGGCCTGCGGGTCGTCGGTCCCAACTGCCTCGGCATCGCCAACACCGACCCCGCGGTACGGCTGAACGCCACCCTCGCCGCGACCCTCCCGGGGCTCGGCCGGGTCGGCTTCTTCAGCCAGTCGGGCGCCCTGGGCACCGCGCTGCTGCAGCGGGTGGCCCAGCGCGGCATGGGCATCTCCTCGTTCGTCTCGGCGGGCAACCGCGCCGACGTGTCGGGCAACGACCTGCTCCAGTACTGGGAGGAGGACCCGCGGACCGACGTGATCCTGCTCTACCTGGAGTCGCTGGGAAACCCCCGCAAGTTCGCCCGCCTCGCGCGGCGCATCTCGCGCCGCAAGCCGATCGTGGTCGTCAAGAGCGGCGGCACCACCCAGGACGTGCCCACCGGCCACGCCGCGCCCGTGCTCGGCCTGCCCGACACCGCGCTCAGCGCGCTGTTCGAGCAGGCGGGGGTGATCAGGGTCGACGACCTGATCCAGCAGTTCGACGTGGCGCAGCTGCTGGCCTACCAGCCGCTGCCGGCCGGGTCCAGGGTCGGGCTGGTCAGCAACTCCGACGCGATGGCGCTCCTCGCGGCCGACGCCTGCGTGCGGGTGGGCCTGGAGCCGAGCCCGCCGGTCAACCTCGGCGCGCGGGCCTGCGCGGAGGAGTTCGGCGCGGCCCTGACCTCGGTGATCCCGGACGTGGACGCCGTGGTCGCGATCTACATGCCGCCCATCCCCGGCGACGGCGCGAAGGTCGCCGCCGAGCTGCTGCGCGCCTCCCGCGACTGCGGCAAGCCGGTGCTGGCCACCTTCGAGGGCAGGATCGGCATGCTCGACGAGCTGCGGGTCGGCGCCGTACCCGGGCGGGGCTCCATCCCCTCGTACGCGGCGCCCGAGGAGGCGGTCCGCGCGCTCGCCCACGTCGTGCGGCACGCGCGCTGGCTGGAGCGGCCCGCGGGACTGCCCGAGGAGATCGAGGGCGTCGACGCCGGCGCCGCGCGCGACCTCGTGCTCGCGACGCTCGGAGACGCCCCGGCCGAGATCGACGCCTCGGAACTGCTCGCCCGCTACGGGGTGGAGGTATGGCCGTCGGAGACGGTGGAGTCGCCGGAGGAGGCCGTCGAGGCGGCGTCGAGGCTCGGCTGGCCGGTCGTGCTGAAGGCGGCGGGCCCCGAGGCGGCCATGCGCGCCGGGACCGTGCGCCTGGGGCTGTCCGGGCCCGACGGGGTGCGCGACGCCTACGCCGACCTGACGCGCCAGCTCGGACCGGAGGCCGTGCTCGCGGTGCAGCGCATGGCCCCGCAGCCCGCGGTGCCGACCGTGGCCGGGGTGATGGACGACCCGGCCTTCGGCGCGGTGGTCTCCTTCGGGCTCGGCGAGATCACCGCGAGGCTGCTGCGCGACGAGGCGTACCGGCTGGCCCCGCTGACCTGTGAGGACGCCGCCGCGCTGGTGAGGTCGCCGCGCGCCGCGCCCCTCCTCCTCGGCGAGTACGGCTACCCGCCGGTCGCCGTCGAGGCCCTGGAGGATCTGCTGATCCGGCTCGGGCGGCTGGCGGACGACCTCCCCGAGGTGGCGCGGCTCACCCTCGACCCGGTGCTGGTGGGGGAGTCGGGGGTGATCGTGCTGGGCGCCCGCGCCGTGCTCCGCAGCCACGAGGGCCCGCGCCCCGACGGCGGCCCCCGGCGCCTCGGCTAGAGGACTTACCCGTTCTGGCCCGTCCGCCGGGCCGCGGGGACGATCTGGACCGTGCTGGCGACGGTGGCCGGCGCGGGACCGGTCTCCATCGCGGCCTCCGTGCCGGTCGTCGTGCCCGTCTCCGCGCTGGGGTCGACCATGTCCTCCATGTCCTCCACGCCGTCCCGGACGGTATGGACGGCCCTGCCGGACGCGGTCAGCGTCCCCGAGGCGTTCCGCGACACGGCCACGCCGACCGTGATCCGGGGAAGCTGGAACCCGGGGGCGACCAGGCCGCGCGTGCCGCAGCCGACGATCCTGGCCGTGATCCGGCACCTCCAGCCCGTGCCCGAGGCGCTCACCGGGGTCAGGCCGGAGGGGAAGTGGTAGGCGACCTCGGTCGGACGGGTGATCCCGGCGGAGCCGGGGGCCGCGGTGACGTCGATGGAGAACGTGCCGGCGCCGCCCGCCTGGAACGGGCCGTCGTGAACCGTGGTGAGGATCAGGTCGCCGGGGAGCTCCGCCCCCGAGGTGGGCGGGCCCACGGCGGTCGCCGCCGCGGCCGTCATGGCGGCCGTGACGACGGTCACCGGGACGGTCGCCGCGAGGCGCGAGAGGCCGGTCCGCCACGCGGGCCGGGCCCGTTGTGACGAATCCGGCTGTGCCCCTCCGGCCATCCCGGCCCGTCCGGCTGAATCCGGACCTTCACCGGCCATATTCCTCGCCCCCGATTCCGGTAGGAATGCACCGCTTCCGATTTCGGCGCGGTGAAAAGCATTCCCAGATATGTAAAGCAAGGCGGAGAATGCGGAGAATCGCCCGTTACCGCTCCTCGGACGTACGCGCACGCCACCGCTATCGCTCCCGATAACCCCGACGGGATCACGCCAAACCGATCGGAGGGTAAAGCCGCGGGCGGGAACGGGCTCCCGGCGGCTCCCGGATCGCCCCGACGACGCCTTTCCGGCCGGAGAAGCCGATGGCGGGCCGCATCACGATTTGCACCGTGGGCCGAAGCTCACGTGCTCCCGGTGAAAGCGCTGCCCCGGACAGGGCAGGATGGACCCATGAGGGAAACCCGACTCTCGTCCGCCGGCCTGCGCGACGCCATCGACCGCAGTGGCTACTATCCCGACCTGGTCGCCGACGCGGTCGAGTCCGCGCTCGGCAAGGAGCAGGTGGACGCCTACGTCGTGCACCACGAGGCCACCTTCGACCCGGCCATGGAGGTGCGCAGGCACGTCACCGTGCTGGTGCTCTCCCCCACCCGGCTGCTCGTCTGCCACACCGACGAGCACCCGCCGGTGGAGGGGGTGTCGGCGTCCCACGCCTCCACGACCACCGAGGCCGTGCGCCTCAGCCGGATCCAGTCGGTCGCGGTCACCCGGGTCGTCCCCGACCCCGCCTCCTACGTGCCGGGAGTGCCGCCCACGGAGGTCACGCTCACCATCGGCTGGGGGGCCATCTCCCACGTCGACCTGGAGCCGGCCACCTGCGGCGACGAGAACTGCGAGGCCGACCACGGATACACCGGCGCCATCACGGCCGACGACCTCTCCCTGCGGGTGAGCGAGGCGGCCGACGGGCCGGAGGCCGTCTCCCACGTGCTGGCCTTCGCCAAGGCACTGTCGGAGGCCACCGCCCGCACCGCCTCATGAACCCCCTGGTCCCCGCGTACGGGACGGCCTCGCTCGCGGACCTGTCCTCCTCGCTGCTCGCCGCGGTCGGGGTGGACGGCGGCAACCCGCTGGATCTCGCCCCGGCGGGGCGGGTCCTGCTGTTCCTCGTCGACGGCATGGGCGCCGAGCTGCTCCGCGCCCACCCCGACGTCGCGCCGTTCCTGTCCTCCCTGTCCGGCGGGGTGTCCGGCGGGGTGCTCACCGCGGGCTTCCCCGCCACGACCGTGACCAGCCTGGGCACCCTCGGCACCGGCATGCCGCCGGGCGGGCACGGCATGCTCGGCTACCAGCTCGCCGTGCCCGGCGCCGGATACATGCTCAACTGCCTGCGCTGGACCGCCCCGGGGCCCCTCGTCGAGCCCGGGGAGTGGCAGCCGGCCCCGACCGTCTACGAGCGCGCGGCGGCGGCCGACGTCACGGTCAGCTACGTCGGCCCTGCCAAGTTCGAGACCACCGGTTTCAACAGGGCCGTCTACCGGGGCGTGCGCTTCGTCGGGGCCGACGAGGTCGACGACCGGATCGCCGGGGTCCGCCACGCGCTGGCCGAGCCCCGGGCCCACGTCTCGGTCTACTACGGCGACCTCGACTCCGCCGGCCACATCAACGGCTGGGGCTCCCCGGCCTGGCTCGACCAGCTCGCCTCGGTCGACCGGATGGCCGAGCGGCTGGCGGAGACGCTCCCGCCGAACTCGGCGATGTACGTCACCGCCGACCACGGCATGATCAACGTCACCGATCGCGTCGACGTCGACGCCCTCCCCGAGCTGCGCGAGGGCGTCACCCTGCTCGGCGGGGAGGCCAGGGCCCGCCACCTCTACACCGCCCCCGGCGCCTCGGCGGCGGTCCTCGACACCTGGCGCGACGTCCTCGCGGGAAAGGCGTGGGTGGTGTCCCGGGAGGAGGCGGTCGAGTCCGGCTGGTTCGGGCCGGAGATCCGCCCGGAATGGCTGCCCAGGATCGGTGACGTCCTCGCGGTGCCGTACACCGACTGCGCCGTCGTCGCCTCGGTCGCCGAGCCGCACGAGGCGGGGTTCCTCGGCTGCCACGGCTCGCTGACACCCGCCGAGCAGTACGTTCCCCTTCTGGAGGTAAGCACCCGATGAGCCCGCTGATCACCCCCGCCGAGCTGGAGGGCATGACCGGGGTGAGCGTTCTCGACGTGCGCTGGAAGCTCGCCGTCCTGCCCACGGGACCGGCCGGGATCGACTCCTACCGCGAGGGGCACATCCCCGGCGCGGTCTTCTGCGACCTGGAGACCGACCTCGCGGCCCACGCCGGGCCGGGGGGCGAGGGCGGCCGCCACCCGCTGCCCTCCGCCGAGGCGTTCCAGGAGGCGATGCGCCGGCTCGGCGTGTCCGGCTCCCGGACCGTCGTCGTCTACGACGGGGCCGACTCCACCGCGGCCGCCGCCCGCGCCTGGTGGCTCCTTCGCTACTTCGGCCACCCCGACGTGCGGGTCCTCGACGGCGGCCTGCGCGCCTGGGTCTCGGAGAACCTGCCGGTCTCCGTCGAGGAGCACCGCCCCGAGCCCGGCGACTTCGAGGCGCGGCCGGGAGGGATGCCGGTGCTCGACGCCGCACGGGCCGGCGAGCTCGCCGCCGACGGGGTGCTGCTCGACGCCCGCGCGGCCGAGCGCTACCGGGGCGAGGTCGAGCCGATCGACCCGGTCGCCGGGCACATCCCGGGCGCGGTCAGCGCCCCCACCGGCGAGAACGTCGACCCCTCCGGCCGCTTCCACCTGCCCGACTTCCTGCGCGAACGCTTCAACACCCTGGGCGTCGTCCCCGGCGTGGAGGTCGGCGCCTACTGCGGATCCGGCGTGACGGCCGCGCACGAGGTGCTGGCCCTGGAGGTGGCCGGCATCCCGGCCGCGCTCTACGTCGGGTCGTGGTCCGACTGGGTGACCGACTCCTCCCGGCCGGTCGCCACCGGCTGACCGCCCCGGACGATCAGCTCCTTCCGGCCGGTCGCCACCGGCCGACCGCCCCGGGTGACCGGCTCCCGCGGGCCGGTCGCCACCGGCCGGTCCCCGCACCCGAAGCAGACGAAGCCCGCCACGCCGGTCTTCCCGCTCGCGACGGCCAGCGCCCGCGCGGGCGGGTCACCGGCGGCCAGCGCCCCGTGGAAGGCGGTCATCAGCGTCAGCGTCTCCTCGTCGCGCACCGGCACCAGGCTGGCCACCACGCATCGCGTCCCCAGCGACAGGAACGTGCCCGCCAGCCCCAGGGGCGCCCCGTCCGCGGGGGCGTGCGCCATCCCCGCGTCGCACGCCGACAGCACCACCAGCGCGGGCGGGGTGCGCAGCCGCAGCAGGTCGTACGCCATCAGCGGGCCGTCGTCGAGATCGATGCTCGACAGCAGCGGGCTGCGCGGGGAGAACATCCCGTGCGCGGCCAGGTGGGCCACGTCGGCCCGCTCCAGCGCCGCCATCACCTCCGCCCGCCGCGCCGCCACCCGCCCGGTCCCCGGATGGCACTCGCCGACCATGCGGGCCTCGGCCTCCGCGTACCGCAGCCCCGGTCCCGCCACCACCACCGGCACCGCCGCCTCCCGCCCGTCCCGTACGGCCGGCACCCGCCACCCGGCCAGCCAGGCGGCGGCGCTGGCCGCCACGGTCACCGGCCGGTCGGCGTTCATCGGCAGCAGCGGCCAGGGCAGGGTGTGCAGCGTCCCCGTCGGCACGATCACCAGCGGCCGGCCGCCCAGCCGGTCACGCAGCGAGCCGAAGAGGAGCCGCTCCAGCTCCGCGGCCTCCGCGCCGGGCTCGGGGGCGCTCCCGTCGAGCAGGTGCGTCCTGCGCAGCCCGTACCGGAGGCGGACGGTGGCCTCGGCGACGGCGGCGAACGGTCCGAGGCGGCGCAGCGTCACGCGGTCCCGGGCGACCACGACGGCCGCCAGATCACCCTCGTGGCGGACGAACTCCACCAGGATCGACTCCCCGAGCGCCGCCCGCAGCGCGGCCAGGCCGGGCGCGAGCGGCCGGCCGGCACCCCCGGTGACCGCCCGCCACCGCTCGGCCCAGGCCAGGACCGCGCGGCCCCGCCCGGTCCGCATCGCCAGGGCCAGCCCGAACCCGGCCAGCGGCTCACCGGCCCTGGCGGCGTGCGCGCGCACCACCGGATCCTCGAACGTCCTCGTCCCGGCGCCCACCTCCGCCAGCCCGGCCAGCACCGCGGCGAACGCCCCTCTCCGGTCTCCCGCCAGGGACCGTCGCAGCGCCGTCGCCTGAAGGGCGACCACCCCTCGGCCCGATCGGGCCAGGAGGGCCAGCTGGTCCTCGGCGGACGGCCGGTCGCCCAGCCCGAGCGAGACCTCGGCGGCGGTGAGCCTGAGCGCCGCCGAGGTGTCCCCGTGCCCGGCGGCGTCGAGGGCGTCGGCGCACGAGAGCATCGCCGCGGGCAGCTCCGCCGAGGGCGGGTCCAGCGCGAGCCGGGCCCGCAGGATGATCTCGTCGGCCACCGGAGCCAGCACCGTCCGCCCCTGCGCGGCCAGCTCGCGGGCGGCCAGTTCGGCGCTCTCCCGGGCGCGGCGCGGATCACCGGTGCGCAGCTCGACCCTGGCGAGCAGGAGGAGGGCCTCGGCCAGCGCCGTCCCGGCGCCCGCCGCCGCCAGCTCGGGAACCGCCATCTCCAGCAGCACCCGCGCCTCGCCGGGCAGATGGGCGCCGACCAGGGCCTCGGCCAGGTCGCAGCGCACCGTCGCCAGCCGTTCCGGGTAGCCGACCAGGATGCTTTCCGCGCGCCGGTAGGCGCTGAACGCGGCGGGCAGGTCACCGCGCCGCGCGGCGAGGAACGGCAGGTTCCCCTCGGCGAGCGCGAGAACGTGTTCCAGGCCCGCGTCCCTCGCCAGCTCCGCGCACCGGTTCAGATCGGCCTCCGCCGCTTCGAACTCCCCCAGGAACACCCGGGCGAGCCCGCGGTTCAGCATCGCCCCGGCGAGGAACCTGACGTCGCCGCCGAGGACGGGCACGGCCCGGTCGCAGTGGTCGACGGCCTCGCGGTAGCGGCCGAGCCGCGCCAGGGCCACGGCCCGGTGCACGCCGAGCTTGCCGACCTCGGCCGGGGTCAGGCCGGGCTCGGCGTCGGCGGCGACGGCCAGCGCCTGCTCGGGGTGCCCCAGCTCCGTGCGGACGTGGACCAGCGACAGCCGCGCCTGGGCCGCCCGGTGCGGCAGCCCCGCCGAGAGCGCGATCCGCACCGCCCGGCCCAGCCGCTCCTCGGCGAACGGCAGGTCGCCCAGTTCGCGCGCCGCCACCGCCAGCGCCCGGTGCGCCACCGCCTCGGCCTCGCAGTGCCCGCACCCCGCGACCGCGCCGCCGTCGGGACCGCTCTCCGGATCACGTTCCGGGGTGCCGCTGTTCGAAGCGCCACCCGGGCCGGGCCGATCGGCCACCTCCCGGCAGGACGCGGGAAGCGCGGCGAGCACGGTACGGGCGAGCGCGAGGGCGCGGGCCGGGTCGCTGCCCGAGAGCTCGACCGCGTGCTCGGCGGCGGCGAGCGCCTCGTCGGAGGTCACCTACGGGCGGATCCGGGTCCAGCTGGTGACCACAGGGCAGCCCTCGGGCCGGTGGCACACCACGCTGAACCAGCCCGGCGGCAGGCCGGTGACGGCGAACTGGCCCGTCGCGGACAGCGCGCGTGACTCGGTGAGATGCAGGGTGCGGACCTCGACCAGCGTGCCCGCCTCGGGGCAGGGGGAGATCTGGCCCGCCAGGTCGACCAGGCCGTCCACGGAGGTGATCTCCAGCTCCACCGTGAGCTCGCCGGCGGTGAACCTCAGCAGCCGGGGCTCCTCTGCGGACCGGACGCCTCGCGGCACGGGCGTGGCCACGGGGCGGGCCGTGGTGGCGTCGGGCAGCCGCAGGCCGAAGGCCGCGCGGGCGGCGGCCGTCACCCGCGCGGGCACCGGGTCGTTCCCCGAGGCCAGGCGCAGCGCGGCTATCAGGGACTCGTCGTCGATCGCCGTCGGATGTCGCGTCACGGTGTCGCCTCCCGGGCGGTGAGCAGGGTGCGGAGCCGGTTCAGGCAGCGGCCCCGGGTGGGGCCGTAACTGCCGCTGGGCATGCCCAGACGCCCGGCCAGCTGGTGGACGCCCGCGTCGGGGGCCGTGGCCATCAGCCGGAACAGCGAGCGGCACGGCTCTTGCATCTCGTCGACGGCCTGCCACAGGCGGCGGCCCTCGTCGGCGCTCAGCACGGCCAGCGCGGGATCGGCGTGGGCGTGCCCGGCGCCGGCCGGGGCGAGGTGCGCGTGCTCGGCGTCCGCCGGGTCGGCGACCAGCCGCTCGCCCCGGTGCCGCCGGCTCAGCAGGGACGCCTCGCGCTTGGCCGTGGTGAACAGCCAGGGACCGATCCTGTCCGGATCGCGGATGGTGTGCAGGCTCTCCAGCAGCCGCAGCCAGGTGCCCTGCACCGCGTCGGCGGCGTCGGCCGGGCTCAGGTCGTAGGCGCGCACGGCCGACCACAGCAACCCTTCGAAACGGGTGACCAGCTCGTCCCAGGCAGCCTGGTCGTCCACCAGGATGGCGTCGATCGTGTGCTGATCGCCCACCGGCACCTCCATGGCCGCGTAGAACACTTTGAGTGTTCACGTGAGTACTTTGGGTGAGACTTTAGCCGGGCATGGGCACGACGACTCCCAAATCGGGGATCCGCCTGGTCCCGGACGGGTCGAGGACGTGCTTCACGGCCTCCGGGGAGGGCCGTTCCGCGCACGCCGCGGCGATCGCCCCGCTCACCAGGGCGGTGGCGAAGGAGGTCCCGCTCCAGCGCGCGTAGCCCTGGAACGCGCCGTGCTCGAGGAAGGTGCTGGACAGCCACTCGCCGGGGGCGCACGCGTCCACCCACGGGCCGTACGCAGAGAACGGGGCCCTCGCCTCCCCCCGGGCGTCCAGCGCTCCGACGGCGATCACTCCGGGTGACGCGGCGGGCCAGAAGGGGCGGTCGGAGGCGGTGTTGCCCGCGCAGGCCACCGTGACCGTACCGGCCAGCCCTTCCAGGGCGGCCTCCACGAGCGGGGAGGGCCGGTCGTCGAAGGTGTGCCCGCCGAAGGACAGGTTGAGCACCCGCGGCGGTTCGGCCCGCAGCCGTCCCAGGACGCGCAGCAGCCCGGCCTCGTCCCCGATCCCGTGGCCGTCCAGCACCCGGATCGGCTGCAGCCGTGCCAGCGGGGCCGCTCGCAGGACCAGTCCGGCGACGAACGTGCCGTGCCCCGCCTGGAGGTCCAGCTCGCCGTCGCCGTCCGAGTCGGGTATCTCGGCGGACTCCCGTCCCCGTTCCAGGAACCACGGCCTCTCCTGCCACCAGGGGTGCTCCGCCAGGCCGGTGTCGGCCAGCGCCACCGTCACGGCGCTCGCCGAGGGCCCGGCCGGGGCGGGCTCGGGCGCCGGGAGGGCCGCGCGGGGGAAGGGGCGGGAGGCCGGGCCCCCGAAGTAGAGCGGCTGGCCCGTCAGGACGTGGTTGGGGGAGGCGCGGACGCCCCGTGCCCGCACCGACGCCACCAGGTCGCAGACGTCCACGCCCGGTGAGAGCCGCACCCGGTAGATTCCCCCGGTCTCGGTGACGGCGTCGGCCCAGCGGGCGGTGGCCGCGAGGCCGGAGGCGTCGGTGAGCATCTGGCCTTTCCTGATCAGGGTGGGCGAACCGGGGATGGGTTCGACCCGTTCGATACCGGTATTCATCTGGTCCTCCGGGGGGGCGATCACCAGTTCGTGGGGTTTCCCTCATTCCCGAGGATGCCCCGGCCAAGTGCCCGCGCCGCAACATCTCGGTATGACCCCCCTCTGGTGCGACGTCACAACCGACGGTAGTCTCTCCTTCAGTCACTTGTGATCATCCTGGTATGAGGCCGTTGGGGAAGGCGCACCTCGTACGAAACGGGAGGTCCGGTGTCTGCTCGTGGCGTGCTTTACGTCCACTCGGCTCAGCCTGCGCTGTGCCCTCATATTGAATGGGCGGTCGCAGGTGTCCTTGGCGTGCCCGTAGACCTGACCTGGACGCCACAGCCCGCCGCGCCCGGTCACGTGCGCGCGCAGGCCGAGTGGGAGGCCCGTGTCGGTACCGCGGCGGCCATCACCTCGTCACTGATGGGCTGGCAGCGGATCCGCTTCGAGATCACCGAGGACGCCTCACCGGGCGCCGACGGCACCCGGCACGCCTACACCCCCTCCCTCGGCGCCTTCACGGCCGTGGTCGGGGCCACCGGAGACATCCTGATCCCGGAGGACCGGCTGCGCTCCGCCATGCTGATGGCCCGCCAGGGCCGCGTGGTGCTCGAGGAGGAGCTCGACCGCCTGCTGGGCAAGCAGTGGGACGCCGAGCTGGAGTCGTTCCGCTACGCGGGCGAGGGCGCTCCGGTCCGCTGGCTGCACGCCGCCGTCTGACCGGGCATGTCCCTGCCGGTGCCTTCCGTCTTCTCGCGGGGGACGGCCGCCGCGGACACCGGTTTGGAACGTGCCCGGCGGCCGTTCCGCCGGGACGGAGGCGGCCCGCGGCGACACCCTCGCGGCCTCGCGGCCCGTTTCGATCCCTCGCGCGGACGGCTCCCGCGGGCCGCCCGGCCACGATCGTCCCGCTCCGGGGAACGGTGTCATCGCGCGAAGGCCTCTCCCGCCGCGGGGGAAGGGCGGCGGGAGAACGGGTGAGCCCCCGCCGGCGGGACCGGCGGGGGCTCGTCGGACGACCGCGAGAAGGGGATCAGAGAGGGATGTAGCCGTGGGCGCCCCTGGCGGGGGTCGCCTGGGCCAGGACCCTGGCGATGGCGCCCCGGGTCTCCTCGGGCTTGACGACCTCGTCGATCACGCCGAGCTCGACGGCCCGGTCGAGGCCGCCGGCGAGGATCTCGTGCTCCTCGGCGAGCCTGGTCTCCAGGGCGGCGCGCTCCTCCTCGGGAGCGGCCGCGAGCTCGCGGCGCTTGAGGACGCGGACCGCGGCGACCGCGCCCATGACCGCGATCTGGGTCGTCGGCCAGCCGAACACCTTGGTCGCGCCCAGCGAGCGGGAGTTCATCGCGATGTAGGCGCCGCCGTACGCCTTCCTGGTCACCAGGGTGATCCGCGGTACGGAGGCCTCGGCGAAGGCGTGCAGGAGCTTGGCGCCGCGGCGGACCACGCCGTCGTGCTCCTGGCCGACACCAGGCAGGTAGCCGGGGACGTCCACCAGGACGACCAACGGCACCCCGAAGGCATCGCACATCCGGACGAACCGCGCGGCCTTCTCCGCCGAGGCGGAGTCGAGGCAGCCGCCCAGCCGCAGCGGGTTGTTGGCCACCACGCCCACGGTCCGGCCCCCGAGGCGGCCCAGGGCGGTGACGATGTTGGGCGCCCACTTGGCGTGCAGCTCCACACCCGGTTCGTCGAGCAGGCCCGTGACGAGCGGCTTCACGTCGTAGGCGCGGCGCACATTGTCGGGCAGCAGGCCGGAGAAGTCGACCTCCTCGACCTCGGTGCGCGCCCGGCCCTGATGACCGAGGAGCACCGCCAGGCGGCGGGCCTGCACGTAGGCGTCCGTCTCGGTCCCGGTGACCACGTGGACGACGCCGCTTCGCCTGCTGTGCGGCTCGGGACCGCCCAGGGCGGCCATGTCGATCTGCTCGCCGGTGACGCTGCGGACCACGTCGGGGCCGGTGACGAAGATGCGCCCCTCGTCGGCCATGATCACGATGTCGGTCAGCGCCGGGCCGTACGCGGCACCGCCGGCGGCGGGGCCCACGACCACGGACAGCTGCGGGACCACGCCGGAGGCGCGGGTCATCGCGGCGAAGACGCGGCCGACCGCGTGCAGCGACTCCACACCCTCGGCGAGGCGGGCGCCGCCGGAGTGCCAGACGCCGATGACGGGAACCCGCTCGCGGACCGCGACGTCGTAGGCGTGCACGATGTGCTCGCAGCCCTCGCCGCCCATCGCACCGCCCTGGACGCGGGCGTCGCTGACGAACGCGACGACCGGCACACCCTCCACGCGGCCCGTCGCGGCGAGGATGCCGCTGCGGTCGACCGGCGAGATCAGGCGCACCGAGCCCTCGTCGAGCAGGGCGGAGAGACGCACCTGGGGGTCACGGGGATCGAGAGGGTCCTGTCCGGACTCCTCGCTCACCACCCTGTTGCCGAGCACGGTCATCAGCTACCTCCAGCGTGGAGACCCCGGAGCTCAGTCCTGGGCGGGGAACGCGGCGCGTCGCCGCACGGTGTTGGCGGACTTCCGGCCGTCCGGCGGCGAGAACCGGGCCGCCGGACCTACCGCCGGGCCGGCGAGACGTGCGGCCGGTGAAGGCCGCCGGACGGTTTCCCGTCCCTCGCCTCGACCGGGACGGCGACCGCCCGCGAAGCGGGGAGGCCCGGCCCGTGAGGGCTGGAGCTCCCCGGCTCGCGTCGCGGGAGGGAGGCCGGCACGGGCTTCCTGTCAGAGGCTGGTGAAGACCACGGCTCAGAGGCTGGTGAAGGCCACGGCGACGTCGTGTCCGCCGAACCCGAAGGAGTTGTTGATCGCGGCGATCTGGCCGTCGGGCAGGGCGCGCGGCTCGTCGCGCACGATGTCGACCTCCACGCCGTCGTCGAGGTCGTCCACGTTGATCGTCGCAGGCGCGCGACGCTCGTGCAGCGCGAGGACGGTGAAGACGGACTCGATGCCGCCGGCGCCGCCGAGCAGGTGACCGGTCATCGACTTGGTGCCGCTGACCAGGGGGTGGTCGCCGATGACCTCCTTGATCGCCATCGTCTCCACCACGTCACCCGCGGGGGTGGAGGTGGCGTGCGCGTTCACGTGCTTGATGTCCTGGCCCGTGAGGCCGGCGTTCTCCAGGACGCGGCGCATGGCCAGCATGATCCCGGCGCCGGTGGGCTCGGGCTGCGCGATGTGGTGGGCGTCGGCCGAGTAGCCGACGCCGGCGGCCACGGCGTAGATCGTGGCGCCGCGCGCGCGGGCGTGCTCCTCGGACTCCAGCACCAGGATGCCCGCGCCCTCGCCGAGGACGAAGCCGTCGCGGCCCTTGTCCCACGGCCTGGAGGCGCGCTGCGGCTCGTCGTTGCGGGTGGACATGGCGCGCATGGCGGCGAAGGAGCCGATGTTCAGCGGGTGGATGGCCGCCTCGGTGCCGCCGGCCACGACCACGTCGGCCCGGCCGGAGCGGATCATCTCGATGGCGTACCCGATCGACTCGGCGCCGGTGGCGCAGGCGCTCACCGTGGCGTGGACGCCGGCGCGCGCGCCGACCTCGATGCCGATCCAGCCCGCCGCGCCGTTCGGCATCAGCATGGGGACGGTGAACGGTGAGAGCCGCTGCCAGCCCTTCTCCTTGAAGGTGTCGTAGGCGGCGAGGATCGTGGTGATGCCCCCGATACCGCTGCCCACGACGACGCCGAGCCGCTCGGGGTCGACCTTGTCGATCGCGGCGTGTGCCCACGCCTCGCGGGCCGCGACCAGGGCGAACTGCTCGGTCCGGTCCAGCCGCCGTGACTCCGGCCGGGGCAGGACCTCGGTCGGGTCCACGGCGGAGAGGCCGGCGAACTTCACCGGGACGGAGTCGACCCAGTCGGCCGTGATGGTGCTTATCCCCGACTGACCGGCGAGGAGCGCCGACCAGGTCGAGGCGACGTCTCCACCGAGGGGCGTGGTCGCGCCGAGCCCGGTGACGACGACACGTACCTGGTCTGTACTCACTGCTGCGCTCCTTGTGAATCGCTGGTCAAATCGGTCGGGGGAGAAAGCCTGGACGTCTCAGTTCTGGATGAAGTTGATGACGTCCTTGACGGTCTTGAGGTGCTTGAGCTGGTCGTCCGGGATCTCGACGCCGAACTCGTCCTGAGCGGCGACGGCGATCTCGACCATGGACAGCGAGTCGATGTCGAGGTCGTCGACGAAGCTCTTCTCCGGGGTGACCTCGGTGGCCGGGATCCCGGTGATCTCATTGATGATCTTGCCGATACCGGCGAGGATCTCCTGCTCGGTCAGAGCCATGTCGCGTGTTCTCCTTGCGATCGGTTTTCTTCTTTGTTTCCCGTGCGGCGGGGCCGCGCGGAAGCTCTAGGGGATCTCGATGACCTGGCCCGCGTAGGTCAGGCCCGCGCCGAAGCCCAGCAGCAGGGCGAGCCCGCCCGACCGCACCTCGCCGCGCTCGATCATCCGGGACAGGGCCAGCGGGATCGAGGCGGCGGAGGTGTTGCCCGCCAGGACGATGTCCTTGGCGACGACGGCGTTGTCCGCGCCGAGCCTGCGGGCGATCGCCTCGATGATGCGGAGGTTGGCCTGGTGGGGCACGAAGGCCGCGAGATCGGCCGGGTCCACCCCGGCGCGGTCGCAGATCTCCTTGGCGATGGGGTGGAGTGCGGTGGTCGCCCAGCGGAACACGGTCTGGCCCTCCTGGTGCAGGAAGGAGTCGCGGTCCTTGATGATGATCGCGTCGAACTTGTCGCCGGCGCTGCCCCACACGACGGGGCCGATGCCCGGGGTGTCGGAGGGACCGACGACCGCGGCGCCCGCGCCGTCGGCGAAGATCACCGCGGTGGCCCGGTCGGTCCAGTCGATCCACTGGGAGAGCTTCTCGGTGCCGACGACGAGCACGTGGGTGGCCGAGCCCGCGCGGATCGCGTCGTTGGCGACCGCGAGCGCGTAGCAGAAGCCCGAGCAGGCGGTGTTGACGTCGAACGCGCCGGGGGCGTCGATGCCGAGCCGCGTGGCCACCCGGCCGGCGGCGTTGGGGATCTGCGTCTCCAGCGTGCAGGTGGCGACGATCACCAGGTCGATGTCGGAGGCCGCCAGGCCGCTCGCGGCGAGGGCCTTGCCGCCCGCCTGTACGGCCAGGTCGATCTCGGACTCGCTGTCCGGGGCGATCCGGCGTTCCTTGATGCCGACGCGGCTCTGGATCCAGGCGTCGTCGGTCTCCATGGTCGCCGACAGGTCGTCGTTGGTGACCACGTTGGAAGGCTGGTAGTGACCGAAGGCCAGGATCCTCGCGCCCGGCGCGCCCTGTGAGATCTTCATTCGTCGATCACCGTTCCTCATGCGACCCGAGGGCGGCTCGCGCGGCCTCCAGGTCGTCGGGGGTCTTCAGGGCGACGGTCGTCACCCCGCGCAGAGCACGCTTGGCCAGGCCGGTGAGCGTGCCGCCGGGGACAAGTTCGATCATCGTGGTGACACCGCGCTCGGCCATCGTGGCCATGCAGGCGTCCCAGCGCACCGGGTTGGCGACCTGGGTGACCAGGCGCTCCATGAACTCGGCGCCGCTCGTGACCGCCGCGCCGTCGCTGTTGGACAGCAGCGTGACGGAGGGGTCGGCCGGCGTGAGACCCGCGGTGGCCTCGCGCAGGTGGCTCGCCGCGGAGGCCATGTGCTCGGTGTGGAACGCGCCGGCGACCGACAGCGCGATCACCCGGGCCCGCGCGGGCGGCTCGGCCTTGAACGCGGCCAGCTGCTCCAGCGTGCCGCCGATCACGATCTGCCCGGCGCCGTTGATGTTGGCGGGGGTGAGCCCCTTGTCGGCGATGGCCGCGAGGACCTCCTCCTCGACGCCGCCGAGAACGGCGGACATGCCGGTCTCGGTGATCGTCGCGGCCTTGGCCATGGCCTGGCCGCGCTCGCGGACGAGGCCGACGGCCTGCTCGGGGGTGATCACTCCGGCCAGGGCGGCGGCGGTGAACTCGCCCACGCTGTGCCCGGCGACGATGTCGGGAGAGGCCCCGAGAACCTCGGCGACCGCCAGGCCGGCGGCCACGAGCAGTGGCTGCGCGACGGCGGTGTCACGGATCTCGTCCGCGTCGGCGGTGGTTCCGTAGGCGATCAGATCGAGGCCGGCCAGCTCCGACCAAGCGGTCAGCCGATCGGCCACGCCCGGGAGTTCGAGCCATGGACTGAGAAAGCCTGGAGTCTGGGCACCCTGGCCCGGAGCGACGATGACGAGCACAAAATCCAGCCTGCCCTGTAGGGGTTCACTACATGGATAGAGATCCAGACGAAGTTTGTCCCTACTTCTTTGTAGGGAAGCTACAGCGAGAGTTTCGCAAAGGTTGAGTAAAGAGCTCTAAGCCAACGGCGTTTCGGACAGACGCCCGAGAATCAGCCCCACCTGGAGGGTGAAGGCGGATCGCCCCTCGGTCGGCTGGTAGCCGGTCAACTCCGTGATCTTACGAAGACGGTAGCGCACCGTGTTCGGATGGACGAACAACAGCCGGGCCGTCGCCTCCAGGGAGGTGCCCTGCTCCAGATAGGTCGCGAGGGTGTCGAGGAGCGGCGTGCCGATCAGCGGCAGGTAGACGTTCTCGATCAGCTGCGCCCTGGCGTCGCCGTCGCCGTCGATGGCCCGCTCGGCCAGCAGGTCCTCGGCGTGGACCGGCCTGGGCGCGTCCGGCCACCCCGCGGCGGCCCGCAGCCCGGCCATCGCCGCCCGCGCCGAGCTGGCGGCCGAGTGCAGGTCGGCCACCTCCGGCCCGATCACGATCGGGCCGGGGCCGAAGCGCGGCACCACGTGCCTGGCCGCCGCGGCGACGCTGTCCGCCCCGCCCACGATCACGATCAGCCGGTCCCCCTGCACCCCGGCCAGCATGTCCAGGCCCGACCTGCGGCCCCGGTCGCGCAGCGCGTCGATCACCGCCTGCGGGTCGTCGTCCGGGGTCTGCCCGGCCAGCACCACGACGGGGGCGGAGGTCCAGCCGAGCGCGGCGGCCCACGAGTGCAGGCCGTCGTCGACCTCGCCCCTGACCAGGGCGTCCACGATCAGCGCCTCCAGCCGCGCGTCCCAGGCCCCGCGGGCCTCGGCCTCCCGGGCGTACACCTGCGCGGCGGCGAACGCGACGTCGCGGGTGTAGCGGAGCATCGCCTGCTGGAGCTGGTCCTCCCCGCCGGGCGCGGCCAGGTCCCCGGTCTGCGCCTCGACCACCTCGACCACGACCCGCACGATGTCGACGGTCTGCTGCAGCGAGATGGACCGCTTCAGCTCCCTGGGCGCGGTGCCGAAGAACTCGATGCTGGGCGTCGGGCGGCCCTCGCCGGCGTGCTGGAACCACTCCACGAACGCGGCGATCCCGGCCTGGGCCACCAGCCCGACCCAGGATCTGTCCTCGGCCGACAGGGCACGGAACCACATGAGCCGGTCGTCCATCCGGGACATGGCGGCCGTGCCCAGCGTGCCCATGGCCCGCTCCAACCGGCGGGTGGTGTCCTCCCGGATCCGGTCGGAGTCGAGATCACTCCCGTCTTCCCCGGTCACGACGTCGCTGTTGCTGAACCCTCGCTCGTTCCGCTCCCTCACGCCACTAAGAGTGCCAGGTCGCGCGAGATGCGCCAGCCGCGGCCACGGACAGCGCGCGCTCCCCGGTCTTGTACGTCCCGCACGAACCGGTCTCGTACGTCCGCCGGGGCGCGGACGTACGGAACGGGGTGGGCGCGGCCGGACGGCCGGTACGGGGGCTCAGATGACCGCGACGGCGGTGATCAGACCGATCGCCAGGTGGGTGACCGCGAGCAGCCGGGCGCCCGGCTGGAGCTCCGGCTCCGTGACCAGCTCGCGCACCGAGATGCCGGCCACCTTGTCGAACGCGAGCATCGCCACGGTCTGCACGGCGATGCCGACCAGGCCGAAGACCAGCGTCGCGAGCAGGCCCTCGTGCAGGGCGCCGCCCGAGGACCAGATGGAGGCCGCCACGATCAGCCCGACGGCCGCCAGCCCCGAGCCGGTGAGCAGGGTCGCGTTGGGGTTGCGCTCCTCCTTGATGAGCTTGCTGAGCTTGCCGGGGGTGACCAGGTCGATCACGTAGAAGCCGACGATCAGCAGGATCACGCCGAGCGCGGCGTACGAGGCGATCGCGAGCGCGCCGCGCCCGAGGGTCTCGGCGAGCGAGATCGTCACGTCGGACAGCGCGGGCGGCGTGGGCGGCGCGGGGGTGGGACTCATGTGTCGTTTCTCTTTCCGGGACTCAGAGCTCGATGCGGTGCGGGACGAATGACGACGTGTCGTCGGTGATGAACCCCGAGGTCTCGCGGATGCCGGCACCCGCCGCCTCGTCGTGGACGACCCAGGCGCCGAGCACGGGGCGCCAGCCCTCGAAGACGGGCAGCGCCTGGAACTCCTGGTAGACGTATCCCTCGGCGCCGTAGCCGCCGGGGGTCTCGACGTGCTCGCCGGGGGTGACGATCCGCATGCCGGCGCCCTCGCGGCCGAGCAGCGGCTTGACGATGTACGAGGACATGTCGCGGGGACCGTCGAGGTAGGCGGGCAGCAGGTTCGGATGCTGCGGGTACAGCTCCCAGAGCACCGCGAGCAGCGCCTTGTTGGACAGCAGCATCTTCCACAGCGGCTCGATCCAGGTCGTCGAGGCCTGCTGGCGCACCGCCCGCGTCCCGAACGGGTCGGCGACGGCCCACTCCCACGGGTACAGCTTGCAGAGCGAGCGGATCACCCTGCGCTCCATGTCGACGAAGCGGAGGTTGAGATCGTCCCAGCCGATGTCCTCCATGGCCACCGCGACGGTCTTGAGCCCCGCCTGGTCGGCGGTCTCCTGCAGGTAGGCGAGGGTCATCACCTCCTCGCCCGACTCGTCCATGTTGGTCCAGGCGAAGTGCGTGGGCCCGGTGGGCAGGCCGGTCGAGATCTGCTGCCACCTGGCGATCAGCCGCTCGTGGATGGAATTCCACTGGTCGTCGTCCGGGTAGCGGTCGCGCAGCCAGAACCACTGCACCACCGAGCTCTCCAGGAGGCTGGTGGGGGTGTCGGCGTTGTACTCCAGCAACTTGGCGGGGCCGGTCCCGTCGTAGCGCAGGTCGAAACGGCCGAACAGGTGCGGGTCGTTCCGCTCCCAGGAGGCGGCGATCTCCGGGGCCAGCCACTCGGGGATCGCGAAGTCGGCGTAGCGGCCCTTGGCGACGACGTGCTCCACGGCGTGCAGGCACATCCGGTGCAGTTCCTCGACCTGGTTCTCCAGATCGAGGACCTCGTCCATGGAGAAGACGTACTGGACGGTCTCGTCCCAGTACGGGCGGTCGAGGCCTGCCGGATGGGCCGAGCGGTGGTAGGCGAGGCCGTGGCCCTCGATGACGCTCTCCCAGTCGTCGCGGGGGAGCGAGGTCTCGCGTCTCATCTCCTGCTCACCTGCTGCTCATCGGGCCGGATCAGCTTCCGCCGCCCGATCCGCCGCGCCCGCCGAAGCCGCCCCGCTGGATCACCGTGCCCTTACGGGTGGTGATGTGGACGTCCGAGGGACGCACGGTGGTGCCCTTCCGGATGTGGGCTCCGGACCTGATGCCACCGTAGTACCAGCCGTAGGCGCCCCGTGACCCGTAGTAGTGCCTGTCGTCGTCGCAGTGGTCCTCGTCCACGACCGCGTAGGTGCCGTCCGGCTGGCGGCTGTTGAGGTCGACGCACTCGGCGCCCACCTCCTCGTAGTCCTCCTGCGCGGAGCAGTAGCCGATCAGGAGCAGGGAGACGACACCGATCCCGGTGATGGTGACCGCCTTGGAGGCCTTGAAACCCGAGGACTTGGGAGGCGTTTTCCCCGAAGGGTTCCGCGGTGCGGCCATTGGGTGTTGTGGTCGTGCGGCCATCGAGCTCCAATGAGATACGTCGCCACAGGTTATCGAGGTGGTTTTGTCTGTTCAACCGTCATCCGGATCTTTCGCGGGAAATCGCCGGGGCCCGGGCTCACAGCCGTACGGTGACCACCAGCCCTCCGCCGGGACGGGGACGGGCCTCGGCGGAGCCGCGGTGGGCCTGGGCGATCGCGCGGACGATGGACAGGCCGAGACCGGCGCCCCCGGCCGAGCCGGTGCGGTCGTGGTCGAGGCGGCGGAACGGCTCGAAGAGGTCCTCGACCCGACCCGAGGGGACGACGCGGCCGGTGTTCTCCACGGTGACGACGCTTCCCCAGCGGTCGCCGCGGGTGCGCAGGACGACCAGGGCGCGCTCGTCGTTGTACTTCACGGCGTTGTCCAGCAGGTTGCCGATCATCCGCTCCAGGAGCACCGGGTCGCCCTCCGCCGGGGCCGGGCACAGGTCGGCGGTCGTCTCGGGAACCGAGGCCATCGCGCTCGCCGCGAGCTCGGCGAGGTCCACGGGCAGGCGTTCCACCGGCTCGCGCTCGCTCTGCGCCAGCAGGAGCAGACCCTCGATCAGCCGCTCCTGGCGGGCGTTGGCGTTCAGCAGCTCGGTACCGACCGTCCTGACCTGCCGGGGCAGCTCGGGGTCGGTCATGGAGACCTGGAGCAGCGCCCGGTTGATCGCCAGGGGGGTGCGCAGCTCGTGGGAGGCGTTGGCGACGAACCTGCGCTGGCTGTCGAAGGCGCGGCTGAGGCGTTCCAGCATGGAGTCGAAGGTGTCGGCCAGGTCCCGGATCTCGTCGCGGGGGCCTCCCAGGGCGATCCGCTCGTGCAGGGTGCTCTCCGACAGGCGGCGGGCCGCCTCGGTCATCGTCTGCAGCGGGGCCATCGCCCGGCGGGCCACGACCCAGCCGATCCCCAGCCCGGCCACCCCGACGATGGCGACCGCCAGCAGGGACCACTGGAGCATCGATCCCATCACGTCCTCGCGGTACTGGGCCCGCGCGTCGCTGACGGCCCGCAGGAAGAGCGTGTCCTTGGGCACCGACATCATCACGGACGGCTGCGCCGACGGTTTCAGGGCCGCCAGCGCCTCCGGGACCCCCTGGATGGTCATCTTCGCGGGCCGGGAGAGCACGTCCCGCACGAACAGGTAGTTGACCCCGACGAGCACGACCCCCACCCCGAAGAACAGGCTGCCGTAGACCAGGGTCAGGCGCAGCCGCACCGAGACGCGCCGCGAGGTCAAAGCCGGTATCCCGACCCGGTCACCGTCTCCACCACCGGCGGGGCGCCGAGCTTCTTGCGCAGGGTCATCACGGTGACCCTGACCGAGTTGGTGAAGTAGCTGATGTTCTCGTCCCATGCCTTCTCCAGGAGGTCCTCGGCGCTGACCAGGCCGCCGTCGGCACGCATCAGGATTTCCAGTACCGCGAACTCCTTGGGGCTCAGCGCCACGTACCGGCCGTCGCGGAAGACCTCGCGGCGGCCGGGGTCCAGGGTGATGCCCGCCCTGCTCAGCACCGGCGGCACCGACTGGGGAGACCGGCGGGCCAGCGCGCGCAGCCGGGCGACCAGTTCGGGGAAGTCGAAGGGTTTGGTGAGGTAGTCGTCGGCGCCGATCGACAGGCCCTCGACCTTCGAGCGCAGGTCACCGGCGGCGGTCAGCATGATGATCCTGGCGGGGATCCGGCCGGCCACGAGGCGGCGGCAGACCTCGTCCCCGTGCAGCACCGGCAGGTCCCGGTCCAGCACGATCACGTCGTAGTCGTTGACCGCCGCCCGCTCCAGCGCCGCGTCGCCGTCGTAGACGACGTCCACGGCCATGGTCTCCCGGCGCAGGCCGGTCGCCACGATGTCGGCGAGCACCCGCTCGTCCTCCGCAATGAGCACTCGCATGGGTGTCATCCTGCTTTTCCGTGGCTAAACACCGGATAAAGGGTCCCCGGCCCGCGCCGTTCAGGCGGTGCTGAGGGCGAGGGTCGGCGACATGCGCGCCGCGCGCATCGCGGGGTAGATCCCCGCGACGGTCCCGACCAGCAAGGTCGCCCCGGCACCGCCCGCCAGGGCCCAGAGGGGAACCACGGCGGGCAGGCCGCCCACGGCCGCGTACCCGACCGTCACCAGCGTCCCCAGCACCGCTCCCGCGGCGCCGCCCGCGCCGGACAGCAGCAGCGACTCGGCCAGGAACTGGGCGCGCACCTGGCCCCTGGTGGCGCCGAGCGAGCGCCGCAGGCCGATCTCCCCCCGGCGCTCCAGTACCGAGATGACCATGGTGTTGGCCACCCCCACCCCCCCGACCAGCAGCGCCACCCCGCCGAGGCCGAGCAGCAGGCCGGTGAGAGCCCCGTCGGCCGCCGCCTTGGCCACCAGCGCGTCGGACGGCCGGCTGACCTCCACCTCCTCGGGGTTCTCCGGGTTGACGGTCCTGGGCAGCACCTCCCGTACGTCGCCGACGGCCTCGTCGGCCGAGCGGGTGTAGAGCGTGGTCGGGTGGCCGTCGAAGCCCAGGTGGGTACGGGCGGCCTCGAAACCGGTCAGTACGGACCGGTCGATCTCCGGGGCGAGCGGCGAGGGGGCCAGCACTCCGACGACCGTCCACCACTGCCTGCCGATCCAGACCTGGTCGCCCACGTCCCGCAGGCCCAGCCGCGAGGCCGCCACCGCTCCGAGCACCACCGCCCGCTGCTCCGCCGTCGCCCGGTTGAGCCAGGCGCCTCGCTCGACCCGGGTCTGGAGCGTGGCCGGCAGGTCCAGCGAGGCCGCCCGGACGGCGATCCCGCCGGTGTGCTCCCGGGGGATCGCGGCGGTCCGCCGTACGCTCTCGCCGGTGTCGCCCGTGGCGCTCGCGCTCGTCACAGGGCCGATCCCGGCGGCCATGGCGACCGACCTCTCGGGCAGCGTGGCCGTGTCGCCGAAGAGGGTCCGGCCGGGGGTGACGGTGAGCAGGTTCGTACCGAGCCGGTCGAGCTCGTCGAGGAGCCTGGCCTTGCTGGAGGAGGAGATCCCGACGACCGAGACCATGGTGGCGACGCCGAGCGCGATGCCGAGCGCCGACAGCACCACCCGTCCCGGCCGGGTCCGCAGCCCGGACGCCCCCACCCGCAGCAGGTCCGCCCAGCCGAGCCGCCCCGGCACCAGGTCACGCCCGGTCCCGGCGCTCATGCCGTACCCCCCGTGCTCCCGGTGCTCCCCGCGAGGGTCACACCGGGAGGCCGCTCGTCGGCGACGATCGAACCGTCGCGCAGCCTGACGCGGCGCGGGGCGGCGGCGGCCACCTCCTCGTCGTGGGTGATGATCGCCACGGTGGTGCCGGAGGCGTTGAGCTCGCGCAGGATCGCCAGCACGTCCTGGCCGGAGGAGGTGTCGAGGTTTCCCGTCGGCTCGTCGGCCAGCAGCAGCGACGGTCCTCCGGCCACCGCCCTGGCCACCGCGACCCGCTGGCACTCGCCACCGGACAGCTCGTGCGGCCGGTGGGCCAGCCGGTGCCCGAGACCGACGCGCCCGAGCGCTTCGGCGGCCCGTTCCCGCCGTTCCCGGCGCGGGGTGCCGCCGTACAGCATCCCGTCGGCGACGTTGTCGAGCGCGCTGACCCCGGCGGCCAGGTGGAACCGCTGGAAGACGAAGCCGATGTGCCGGGCGCGCAGCGCGGACAGCTCCCTGTCGGGAAGCGTTCCGGCGTCGTGCCCGGCGATGCGGACGGTCCCGGCCGAGGGGCGGTCGAGAGTGCCGATCAGGTGGAGCATGGTGGACTTCCCCGATCCCGAGGGGCCGACGATGGCGACGAGCTCGCCCGCGTCCACGCGCAGGTCCACACCCCGCAGGGCGCGCACCCCGCCCGGGTAGCTCTTCTCCGCCCCCGACAGCTCGATCACCGGCCGTCGCCCGGCCCGCGCGGCGGGGTCCTGGGAGATGGGGTCCTGTGCGGCCGGTGCCTGCGCGGCCCGGTCCTTTACGGCGGGGTTCCGGGAGGCCGGGTCCTGCGCGGCGGGGAGAGACGGTCGTTCGAGGTTCCGGCTCATGACCGCGGGACCTCGGCCTTCATGCCCTCGGCGAGACCGCTCCCCGAGACCTCGACGCGGCCCGCCGCGAACAGGCCGGTCTCGACCGGGACGATCCGGCCACCCGCCAGGCGCAGGCCGTACCCGCCCTCGCGCAGGGCGAGCAGGGCCTCGACCGGTACCGACAGCACGTCCGCGCGCCGCTCGCTGCGGAGGTTCACCGTCACGGGGGCCTGGTCGAGGCGGCCGAGGTCACCGGGGTCGTCCAGGGTGACGTCGAGGTCGACGGTGGACTCGCCGGTCGGCTGCCCGTTCTGTTGCACGGGCTCGGCGACCGTGCCGACCGAGGTGATCCTGCCCCTGCCCTCGCCGCCGCCCGGCAGGTCCACCGTCACCCGGGCGCCGATCCTGGCGAGCCGCTGGTCGTCGGAGTCGAGGTCGACGTGGACGACCCTGCGGGTGCTCGTCGTGGTCACCACGGACCGGCCGGCCGCGGTCCCGGCCTCCGCGACCACCTCGGCGATCCTGACCGGGCCCGAGGCGACCGCGACCTGCGCCGCGCCGACCGTGCCGGTCTCGGCCAGGCCCGCCTCCTCCTGCCACTCCCGTACGGCCTGCTCGGTCCGCCAGGAGAAGTCGCCGTCGACGGTCCCGGGGTCGTGGCCGAGGGCTTTGAGGTTGCGTTCCAGCTGCTCGACGTCCTTGCCGCCGGTCCCGGAGGACAAGGTGCGGTATATCGGTATGTCGCCGTACATGAGGATCACCGGTCTGCCGTCCACCCGGTAGAGCCAGCCGCCCCGGCGCACGACGGCGCCCGCCTTCCTGACCCGGGTCACCGTTCCGGGGGCGTGGTTGGGCAGCTCTCTGCGGCCCGCGTAGCCGAGCATGCCGTCCACCGCCTTGGTGTCCACCAGATCCGAGCGGGTGATCTCGGCCACCGGCGCCGGGGCCGCCGAGGCGGCGGCCGGGGCTCCGTCCTGGCCGGTCAGCGCGACCGCGGTCACGCCTCCCGCGCCGAGGAGGACCGCCGCGGCCGTCCCGGCGAGGACCCCGCCCCGCCTCACGGCCGCCTCCCGAGACCGCCGCCGGGCAGGTGCTCCTGGCAGGCGTCGATCGCCTTCCTCGTCCGCGGCGACTGCGGGTCCATCCCCTCGCCCCCCATGCGGACCGGCCCCCCCGAGAAGTCGGGGTCCTTCATGTCGACCCCGTTCTCCCGCATGCACCGGGCGAACCTCAGGAGGGCGTCCTGGGTCTTCGGGTCGTTCAGCATTTTCTTTCCGGAACCGATCGGATTGTATTTCCGGCAGGCATCCGACGCCTTTTTCAGGGTCGCTTCGTCGGTTTTTCCGTGCAGCATCACGTTGCCGCCGCCCGGTTCCGGATCGGGCATGTCGACCCCGTTCTCCCGCATGCACTGGGCGAATTTCAGCCCGTCGGCCTGCGACGACGCGGAAGACGACGCGGAGGGGGCGGCCGAGGCGGCCGTTTCCCCGGCGGAGGCGACCTTCGCGCCCTCCGCCTGCCCGCACCCGGCCAGCGTCGCCAAAGAGATGAGCGCCGCCGCTGTCACGTATTTGTTCATCGCCATTCCCTTCGTATGGGAACAGGTATAGCGAAGACCCTGTTAAACATTCCTTAAGCGAATTCGCTTAACTCGCCTTTACGTCCGCCGTCCGGTGGAGGAGGGTGATCGCCGCCGTCCGGGTGTGTAATGTTCTGGCAAAGCGCAGGGGGCGAGGGGTTCGCGGTGCCGGAGATCAGACCGTTGCGGCCGGGGGACCCGCCGCGACTGGGGAAGTACGAGCTCAGGGGCAGGCTGGGGGAGGGCGGGCAGGGGGTCGTCTACCTCGGGGAGTCCGAGGACGGCGAGCGCGCCGCCGTCAAGCTGCTGCACGTGCGCTTCACCGAGGAGACCCACGCGCGCTCCCGCTTCGCCCGCGAGCTGGCGGCGGCCCGCAGGGTGGCCGCCTTCTGCACCGCCCGGGTGCTCGCCGCCGACCTCGACGGCGAGGCGCCCTACATCGCGAGCGAGCTGATCGAGGGCCCCTCGCTGCGCGAGATCGTCGAACGCGACGGGCCACTGGCCGGGGAGGCGCTCGAACGCCTCGCCGTCGGCACGGCCACCGCCCTGACCGCGATCCACCACGCGGGCATCGCGCACCGCGACTTCAAGCCCGACAACGTCATGCTCGCCACGGACGGCCCCCGCGTCGTCGACTTCGGCATCGCGAAGATCATCGACGAGAGCGGGACGATCACCACCCGCGCGGTCGGCACCCCCGCCTACATGGCGCCCGAGCAGATCGCCGGAGAGCGGGTGGGGTTCCCCGCCGACGTGTTCGCCTGGGGCTCGACCATCCTCTTCACCGCCACCGGCAGGGCTCCCTTCGGGAGCGACACGATCGTGGCGACACTCAACCGGGTCATCAACCACGAGGCCGACCTGAGCGGCCTGCCCGACGGGCTGCGCGAGGTCGTCGCCGCCTGCCTGCACAAGGACCAGAGGCTCCGGCCCACCTCGGACGTGCTGCTGAAACGCCTGCTCGGCCACCCGGTGGACGAGGAGGAGACCCCTCAGGCCTCGCAGGAGGAGCTGGCCGAGGGAGCGAAGGCCGCCACCGGGGACCTGACCCGGCAGGAGGAGCCGGCCGGGTCAGGTCCCCGGTGGCGGCGCCGGTCCGCGGCCGTCGCCGCGATCGCCGGCGGGGTCGTGGTCCTCGGCGTGGCGGGTGTCCTGCTGGCCGTCGAGCTCGGCATCGCGCAGGGCGACCGGATCGAGCCCACCCGTCCACCGGCCGCCCAGCCGTCGGCGTCCCCCTCGCCGTCGGCGGCCCCGGAGGTCTCCACCGGCTCGCCGCTGCTCGACCGGATCAGGGACACCGGCAGGCTCCGGGTGGGGTTCAGGAAGGGCCTGCCGGGGATCTCGCTGGGGGAGGACCCGCCCCGGGGGTTCGAGGCCGACGTGGCCGCCCACCTCGCCACGGCCCTGGGGGTGCCCGGCGGCGGGCTCGAATTCCTGCCCGTGGGGTTCGGCGACCGCGAGAGGGACGTGGAGAGGGGCAGGGTCGACCTCGTGATCGCCAACTTCTCGATCGACGGCGCCGACCGCGGCCGCGTCGCCTTCGCCGGGCCGTACTACATCGCCCACCGCGACGTGCTCGCCCGCGCCAGCGAGAGGATCGACACGCTGAAGGACCTGCGCGGCAAGAGGATCTGCCTGTCACCGGGCCAGACCACGGGCACGATGATCCGCGAGAGGGGCGTCGACTTCGTCGACGTACGGGGGCTCGACCCCGCGCAGTGCGCGTCCCAGGTGGCCGACGGCAGCGCCGACGCCATGGTCGGCGACGACCTGCTGATCGCCGGCTTCGGCGCCCGGCTGCGCGACGTCAAGGTCGAGATCGCCGGTCTCAGGCTCACCACCGAGAGGTACGGCGTCGCGCTCAGGTCCGGAGACCCCGTGGCGTGCCGGAAGATCAACGAGGTGATCACCTCGATGTACGCGGACGGGACCGTGGAGCGCCTGCTCGAAGAGCACCTGGGCAGGGTCGGCTTCCGCTTCGAGACCGCGCGGCCGCGCCTGGAGACCTGCTGAGGTACGCCCGCTTCGAGACCGCGTGACCCCGCCTGGAGATCTGCTGAGTCCGCCCGTCTCGAGACCGGGCCGTTCCGCATGGAGACCCGCCGAGGCCCGGCGGGGATCCGCCGGGCGCCTCCCGGGAAGTCGCGTCACGAGCCGGTGCAGACGACCCCCCTGTCCGGGACCTTCCCGTCGATCAGGTAGGCGTCGATCGCCTTCTTGACGCACGTGTCACCGGACAGATAGGCGCCGTGTCCCTCGCCCTTGTAGGTCACCAGCACGCCCGTCCTGAGCTCCGCCGTCAGCTTCGGCGCCCACTCGTACGGCGTGGCGGGGTCGCCGGTGCCGCCCACCACCAGGATCGGCGCCGAGCCCGTGGCGTTGATCCGCCTGGCCTCGTCGCTGCCGGGGACCGGCCACATCGAGCAGATCAGGCCCATTCCCGCGCCGCCGAACAGCGGGGAGACCTTCAGCGTCTCGTCCTCCAGCGCGTTCAGCTGCTCGGGGGTGGGCCGCTCCGCGGTGTCCGCGCAGCTGATCGAGGGGAAGCTGCTCATGAGCGTCGTGTAGCTCCCGTCGGGCTGGCGGCCGCTGTAGCTGTCGGACAGCGCCAGCAGGATCCGCCCGTCGCCCTTCGCCGCCTGGTTCAGCGCCTGGTCCAGCAGCGGCCAGGTCATCTTCGAGTACAACGCGGCGGCGATGCCGGTGCCCGCCAGTCCCTGCGTCAGGAGACGCTTGCCGACCTTGAGCGGCTTGTCGTTCAGCTCGTCCATGAGCTTCATGACGTTCTTGTCGGCGATGGTCGCGTCACTGCCGATCTCGCACTCGCGGGGCTGCTTCACGCAGTCCTTCAGGAAGGCCTCGTAGGCGTGCTGGAACCCCTTCGTCTGGACCATCGTGCGCGTCTCCAGGGTGACGCTCGGGTCCAGCGGGGCGTCCAGCACGAACCGGCCCACGTTCTTCGGGAACCTGGTCGCGTAGACCGCGCCGAGCTGCGTCCCGTACGAGATGCCGAAGTAGTCCAGCTGCTGCTCGCCCAGGGCCGCGCGGAGGCGGTCCATGTCCGCGGCGGCGTTCACGGTGCCGATGTAGGGCAGCAGCCTGCCCGAGGTCTGCCGGCAGGCCGTCACGAACTCCTTGGTGGTCTCCCGGCTCTTGGCGCGCTCGGCCTCGTTGGCGGGCAGGGTGTCCATCGCGGTGAACCGCTCTATCACCGCGCTGTCCCCGCACCTGACACCGGCGCTGCGGCCGACCCCGCGCGGGTCGAAGCTGACCAGGTCGTAGCGGCTGTTCAGGGTGGTGAAGGCCTTGGCGGCCTGGCTCATGGTGTCGACGCCCGAGGCGCCGGGGCCGCCGAAGTTGAAGACCAGCGAGCCGATCCGTCTGCCGGGGTCCGTGGCCTTGACGCGGATGACGGCGATCTCGATGGACTCGCCGCCCGGTCTGGCGTAGTCGAGCGGGACCTTGAGCTTCCCGCACTGCTGGGCGATGTCCTGCTTCGAGGGGGTCGCACCGCCGGGCCGCTTGATGTCGGTGCACCGGCCCCAGGCGATCGTCTCCGCGGGGGTGGCCGTCGTCGGAGTGGCGACCGGTCCGGAGGTGTCCGAGACGGTCCCGCCCTCGACGGTCCCGCCTCCGCCGGCCCCGTCCCCGCCGGAACCGCCACCGCAGGCGGAGAGCACGGTCGACAGGGCCGTGACCGTCGCGGCCACTCTAAGGATTCTTGCCATGGAACAGCTCTCCCCTGGAATCGTTCGCCGGGGGGAGCGATTAACACTAACCGGGCGGGCCCTCCATGGAAAAGGAGAACCCGCCCGGGGACGATCAAACTCCCATGGACTGGGTGTCGTTGCTCTCGGCGCCCGCGGCCTCGGTCACGCCGTTCTTCAGGTGGTACATGGAGATGGCGTCGCCCAGCACCTCCTGGTCGAGCTCGCCCCGGTTGACCAGCTGGGTGAGCACCGCCAGGGTGATCGAGGCCGCGTCCACGTGGAAGTGGCGGCGCAGCGCCGACCGGGTGTCCGACAGGCCGAAGCCGTCGGTGCCGAGCGAGCTCCAGTCACCGGGAACCCACTGGGCGATCTGGTCCTGGACCGCCCGCATGTAGTCGCTCACGCCCACGAACGGCCCCTGGGCCCCCGACAGCGCCTGCGTGACGTACGGCACGCGCTTCTCGGCGTCGGGGTTGAGCATGTTGTGCTCCTCGGCGGCGAGCGCGTCGCGGCGCAGCTCCGCCCAGGAGGTGGCCGACCACACCTCGGCCGCCACGCCCCAGTCCTCGGCCAGCATCCGCTGGGCCTCCATGGCCCACGGCCCGGCCACGCCGGACGCGAGGATGTTGGCCTTCGGCCCGGACACGGACGGAGCAGGGGCGAACCTGTACAGGCCCTTGAGCAGGCCCGCCACGTCCAGGTCCGCGGGCTCGGCGGGCTGGAGGTAGGGCTCGTTGTAGACGGTCAGGTAGTAGAAGACGTTCTCCGGCTCCTCGCCGTACATCCTCCGCAGGCCGTCCTTGACGATGTGGGCCACCTCGAACCCCCACGACGGGTCGTAGGAGATCGCCGCCGGGTTCGTCGAGGCGATCAGCGGGGTGTGGCCGTCCTCGTGCTGCAGGCCCTCGCCGTTCAGCGTGGTGCGGCCGGCGGTGGCGCCGAGCAGGAAGCCCCGGCCCATCTGGTCGGCGAGCTGCCACATCTGGTCGGCGGTGCGCTGCCAGCCGAACATCGAGTAGAAGATGTAGATCGGGATCATGTGCTCGCCGTGCGTGGCGTACGACGAGCCGACCGCGATCGTGGAGGCCATCGAGCCCGACTCGCTGATGCCCTCGTGCAGGATCTGACCCTCGGTCGACTCCTTGTACGACAGCAGCAGCTCGCGGTCGACCGCCTCGTACGTCTGACCGTGCGGCGAGTAGATCTTCGCCGTCGGGAAGATCGCGTCGAGACCGAAGGTGCGCGCCTCGTCCGGGATGATCGGCACGAACCGGTGGCCGATCTCCTTGTCGCGCATGAGGTCCTTGAGCAGGCGGACGAACGCCATGGTGGTGGCGACGTTCTGCTTGCCGGAGCCCTTCTTCAGCTGCGCGTAGGCGGCGTCGCCGGGAAGCGTGACCGGCTTGGCGCGCATCACGCGCTTGGGCAGGAAACCGCCCAGAGCCGCGCGCCGCTCCTTCATGTACTGGATCTCGGGGTCGTTCTCGCCCGGGTGGAAGTACGGGGGGAGGTCGCCCTCGAGGGCGGAGTCGGGGATCGGCAGGTAGAGCCGGTCGCGGAACTCCTTCAGGTCGGCCTTCGACATCTTCTTCATCTGGTGCGTCGCGTTGCGCGCCTCGAAGTCCTTGCCGAGGGTCCAGCCCTTGATGGTCTGGGCGAGGATGACCGTCGGCTGGCCGACGTGCTCGCGGGCCGCCTTGTAGGCCGCGTACACCTTGCGGTAGTCGTGGCCGCCGCGCGACAGCTTGCGGATGTCCTCGTCCGACAGATGCTCGACCATCTTGCGCAGGCGCGGGTCGTCACCGAAGAAGTTCTCGCGGATGTATCCGCCGGTCTCGACGGAGTACGTCTGGAACTGGCCGTCGGGGACGGTGTTCATCTTGTTGACCAGCACGCCGTCGACGTCGGCCGCCAGCAGCGGGTCCCAGTCGCGGCCCCAGACGACCTTGATGACGTTCCAGCCGGCGCCCCTGAAGTAGGACTCCAGCTCCTGGATGATCTTGCCGTTGCCGCGCACCGGGCCGTCGAGGCGCTGCAGGTTGCAGTTGATGACGAAGGTGAGGTTGTCGAGCTCCTCACGGGCCGCCAGGCCGATCGCGCCGAGCGACTCGGGCTCGTCCATCTCGCCGTCGCCGAGGTAGCACCAGACGTGGCTGCGGCTGGTGTCCTTGATCTTCCGGTTCAGCAGGTAGCGGTTGAACCGGGCCTGGTAGATCGCCCCGATCGGGCCGAGACCCATGGAGACCGTGGGGAACTCCCAGAAGTCGGGCATCAGGCGCGGGTGGGGGTAGGAGGGCAGGCCCTTGAACCCGTGCGAGAGCTCCTGCCGGAAGGCGTCGAGCTGCCCCTCGTTGAGGCGGCCCTCCAGGAAGGCGCGGGCGTAGATGCCCGGCGCGGCGTGGCCCTGGAAGAAGACCTGGTCGCCGGACTCGCCGTGATCCTTGCCGCGGAAGAAGTGGTTGAAACCCACCTCGTAGAGGGACGCGGCGGAGGCGTAGGTGGCGATGTGCCCACCGACGTTGGTGCGGGCGTTGGCCCGGGTCACCATCACGGCCGCGTTCCAGCGCGTGTAGGCGCGGATCCGGCGTTCGACGTACTCGTCGCCGGGGAACCAGGGCTCGCGCTCCGGCGGGATGGTGTTGATGTAGTCGGTGCTGCGCAGGCCGGGCACCCCGACCTGGTGTTCGCGGGCGCGCTCCAAGAGCCGGAGCATCAGATAACGGGCCCGAGTGCGACCTTCCGTCTTTATGACGTTGTCGAGCGACTCGAGCCACTCCTGGGTCTCGCTGGGGTCGACATCAGGAAGCTGGCTGGGTAGGCCGTCGCTGATGATCGAGAAACGCTGGCGTCCGGAAGCCACTGGGTCTCGCCTTCCGAGGATGGACTTTTGTCTGGTGTAGGTCGTCTTCCATCCTGGTCGCTTACCCCGGAAAGTGCATCTCTACTTACCGGTAACCAGGAGATCCCTGCTGGCAGTGATACGAAAGTGGCCTAGACCACCGATGGTAGGACGAATCGCCACCAAAGGTTACATCGAGGTTCCCCCTTTTTTACAGGTTCCCGTACCCCTGGGAATCCGGGACCCGCCGTCTCGTCTGTCCTGTCGCCCGTTCTGTAAGGTCCTCCGGGGTGCCAGGGAGCTCCGTGAGGTCCTCCGGGAAGCGTTGCGAGGCCCTCCCGGGAGCCGGGTGAGGTCCTCTCGGAAACTCCGTGAGGCCCTCCGCGGAGCGGAGAGTGCCCTCCCGCCGCGCGATGTGCTCGGACATCGTGGTCGAGACCCTCACTTGTACGCAACGTACGATCCTCTCCTGAAGTGCCCTTCCGGGCGCCTTCCGCACCGGCTTTCGCCCTGTTTCCCGCTACTTTCCCGTTACCTCTTCCGGTCGAAGGCCGGCCGCGGCTTCCGGTGAGGGTTCGGCCGCGGCGGGATCGGGCTCGCCGTCCCGTGGCTCTCCCCTTGGTTTTCTCATGGTTTTCCTCGCGGGGGGAGTGCGGAGGAGGCAAGGAGGGGGCGGGGATGAGGGCAGGGGTGGGCACCCGGCCCGCGGTGCCGCGTGCCGAACTGGTAACGATTCGTCCACCGGCCGGGAGCGGTTCGCGGACGGCATCCGGGAGGGGAAAGCCGCGGACCACTCCCCGGGTCGCCCTCGACCGCGGCGAGACCCCTGTCCGGCGAGTCCTCGCCGGCCGGAACCGACCGGAGCCGACCGGAGCCGACCGGGACCGGATGGGGCCGGTTGGGACCGGATGGGGCCGGTGCCGCGCGATGCGAGACCGGCGGATCGGTGGCGCCGGCCCGCCCGGAGAGGGAGATCCCGATCGAGGCCGCGCCGGGTATCCGCGCGCCGCGACCGCCCTGTTCCCGTAATCGATCCACCTGATCCGCCCCGGTGAACGCCGGGCCGGCGGAGAGGGCCGCCACGACCGTCACGGCATCTGCGGCGGCCGGCGCGCGAGGCCGTCGTCGGACCCCGTGGCCCGGACCCGCCACATCCGGCCGGGACATCCCGAAACCGCACCCGGCTTCTCCTGTCGGCTTCTCCTGCCGGGGGAACGGTCCAGGCGCGGGCATTCCGGGAACCGGACACGGCGATCTTGCCGCCGTGCCGGCAGGGCATCGGGCGGCGGCGGGGACCACCCGTCGCCCCCGGGACAGGGTGCGGTCGTCATCGCAGCTCACGATGGATCGTAGGATCGGTATGTGAGATCTCAGACGATCGAGGTGGTAACGGGTTCCCGGGAACGGGTGCACGACATCACCTCCGAGTGCGAGAGCTTCGTCCGGTCATGTGGGGGCGACGGCCTGTTGAACGTCTTCGTGCCCCACGCGACCGCGGGGGTCGCGCTGCTGGAGCTGGGCTCAGGCAGCGACGACGATCTGCTCGCGGCCCTGGAGGCTCTGCTTCCGGCCGACGACAGATGGAGGCATGCGCACGGATCACGAGGGCATGGACGGTCGCATGTCATGCCCGCCCTCATTCCGCCGTACGCCACCGTCCCGGTTCTCTCCGGGCGGCTCGCGCTGGGAACCTGGCAGTCCATCGCCGTGGTGGATCTCAACGTCGACAATCTGGAACGCCAGGTCCGTTTGTCATTTTTGTCGGACTAATTCATACGTAGCCCAGTCGTTGCCGTGGCGACCGTTGACGACTGAGGGTCACAGCGTGTGGACTGTGCCGAAGCACTCTGAGCACCGTGTGATTGCGGGGCCATTCAAGCAGGAGGGACAAACGTGAGCGCGACCGCGGGTCAGGCGCAGGGCGAACGCGGCCTGGCCGAACGACTCGGCCTCAAGCCGGGTCAGGTGGTGCAGGAGGTCGGATGGGATGAGGACACCGACGACGATCTGCGCGACTCCATCGAGGAGCTGACCGGTAACGAGCTGGTCGATGAAGACTTCGAGGACGTCGTCGACGTCGTGCTGCTCTGGTGGCGTGACGGTGACGGCGATCTGTTCGACGCCCTGAGCAGCGTGGTGACCAACCTCACCGACGGCGGCCAGATCTGGCTGCTCACTCCCAAAGCCGGCCGGGACGGGCACGTGGAGCCGAGCGACATCGGGGAAGACGCGACCACTGCGGGTCTTTCGCAGACCAGCAGCATCAGTGCCGCTCCCGACTGGTCGGGGACGCGTCTGGCGACGCCCAAGGCGCGCCGCTAAGGGTCCGCCCTGCCGTACGGCTCACGCGGGCCGTACGGCAGGATGATGACGCCTGCCGTCAGCCGAGGAAAGGAGCCCCGATCATGGCGATCGAGGTGGGTGGCCAGGCTCCCGACTTCGAGCTGAGGGACCAGCACGGCACCCCGGTCAAGCTTTCCGAACATCGGGGCAAAAAGATCGTGCTGATCTTCTACCCTCTCGCCTTCAGCGGCGTCTGCGGCAACGAACTTGACGCCGTCCGCGACGAATTCGGCGCCGACATGCCGGAAGACATTAAAATTCTTACGATTTCAGTTGATTCAATCTTCGCTCACCGCGCGTGGGCGGATCAGCGGGGCTACGCCTTCTCACTGCTCTCCGACTTCTGGCCGCACGGACAGGTCGCGCGGGCATACGGTGTATTCGACGACGAGAAGGGCTGCGCGGGACGCGGGACCTTCATCATCGACGGCGAGGGTGTGGTCCGCTGGCGTGTCGTGAACCCGGTTTCGCGGGCCCGCGACGTCGCCGAGTACCGCAAGGCGCTCGCCGAACTTCCCTAAGCGGTGATCCGGCGGACGCCCGCTCGCGAGGTGCCTGCCGGTCCGACCTCTCGGAGGCGATCATGCCCTGCTTCTCCTGCGGGGCCAGGCAGACCGACCCGATCCGTGGTGCCAGTCCGTGGACGCGCGGGGTGCGCGACGAGACACAGGTGCTGATCTGCCCGGACTGCCGGCGCACCCACGAAGCCGACCTCGACACGTGCTCCTCGTGCGGCTCCGTCGCACTCATCTGCCGGTTGGGCGAGGTGGAGTGCCGCTCCTGCGGCTCGGTGCGTCCGGCGCGAGGCGACGGCAGCCTGGCCGCCTCCTACGCGCCCGGCCTGGCCGACGAGGTGGAGGCCGCCCTGGCCAGGGTCCTGCGCCGGGTCCCCTGAGGACCCACCCGGCCCCGGCCGTTCCCGGAGCCGTCCGGGCGCGCATCGGACGCGGGCGTGTCCCTGCCAGACGGGGGCGGATCCCCGGGCGGCGGGCGGCCCGCCGGTACCGCTCGCCTGCCCGCCCGTACGGGGGAGATCCCTCCGTTCCGACGTGCCGGGCGTGCGCTAGTGTCGGGCTCGGTCCCGCCCCTTCGACCCGCTGGACAGGTGCATGAGCTCCTTCGTTGTTGCCCTTGACGTCGGTGGAACGTCGATGAAGGGCGGCCTCGTCACCCGTTCCGGCGAGATCCTCCGCACCGACCGGCGCGCCACCCCGCGCGACAGGGGGCCGGCGGCCGTCATCGCGACGATCCGGTCCTTCATCGACGACCTCGCCGCCGCGGGGGGCGGCACTCCCGAGGGGGTCGGTCTCGCCGTACCCGGCCTGGTCACCGCCGAGGCGGCTCTCTACTCCGCCAACATCGGCTGGCGCGACGTCCCGGCGACGGACCTCGTCCCGCTGGACGTCCCCGTCATGCTCGGGCACGACGTCCGCACCGGTGGTCTTGCCGAGAGCGTCCTCGGTGCGGGCCGAGAGCTCTCCGACTTCCTGTTCCTGCCCATCGGCACCGGTATCGCGGGTGCCGCGATCCTGCACGGCGAGCCGTACGGCGGGAGCGCGGGATGGGGTGGCGAGATCGGCCACATCCCGGTCTTCCCGGAGGGCGAACCGTGCGCCTGCGGCCAGATCGGCTGCCTGGAGACCTACGCCTCCGCCTCCGCCGTGGCCCGTCGCTACTCCACCCGCGCCGCCTCTTCCCCCGCCCTTCCCTCCTCCACCGGTACCTCACCCGTCGCCGTCCCGGTAACCGCTGAGCGGGTCGCCGCCCTGACCGCCTCCGGTGACCCGCTCGCCACGGAGATCTGGGGAGACGCGGTCGAGGCGCTCTCCCTGGCCCTGGCCACCTACACGCTTCTCCTCGACCCCTCCGCCATCGTTCTCGGCGGCGGCCTCGCCGAAGCGGGCACCCTCCTCTCCGCCCCCTTGGCCGAACGGCTCCGGCAACGCCTCGCCTTCCGTCAGGCCCCACCCCTGCGCCACGCCGCCCTCGGCGTGTCCGCCGGCATGCTCGGTGCCGCCCTCCTCGGCTGGCGCGCCGCCGGCTTCACCGACGCGGGAACCACGTGGTCTCTCGATGTACTGAAGTCCCCCCGGGTGGCGTAAAGTGTTATCCCGTCTGTCCAACGGGATTCCCCGGGCGCTTAGCTCAGCGGTAGAGCGCTCGCCTTACAAGCGAGATGTCACTGGTTCGAACCCAGTAGTGCCCACCAGCCAAAACGCCCCGTATCCGATCTTCGGAACGGGGCGTGAGTGACTAACTGGGTTACTAACTCCCGAAGATGTCGTCCATGGCCTCCGCCCCCTGCATGAGCACCGGCCGGATCTGCTTCCGATAGACGGTCTCGGTGACCACCGTGTTCCGGTGCCCGACGAGCCGGGAGATGTCCTCGATCGGGACGCCCGAGTCCGACAGCAGCGAGACGAAGCTGTGCCGCATCTCGCGGGGAGTCCAGTCGGTGCCACGGAGTCCCGCCTTCTCAATGATCTTCCGTACGTCGCGCCGCACGTTGCCCGCGCTCATGGCGGTGCCCTTCGAGGTGGAGAAGACGAGATCCGTCTCCGTCCCCGCCTTCTCCTGCTCTTCCCGGAGCGTCCGCAGCGCGTCCACGCACCGCCGGGGGAGCTTGAGGGAACGGCGCGACTTGACGGTCTTGGTGTCTCCCTTCTGCCGCACGGACCGCCACACGTAGATCGCGAACTGCTCGTTCTCCCACCCTGTCTCGGTGACGGGACTGTACGGTTTTCGGTGTAACTCCTGATCAAGGAGATACACCTGATGAGTACTGTGATTCAGGCATCCGCAGACACGGACCTGGAGGAAGCCGCGGTGACGCGGAAAGACGAGACCTCGGACCGAGAGCTGGTCGGCCGACTGGTCGACCAGGCCCGTGCCGAGGGGCTGGAACTGGTGGGCGAGAACGGACTGCTGGGCCGGCTGACCAAACTGGTGCTGGAATCGGCGCTGGAAGGTGAGATCACCGACCATCTCGGCTACGACAAGCATGATCGGGCCGGTCGCGGTGCAGGCAGCTCCCGCAACGGCGCCCGCTCCAAGACGGTGCTGACCGATGTCGGCCCAGTGGAGATCACTGTGCCGCGGGATCGGGACGCCAGCTTCGAGCCGAAGATCGTGCGCAAGCGCCAACGGCGGCTGTCGGGCGTTGATGAGATGGTCATCTCCCTGTCGGCCAAGGGGCTGACCACCGGGGAGATCTCCGCGCACCTGGCCGAGGTCTACGGCGCGGAGGTCTCCAAGCAGACCATTTCCACCATCACCGACAAGGTGCTGGAGAGGATGGCCGAGTGGCAGAACCGGCCGTTGGATCCGGTTTACCCGGTGATCTTCATCGATGCCATCCATGTCAAAATCCGCGATGGTCAGGTCGCCAACCGGCCCATCTACGTGGCGTTGGCGGTCACCGTCGACGGCGAGCGCGACATCCTGGGACTGTGGGCCGGCGATGGCGCAGAGGGCGCGAAGTTCTGGCTGCACGTGCTGACCGAGATCAAGAGCCGAGGCGTGGCCGATGCGCTGATGGTGGTCTGTGACGGGCTCAAGGGCTTGCCGCAGGCGATCGAGACCGTCTGGCCCTTGGCCGTCGTGCAGACCTGCGTGGTGCACCTGCTGCGCGCCTCCTTCCGCTACGCCGCCCGCCAGCACTGGGACGCCATCGCCAAAGCGATGCGGCCGATCTACACCGCGCCAACCGAGGCTGCCGCGCTGGAGCGGTTTTATGAGTTCGCCGAGCTCTGGGGCGGCAAATACCCGGCGATCGTGAAGTTGTGGGAGGACGCCTGGGCTGAGTTCGTGCCCTTCCTCAACTTCGATGCCGAGATCCGCCGGGTGATCTGCTCGACCAACGCGATCGAGTCGGTCAACGCCCGCATCCGTCGGGCGGTCAAGGCTCGTGGCCACTTTCCGAACGAGCAGGCCGCGCTCAAGTGCGTCTACATGGCGATCATGAGCCTGGATCCCACCGGCAAGGGCCGCAAACGCTGGGTCACCCGGTGGAAGACCGCGCTGAACGCCTTCGCGATCACCTTTGAAGGTCGCCTGTCCCCGGCTTCCCGATAGAACCAATCAAAACCGAGATACACCGTTAACTGGACAGACCCTAGCACCGGGTGCTGGCGACCGAACCGGCCAGCGATGCCACCGAGGTCCCTCTGGACTCTCAGATCAAAGTAACGTTCACCGAAGAAGTCAGCGAACCCGTGATCGCGGTGAAGACCGTGCAGGGCGCCGATGTCCAGGGCGCCGTCGCTACCGACAGCACCGGAAAGATCGCGACCTTCACCCCTGCACAGCTGCTCCACCCCGGCATGGGGTACACCGTTGATGTGTCGGAAGCGATCGACGCGTCGGAAAACGTCATGGAACCGTATACGTGGTCGTTCACCACCAGCGGGCCGGACACGACGGCACCGACGGTGACTGCGACGAACCCTGCCACGGGAGCGGCGGACGTTTCGGTCACTACGGCGGTTAGCGCGACCTTTGGGGAGCCGATCTCTGAGGCTCAGATCACTCTGGAGGATCCGGCGGGAGCAGCGATCCCGGGGACATCGGCGATGGACGGCACCGCCAGGATCCTGACCTTCATTCCCAGCCAGCCGCTGGCTCCGAACACCGCGTACTCCGTTGAAGTAAGCGGTGCCAAGGACGCCGCTGGTAACGTGATGGCGGCCCCGTATAGCTGGTCGTTCACGACGGCACCGCCGGACACGACGGCGCCGACGGTGACCGAGACCGTTCCGGGTCTGGACGCCTCTGGGGTGGCGGTCACGACCGCCGTGAAGGTCACGTTCAGCGAACCAGTGTCGGCGGCGCAGGCTGCGGTGAAGGACCCGGCGGATGCGCCGGTTGCGGGTAACGCCGTGATGGACGCCGAGAACAAGGTGCTGACCTTCACCCCCGCGCAGGCATGGACCCCGGCCACCAAGTACACGGTGGCCGTGAGCGCGGCCAAGGACGCCGCAGGCAACACTATGGCCCCGCACAGCTGGTCGTTCACCACCGTCGGCAATCCCACCGGCACCAATGGGACCGACTATTCCATCACCGACAATGCCACGGTGGAATCCCCCATCACAATGTCGGGCTACTCCGGTAACGCCTCGACCACCTCCACTGTGGAGGTGCATATCGCCCACACCTACATCGGTGACCTCCAAGTCGACCTGGTCGCACCCGACGGCAGCACCTACCCCCTGCACAGCCACACCGGCGGCGACACGGACAACATCGATCAGACCTACACCGTCAACCTGTCCAGTGAGCCGATCAACGGCACCTGGAAACTCCGCGTCAACGACAACGCCAGCGGCGACACCGGAAAAATCGACTCCTGGAAACTCACCCTGGGCGGTCCTGCACCGGCCGGGCTACAGGCCCAGACGGAACCGGAGCAAAGGGCAGCTGCGTCGACATTGTCCCGGGCACCGGCCGAAAACTCCCAGCCCTCCCAGGTCGGAGCGGCCGCGGATCGGACTGCGGCCGCGACTACCAGCGGCACCTTTGACTATGAGCACTCCAGCTTAGAGGACTGCAGGGTCAGCCCGCGCGGAACTGACTATGCCGAATATGACGCTCGCATCGAGGAGCTACCCTACAGCTCATGCTGGTCCGCCTACCTCTATCTCCAGGACTACGAATACGACCCTGAGACAGGCAAGATGAGGAAAGCGAACACGAGGAGCAACGTCTTTAAGATATTTGCTGATCATGTAAAGGAGGACGTTACGGAGCTATTCGATGACGACGACGCTTTTCGCTTCCGCGCCACATGGGTTATTCATAGCTACCTAGGCGACAAGACCGGCACCAGCGTAGTCAACGGCGCGGGAAGCGGACTGAAGCCAACCAACATAAAAATGTTCCTCCGTCTCGATGACTTCGCAGTTGTCGATGATAGTGACGGCGGAGAGGTTAAGTTCTCAGGGAATAGAATGGGCGGCCTGCCCATCACTGCAGGGCTGCTGGCCGGCGCCCGGAGTGGTAGTAATGGCGAGTGTGCCCCTGATGACGAAACAAAGCACAAGGATGTTTCGGAATGGTATTCCAGGCCTGACGAGACGTTCCTCATCAGCGCATCAGTTCCCTCCGCCAGCACAATGATCTGTTCATTCACGCCAAGCCTTCTGCTTCATACAGATGACGGAATAACGGTCCTCAATCTCTGGAGCCAAGAGGTCAAGGACGAGCACGGCCTGACGATTGGCGTGCGGCGCCACGGCAGCGAAGAACCCCATAATTTCAAATGGGTGCCAAATTTCCGGTGCGATAGGAAGACTTTCGGTGCCGGTAATGATGATGTCCCGGACCACACCGGCGGCTGTGTCAACACTCGATCCAAGCGTGTGTTCATTATGTCCAAGTCCAGGGACAAGAGATTCATCGAGGTCATCGAGCATATTGAGGAAGCGCTGAACTCTAGCAACTCTCAGACTTTTCCGCCGCTTCGGCCGGGCCATAATTGGGGTAATGCAAGTTATCCGCCCAGCCGATATCTCCCAGTAGGCGGGCAGAACAAGGCGATCCCCGGCAACTGGGGGGCTCCTGGTGCCAACAACCCGGCAGGGAAGCCGCTGACCCGTGGCATAACCAAGACCGAGGCCGACGCTGAAGGCACAATCCCGACCTATGACCACAACAGAAATTATTTCTCTAAGAGAGAGCTGCATATGGATGTGGGGACGGAAAGGGAAATGCACTGGCTTCTCCCGCCGTCCCTATCGGTCCCGCCGGCGACCGAGGCTGAATACGAGAGTCGCGAGAAAGAGCGTGCTCGCCACGCCTGGACCATAAACTACTGCAAATACTACATGCCGGAAAAGTATCGTGCGCCGAACACGCCAGATAAACTACCCAGGGGAATGGGCAACTCCTGCGACGAGTACCCGTTCGCGTCAACCCTCCAAGGAGCCGCTTATGCTCAAGGGAATTTTTCCTTGAAAGCTGTAAATGCCGTGCAAAACGGCTTGCACGGGACGGAGCTCGAAAAGTTCTATACACAATTTCGAGTAGGACGAGGCACTAAATTCTGGGTTCTCATCGAATCTTAAGATTCGCCAGATGAACCTGTCCTAGGAGGCGGGCGAGGAGTGGCGTTGCTAAACTTCTCGCCCGCCTTCCTCTCGCCGTCGTCGTACAGAATCTGGATATCTTCTATGAATGCCCTTCCTACCGAAAATCAACATAGTCTCCTGCGTGAACATGGACTCCATGACTTCTTTATGGCCCAATGGGTCAGCATCGAAGACATCGGCGAGGTGGCCCGGCGGCTGCACATCGAAGCGGAGACGACAGTCGTGTGCGACTTTCAGGATGCTATGGAATTCTACGGTTCTACGTCCGAGGGGTCGCATCGGGCTTGGATTACCCGCCTTGCTCCCGGCTGGTCCCTAGTTCTTTATCTCAATGGATTTAGGTCATCTCCGGAGGCCCTCAGCCTAGGCGGCCAGCGCGTTTTCGATGTCTCATGCATCTACGGTATTGGAGAAATCGATGAACTCTCCTACATCCACGATGGTGTATGGGATGGAACCATCTATGATGAGGAAGAATATCGCATTTACTGGGAGGATCTGAGATATGACATTAATTCACTAGAAGGGCAGCTAGAGGAGTATCTATGTGTTTTGGGAAGAGTCAGTGGGCGGTTTCTCGACCGCGATTGGTTTTCATCGCAGGGGCTGCTGGGCATCATTCCCGAGTAAATGCGCATGTCTCATTTGCGAGCAAAGGATGTGTAAATCTCTTTGTGAGGGATGTGAGACTCTCTGGCCTTGATAGCCCGTGTCGCATCGAACTGTTCAGGCGACGCAGCCGTGGCGTGAATCAATCTTGTGGATTTCGGAAACAACCTGGCCGTAATGCCAGGTCAGAGTAAGCGTTGGTAGGGATCAACAGCGGTCTTGAAAGCCGCTAGAAGATCAATGAAGATCTTGGGTTCTGGCTCCGCTACGTGATCGGCGGGGCCAGACTCATGTCTCGTGGTGATGGGGCAATGGGCCGGGGAGACAATTGGGCCGGATGTGTGGCAGACCTGCCGGGAGCTGATCCCGCCCGGGAGCGTGTTCGCGTTCCTGGCCGAGCACCGTGATCGGCTGTTTCCCGCGTCGATGTTCGCCGACATGTACCCCTCGGCCAACGGTCGCCCCAGCATGCCGCCTCAGGTCTTGGCGGCCGCGATCACGTTACAGGCCCTGCATGGCTTATCGGACTTCGAGACCGTCCAGGAACTGCGTTGTGACCTGCGATGGAAGGCCGCTTGCGGGCTCGGGTTGCACGACACCGCCTTCGACCCCTCGCTCCTGGCCTACTTCCGCCGCCGGCTGGCCCGCACCACGCGCCCGGACCGCTTCAATGCGTCGGTCTACCCGCCTCGGAGAATTATCGGCAATAAGTAAAGATCAGTAGACATGAGCACGTCCATAAGTTCACGCCCTACCTGTGCTGTAGAACGCGGTCGGCCATGCCGGAAGTGAGCTGGACGGATCCACGCTAAGAGGTTTCCTGGGTGACCAACTGAGTGACAACGACCATGGACGAGGCTGGACGTCGGTAGACCACCGTGGACTGTATCCGCAGGTGAGGGCGGGTATCAGGCATGGTCTCGCCCCCTCCTGGGTTGCCTTACAAGCGAGATGTCACTGGTTCGAACCCAATAGTGCCCACCACAAGCCCTTGACCTGCGTTAATAGGTCAAGGGCTTATCTTTCGATCCAGCCTTCTCTGCCGCATCGTTCAGTCACACCTCGCTTAGGTGATCGAGCCGTGTGAGCGCGCACCTGTGCCATTCCGCTGTCATCCGGCTCATCCGGCGTGCAGGAATCTCACCCAGGTAGTGCCGGGTCTCGTACGACGGCCGTCGTGCCGCAGGCGGGGCTTCTGTCGTGGAGAGATGGCCCGGCGACGCCGGGAGGGAGGGGGCGGTGGCATCTGACGGCTGGTGGCCACGGCGTGCCGGACGGGTGTCACGGGCGGCTGCTGCAGGTGAGGGAGGGGGTCGACGGAGTACCGCCGGCCAGGAAGCCGAAGGTGGTCGTGCCGGACGCCGGGATCGAGCCGTTGTAAGAGGCGTTCGTCACCGTTACCGCGAGGCCGTCGGCGGCCAGCGTGCCGTTCCACACCTGGCTGACCGTCTGGCCGTTGCCCGGCGTCCATCTGACGGTCCATCCGCTGACCGCCGAGCCGCCTGCCCGCACCGTGACCTCGCCCTGATAGCCGCCCGGCCACGAGTTCGTGGTGCGGTAGCTCGCGGTGCAGGCGCCCGCAGACGGGGAGGGCGAGGGGGTGACCGAAGGCGAAGGTGACGGGGTGACCGAAGGCGAGGGCGACGGGTCGCCTGGCGGCACGTATGGGCACTTGCTGCGGTACATCGAGATGCCGGTGGAGTCCATCAACGGGCACAGGAACTGGGTGTACCGGGTGTCGTTGTCAACGAAGATCTTCAGCCACGGGATCAGCGTCCGCATCTCGGTCGTGTTCGCCCTCGTCGCGAACAGGTGGTCCACGCCGGTTATCTCCACCCAGGCGCTCTGTGCCGTGGCCGGGAGAGTGCTGTACAACCCGTTGAGGTAGGACGGCGTGACCACCGTGTCCCTCTGCCCGGAGATGAACATCGTGGGCACCTGGTCACCGGCCAGGTTCAAGTTCCCCGTGGGCGAGCCGGGTGCGAGCCCGACCGCGGCCTTCAGCGAGGGGCGCCGGAGCGCCGCGATGAGGGCGCCGGCGCCACCCGCGGAGTGGCCGACCACCGACAACCGGCTGGAGTCGACGCGGTCGCGTACCGGACTCCGCTGGGTGAGATAGTCCAGCGCGGCGAGCAACTGGGTCGCTCGGGGGTCGGCGCCGTCGGTGCGGCTGTTGGTCTCGATTCCGATGACGACGAAGCCGAAGGAGGCGAGCCAGGGGCCCATCCAGGCCTCTTCGTCGGCGAACAGGGCGGAATAGCCGGGCACGATCGCGACCGCGCCGAAAGTCCCCTGGCCGGTGTCCGTCGGATAATAGATCACCCCGCCGCCGAAGCCGTTCCCGGGCGGCACGCTGATCTGCGCGGTGGCGAAGCTCCCCCTGGTGGCGGCCACACTGGCCAAAGTAGGGTCGGGACCTCGCTGATAGGGATTGTCGGCGGCCGATGCCGGCCGAGTCGCGACGGTCACCGCGAGCAGCCCAAGGACGACGAGCGCCGCGGCCATCGCACGCTTCACCCACCCGTCCCGCGGCCCGGGCACTGATCGGACTCTCCTGGCGGCACGAGGCGCCGGAGTCTCACTCACACGTCGTCGCACTGTGGTGTTCCTTCTCTTCGGGTGAGCCCCTCATCGGGATCAGCACGTGACGGCCATCTCCGAGTGGTCTTCGGTACGGCGGCTCCGCACCGCACCGCTCGCCTCCTCGTCCCGGCACCGGAACGCGTACCACGAGGGCGTCGTGATCGGCGGCCCCTGCATCACCACCCGGCAGTGGAAACCGCTCCGGGGACTTAGTGTGGAAACATCTCCGAAACGTGTCAAGATCCGTGTAAAACTTTCGGCGACTCGCTCCGGGCATATACGCGTCCTATGGTGTGTCGGCGCAGAATGCCGACGATAAAAGCACCTGAAACTTTCATCACGATCTTGGAGCCGGCCGAATGTGGATCGCTGCCTGCCAAGGGCGCGCATGGTGACCGGAGTTCCGTGAACCACGGACCGACACTGCCACTTCACCCTCACCGGAGCTGACGTGATGTTCCCGGGCCGCGTGAAAAGGGGGCCGAGCCTGGCGGGCCATGGTCGGATCACCTGGAAGGGCCGGTCTGGTCACGCGCGTGCTTCCGCGGCTCTCGGTAGTGTGGACATCAGGATCTTTGAGCGGCGATGTCGCTTGTGATCCGGATATTTCTGGTGCGAAGTCGGAGGTGATCACGGTGCATCCGGTCTTGTGACAGCCCCAGCCCGGGGCGTCACGGAGCCGAAAGGTGACCGTATGAGCAAGACCGACAAGACCCGGCCCTGGTGGGTGCGAATCGCCGACGCGCCGATGGTGACCTGTCGTGCCGTGCATGATCATCGGTTCGGGCCGTGCACCCTGCCCGACGAGATCACCGCCGACAGCGTGGATTTGGATCACCGTACGGGCGGCTGTCACTGGCGCGCCAGTATCTACTTCTGGTGCTGTTACGGCGGCAGTGACGGGAGCCGGGAGTGGAACTACTTCCGCCGCGAGGAGCGCCGCCGCAGCCGTCGCCAGGCACGCCGCGAGCTGCGCGCCTATTACGGCGAAGACTGAGCGAACGCGGGGGGCCGGGGTCCGCGATCTCCTCCGAGGGCTTCGTCCAACGCCTCCGTGCCTGTAGGTGCGCTGGGCGGATCCTGAAGCCAGACGCAAGATCGGTCTACGGCAGGAGGATGTCGCTCAGGAGATGGGCGTGTCACAGGCCCGCGTCTCACAGATCGAGAGCGGAGTGATCAGCGAAGTGGCCACCCTGGCCGCTTACGTGACGGCGCTCGGGGAGCAGCTCAAGATCGTGGCTGACTTCGGCGACTCGGCCATGGTGCTCGATACGCCTCGCGGTCGACGTACGGGGTGATCGTGCCCACGATGGATGCCGCAGGTCCGGTGTTCTTCTCTCCCTTGCGGGCTTTCGCGTTGCCGCCGCGCCGTCTGGCCGCGTTTCATATCTGAGTGACCAACTGGGTGACAACGACCCCGGACGGGGGCGGACGCCGGTGGACGGTCGTGGATTGTACGCCCAGGCCAGGGTCGGTATCCGCCCTGGTCACGCCCCTGCTCGGATCGCCTTGAAGGCGAGATGTCACTGGTTCGAACCCAGTAGTGCCCACCGGCCGGAACGCCCCGTATCCGATCTTCGGAATGGGGCGTGAGTGATTAACCCCCGAAGATGACATTCACGGCCTCCGCCTCAAGCCACCACTGACGCGGTGGAGGTGCCGTCTCAGGCCGGAGGAGCGAGGGAAGCGGTACGGCGGAGGGAAGAAAGGCGCTCTGCGCCGGACGATGACGATGAAGCAGGACGGGGTTCGCAGCAGGGAAGCGGGAATACCTGCCGGGCGGAGGGAGGGGGTGGCGGAGACGGCGAAGGGCGAGAAAAAGGGGAAGGGAGGCTATCAACCGGGCCGGAAACCGAGTTCTCTCTGCTCAGAGCAGATCTGCCCCAGGCGGATCGTGTCGACGCTGATCCGGATCGCCCCACATGATGGACGCATGGGCGAAGAATCGAAACTTCCACTGTTCAACGCGCGGGTGAGACATCAGCTTTACGAGCGGCGTGTTCTCGTTCTCGACGGCCCTCTCGATGATGACAACGGGACGTTGCTCGCCACGCAATTGATAGCACTCGCCACGCAGGATGCGTCGACCGATATCGCATTGTGGATTCACTCCCCGGGCGGCTCGGTTCCATCGATGCTTGCGATCCGTGACATCATTCGACTCATTCCCTGTGACGTATCGACCCTCGTGCTGGGCATCGCCTACAGCGCCGGGCAGTTCTTGCTGTCATCGGGTGCCCGAGGGAAGCGCCGCGCCCTGCCGCACGCACGTGTCCTGATGCACCAAGGCTCCGCCGGAATCGGCGGCACCGCGGTCGACATCGAACTGCAGGCCGACGATCTTCGGCATACTCGCGACACGGTGCTCGGTCTTATCGCCGAGGACACGGGTCAGTCCGTAGAGCGCATATTCGAGGACTCTCTGCATGACCGCTGGTACACGGCGCAAGAGGCACTGGACTACGGCTTCATAGACGCAATCGTCCAGAGCTTCACCGAAATCGCGCCACACGATCGCCCGCGGCCCGGATTCGGCGTCACCGAAGGAGTCGGCCAGTGACCACATACACGATCCCCAATGTCATCGCCCGGAATCCTCGTGGCGAGCGGATCATGGATGTCTACTCGCACCTGCTCACCGAGCGAATCGTCTATCTGGGAACCGCAATTGATGCGGGCGTCGCGAACGCGCTCGTCGCACAGCTTATTTTCCTGGAGTCAGACAACCCCGATGGTGCCATACAGTTCTATATCAACTGTGAAGGCGGGGATCCGAGCGCAATGCTCGCGATATACGACACCATGCGCTATATCCGCCCGCGGGTTGAGACAACCTGCGTTGGACAGGCCATCGCGGTGGGTGCCGTCCTTCTCGCCGCGGGCGCCGAAGGAAAACGTGCCGCTCTCCCGCACGCACGAGTGATCCTGCACCAACCGGCTGCTCAGGGGCGCGGAACGATCCCCGATCTCATCTTGCAAGCCGACGAGGTCGTACGTGTCCGAGCGGACATCGAGCGCATACTGTCACGGCACACGGGCCAGACCATCGAGACCCTACGCGCCGACACCGATCACGATCGCGTGTTCACCGCGACCGCGGCCTTGGAGTACGGGCTCCTCGACGAGATCATCGAGGAGCGTTCATAGGCTCGCGGATGATCCCGGCAGGCCACGCTACGCGGCCAGAGCATATGCCGCCGAGCAGGTGGCCCCTCTGGACGTGCTGCTCTGAGCAGGCCGCAAGCTCTCGGCAACGGCAAGGGTCAGATCGACCAGGGTGACATCCAGCGCGCCGGCGACCGCAGCGATCATTTCGCTCGACGGCTCTTTGAGGCCTCGTTCCATCTCGGAGAGATACTGCGGCGAGACGCCGGCGCGCCGCGCCGTCTCACTCAACTTCTCGCCCCGCTCGTGACGAAGACCTCTGAGACACTCACCGAGCGCGTGCCGCCACAGCGGCTCGCGAGCCGAGGACGGCTTGGGATCGGTCCGATCGATCGCCGGACGCAGCGGCGGGACAGAGGAGGCCATGCCTCACCATAGGTAGACGGCGCGTTCGAGTTCTGCCGGCTTCGCGCAGAGCAGAACCCTCCCCGGCTCCTCCGTCCCGCCCCGCGGGGTCGGTGAGGATCGCACATCGAACTCTGGTGTGCGATCCGAACCGATATCGCCGGAGGGCGAGCAGCACGTCTCGGGTGGCGTACCGATGTGCTCCGGATAGGACGATCGTGTTGCTCACGGTTTTCCGTAAGACGAAGCAGCATGATCAGCGACAGATCGGCAGGGCGGGGTCACCGAGGCCGGTTGCCCTTCCTCTTACGGCCGGCCGGCACGGCCCGGCGGCCGGAGCCGTTCTGCGCGGGTTTTTGCGCTTGCCGCTGTGCCGGTTTCCGCACAGGGATCGCAGGGGTCGCAGGGGTCGCGGGGGCGGCGGGGGTACGACCCCGCGAGCTGTTCACCGTCCGGCCGCGGACGATGCCGATGAAATCTTCCACCAGGTCAGTGGTCGCGTCCGTGGGCCAGGTCAGCGCGATCTGAGACTGCGGCGCGTCCGGCACCGGCCGGTAGGTGAGGTCCCTGCGGTGGTGGAGGCGCGCCAGCGACAGCGGGACCAGGAGAATCCCGGTGCCGGCCGCCACCAGCTCGACCGCGTCCTCCGTCGTGGCCGGGCGGGTGAACGCGGGCAGTCCGGGCCGGACCGTCCACTCGATGCTGTCGTCCAGAGGATGGAACACCTCTTCGTCGGCAAGGTCGGCGACGGACACCTCGTCGGCGGCGGTCACCGCGTGGTCCTTGGGAACCACGACCACCGTGGTCTCCAGGTAGAGAGGAATCACGCTGAGCCCGTCCCGGTCGACCGGCAGCCTGACGAATCCGGCGTCGGCGCCGCCGTTCCGCAGGAGCCCCACCGCCTCGGCGGCGGGAACCGCGACCAGGGTAACCGGCACGCCGGGCATTCTCTCGGTCCAGACGTTGACCCATTTCGCGGGTGTCACCCCGGGCACGTAAGCCAGTCGGAACGTCCTGCCGGTCTCTGCATCAGTCACTTCCTCAGGGTACCGATGACGAGGGAACCTGTTCCGGCTGACTATTCTTGACGCCATGACCTCGTCCAAACCGAAGACCATCCAGACGATGAAGCCCGCGACCGCGGCCAAGAAGCTGGGTGTCCCCCTCTCGGCCACTCCCGCCGAGTTCCAGGCGGGTGTCGTCTCCAGGGACGAGCTGAACGAGTTGCAGTCGACGCCACCCGCCTGGCTCGTCGACCTGCGCCGCAACGGCCCGCACTCCAAGCAGGTCATCGCCGCGAAGCTCAGGGTCTCCGTTGCGGGCCTGCTCAGAGGTGGGATCACCGGACCGCTCACCACCGCTGAGATCGATGCGCTGAAAGCGGAGAACCCGGCGTGGCTGGAGCGTGAGCAGGCCCTCCAGGTCGAGGTCCGCAAAGAGGCACTCCGCCTCAAGCAACGCTAGACAGCTGAGACCCGCACGTCTCCGATCCCGGACGCGTCTTTGAGCACTGGCCGGATCGGCTTCCCGCGGACGGTCTCGGTGGCCACCGTGTTCCGGTGGCCGACCAGGCGTGAGACGTCCTCTTGGACCCTGCCGGTGAACGACCTCCCTCATGAAGATCCGGAACATACACGGAACGATCCCTGCTCGCCATGTCCGGTGAGGCGGAAGAGCCCAGATCACCGCACCACGCGACGCACGAGACGCCTTTGACCTTTAAACCGCCGGCTCAGCCCCGACCGCCGGGGCTGTTTGCGCGCCCGGTCAGGGTCGCCGGGAGGCGCGCCGCCCGGTGAGGAACCGGCCCCGTTCCCTACGGGATGATGATCTCCAGGTTGGTCTGCCAGTTCAGGGGGAGTCGCCTGATGGACAGCGCCTGCTCGCCGGGCCTCCAGGTGGCGATCATGCTGGTGTGGTCGCTCTCCTGCGGATAGGCGGCCGTGGTCGTGACGAAGGCGCCCGCGAGCACCAGCCGCCCGTTCGGTGTCCAGCGCATCCTGCGGGTCTTGACGTCGACGGGCACGGGCGTCGACGGCAGGTGCGCCCATCGCAGGGTCTTCGTGTCCAGCACCCAGACGTCGAGATGTTCGTGGGCCCCCGTGGTGGGGGAGAGGAACGGGACGGCGATGTACCTGCCGTCGGGGCTGACCTCGCCGTCCTTGATCTCGCCCGCTCCGGTCGGCCTGCCGACCGGCCGCTCCTCCTCGGTGCCGGGGGTCACCAGGGCGAGGTTCCCGTCTCGCTGCTTCACCAGCAATTCCTGGGACGTCGCCGCGATGATCTGGGGGTATCTGCCGGTCTTCCGCAGGCTGTCATGGGTCAGGAGGATCGACTCGTCCCTGTGTTTGGCGTGCAGGCCGTACGGGGTGTCAAGGAAAGGTAACGCACCGCAGTGGCTCCAGCGGGGACGGCGTAGGACCTTCCCGTCCTCGGCCTGCTTCCGCACGGTGCACGGACCGTCGTGGACCGGCCGGTCCGTGATCCAGAAGCCGGAGTCGTCGAAGGTGGGGAACGCGTACCAGCCGGTGGCCAGCTTGCGCGCCTCGGCGCCCTTGAGCAGGTACAGCCGTCCTTGGTCGACCGCCGGTCCGCTCACCACGATCACGGTGTGCCTGCCGTGGACGAAGGTCGAGAGGGTGAGGCGCGGGTCCGGATCCGGCAGGCCCGTGACGGGCGTCGAGGCGCCGGTGTCGACGCTCAGTATCGCCGGGACCAGGCCGGCCGGGCCGTCGCCGCCGACGAGCAGACGAATCCCGCTACCGGGGCCGAGCGGCTGTCCGGAGAAGGGGCCATAGCGGCTTTGTGCGGCGCTCGCCGTGACCTGCGGGGTCGCCGCGGTGGGCCACACGGCTCGAGGTGTGGAGGTGCAGCCCACCAAGCACGCCAGGACCAACACCGGAAATTTCCTGATCCCGGACAAGCTCCGCGTCATGGGCAGAAACTACATCCTCCTTCCAGGAGGCCAGGGAAGACCACGTACGGCCGGCGAGCCGTCACCGCCGGACGCGTTTCATGGATATCGCGTTGACCCGATGCCTGCGCAGGGCGATCGGTTGGATCCGCCCTGCTCATGGAGGCGTGCCGGCCCGCACTCGCAGCTGTGAGAGCCAGGCGTGAGGGAGCGCGTCCCCGGCGGGCCGGCTGAACCGCGCCGTGTTCGTGGCCGGGCACACCGGGGCCCCCATCGGTCCCGGCGCGGTTCAGTGTGTTCCACGGCGCCATCTGGACTGGTCACGACCCTTGGCGGCGTTGGAGGGCCGGCGTGGTGTCAGCGGCCGGGGGCCCGCTTCTTGACCTCCTGGAGCACCCAGCCATTGCCGTCCGGGTCGCTGAAGGTGGCGTAGGAACCGTAGTCGGCATGGTCGGGGTGCGGGCCGGCCATCGGCCCCTGGCCCTCGATCTGGTGGGCGACCTCTCCGCCGTCGTGGCCGTGGTAGAAGAGCCCTCCGGCATCGTGGAAGATCTCGCTCACCTCGATGCCGCGGCCGACGAGCTCGGTGCGGGCCTCCTGGATGTCGGAGACGACGAGGTAGAGGCCCTGGACCGAGCCGGGCGCGGCGGAGGTGATCCCCTCGCCGAATATGATCGAGCACTCGGAGCCCGGCGGTGTGAAGTGCACCGCGCGCCAGTTCTCACTGACGGCCTTGTCGAGATCCAGACGGAATCCCGCCGCCTCGTAGAAGGCCTTGGCCCGGTCGACGTCGGATACGGGCAGCACGATGAGTTCGAGTTTCAGGTCCATCTGGGGTCCATCTTTCTTGACGTCGGTGAATCGCACGCCGTGCGTCACCGGTTCGACAGGTGATTGCGATCGGCGGCGCGGCACATGCCGCCGCCGTGCGGTTTCTCTCTTGATTCACAGCCGTGTCCTGTGCGCGGCTGTGGTGCTGATTGCCGGACAGGGCCCGGCCCGATGCGCCGTCCCCTGCTGCGAGCGACGGTTCTTGCCGGTCATCTGCGTCACGGCGGCCACTTCGGCCTCCGCTCCGCCGGCTGATCACGGCTCTGGCGCGCGCCGCCGGCAGTCAGGGATGTCGTTGAGGGATATGTCACCGGTGTCGGACGGCGATATCTTCAAAGGCTGGACGGTTTTTCCAGAGAGGCGGCGATCGGCCGGAGTCCTCGACGTAAGTGCTGACCCGCGCCCTTCTGCTCGCCCAGGGTCGGCGACATGTTCCTTGATGGCGTCGCACGCCGGCGAATCCACCGTCAACAATCTAGATATATTTTATCCAGATCAACCTCCGAAAAGATCGCGCGATCACGTCGCGTGGGAAAAGGGTCAGTCGTGCCCGAGCGCCTGGCGAACATGTGCCCCCACGGTGGGAGCGTGTTCTTCGGCCGCGGCCTGCACGTCGGCGAGACTCTGCTCGGCCAGTGTCTGCCGCCAGGCTGCTTCGGCTCGCCCCATGGCGGTCTTCACCGCACACGGCTGGGCAAATCCGGCCTCGGGGCATCGCTCACCGATGGTGCCGCACCGGCGGATCTCGGTGCAGCGGAAGAGCGGCGCATCCCCCTCAACGGCGAGGACCACATCCAGCACCGACACCGCCGCCAGGGGGCGGGCCAGGCGAAAGCCGCCCCGCGCACCTGGAACGGACTCCAGCAGGCCCCCCTTGACCAGTTGCTGAAGCTGCTTGTTCAGGTAGGACGCCGACAGGTTGTGACCGGCGGCCAGCTGCGCGGTCGCCACCGGCTCGCCGTCCCCCAGCCATGCCAGATTGAGCAGCGTATGCATCGCCCACTCGACACCCTTGCCCGTTCGCACAACCTGGACATTAGACATCCAGTTTCAATCTGTCAAAAAATGCCTGCTCATCGGCCACGGCATGCCGCCCGGGCGTTGTGGATGGCCTCGAGGTGCTTGTCGGTCCAGCGCGCGACCCGGCCGATGATGGCCGGCAGCTTCCCGCCCGGCGTCGGTGAGGTCGTACTCGACCTGGGGCGGGACGGTGGGGTGGCCCACCCCGAGCAGGAGGAGACCTTCTACATGCTCGACGGCGAGCTGGAGTTCCTGGACGGCGACCACCGGTTCACCGCCGTCGCGGGCGACTGCGTCCACGTTCCGCGGGGCCTCCGCCACAGCTTCCAGAACAAGCGCATGCACGCCGTGAGGATGCTCTTCATGTTCACTCCGCCCGGGCCCGAGCAGGTCTTCGTCGACCATGCGACGCCTGCCAGGGACGGCGAGACGCCGCCGCCCCTGGACGATGAGCAGCTCGCCCGGCTCGAGACGATGGCCAGGTTGATCAAGCCGATCAGGCTGTGGATTCCGGGGCGATCCGGTAGCCGAGAGCCTCGAGCCGGCGGACGTGGTTGCGTTTCCCGCGTCCGGGGCCAAGGCGATTGTCGCAACGGCCGGGGCCGAGGTCGATGGGGCGGGCGCCGGGGTGGAGAGAAGCCACCCGCCGAGGGAGCGGGTGGCGGAGTGGAGAGAGGCCGCCAGCCGATGGAGCGGCCGCCGGCGGCGACGGCTCGTTGCTCGCGGCGTCGGCGGGTGACGCGTCGACACCGATCAGCTGATCAGGCGCGGAGCCCACAAGAGCGTCGAAGCCCTGGAAAAGGACGTCCGCGCCTGGATCAGCCAGTGGAATGACAACCCTCGGCCGTTCGCGTGGGAGACCGCCGAAGGGATCCTCGAATCACTGGCCCGACATCGCCGGTGAGTTTCCGGCGCAGGACACTAGGCGTCGACGCAGACCCGGTCCACCTTGTTGTTGCTGGCCGAGCCCAGGTTTCTTGTCGAGCCCCTGGGGACCGACTCCAGATAGTCCCAGTAGCCCAGCCAGTTGTAGAGATGGACCGCTCCGTTGCCCCTGTTGTAAACGGAGGAGACCCGGTCGTTGAGGCCCATCGTCCCCAGGTCGAAGCACTTGCCGCCGCTGGGCGCGATCCAGATCCTGTTCACTCCGTTGGCGCTGTCGTAGTAGCAGGAATATCCCGACGCGCATTCCCACGCGAGGGCGTTGGCTTGGGCCGGGGTGGCAATGCTCATCGCCGCGGCCGCGGCCGTCGCCAGCAGCACGCTGATCGTACGTCGTTTCGTCACCAAGATCGCTTCCCTTTGGGGTTCGGTGATGGGTGGTGAATGGCCATTCCGCACCGGCGGGCTTCGGTTCGTCATTCCTTCGGCCCGTTCGTTTCTTCCGGGTGCAGGGACATCCTGTGACGAGGGTCCGTATTCCGTAACCTGTAAGGTTATAGGGCGGAGACGAAGCGTTTTCACATCGTGAGACCGAGTGGTGGCGGCCGGTGAGTCGCCTGCGGGCTCGCCGGCGCGGGCCGGGTGCCGAGTCGGCGTACCTGCTGTCGTCTCCCGCGACCGCGGCGGTCCTGGCGTTCCATATGGTCGCGGCACCGGGGGCGGGAGGACTCTGCCTCTCACGTCGCGAGGCGTGATTCACCCCTTCCCGGACGGGATATGCGGATGCCGGAAACCCGGTCGCCTCCGTGGAGTGCGGGCGTCGCCCAGGTGAGGCTCGGCAGGTCGGCTTCTCGGACTCGTGCCCGGCCAGGCGCGCAGAACATTCGTGAGAGACGGCTGAGGGGGATCTGCACCGTATCCTCACATTCCCTGCGCTCAACGAGCATGGGCGTCTGTTTTGATTGCGCCGTGACTGAGCGAGACGCCCCGGGGGCGAGTGATGTGCTCTGGGCCACGGGCTGTGGGATATCGGCGTTTATCGCGTTGGCGTGCGCGACATCGGGAACCTGTCTGGACATCGCGCTGGTGGCCAGGACGCAAGGTTACTGTCTTGGTGATTCAAGTGCCGGAGAGAGTTTGGCCGGCTTGATGTGGGCGGCGAGCCGGTTCGTTGTCTTTCCCGTCCTTTCCGGTGTCTTCCTGCTCGCCTCGCTGCCGGTCATTCTGCTCGCCCGCCTGCCCTGGTTCGCGAAACACGACCGGCTGAAGGCGACTCTGATGCTTCTGGCCGCCATGGTCTCGATCGTCGGGCCAACGGTTATGATCGTTTACGACGTGGCCACCGAAGGGATCACAGGTGACTGCGAACCGCCCTGGTGGCCGTCCTGGCTCCCTTCTTAATATGACTTCCTTCTTGATGCGACTTCGGCGATTTCGCACCCTGAGGGTTTTCTTCACGCTTTCTGGATCCTGTGACAACCCCGGGTCTTCGCGCTTATCGCGATCCGTGCGTGCATGAGCCCGCGCCCGCGCGGTTCCGCCCTCGGCGACTCGGACAGGACGGGACGGGTTTCACAGCCGTCACCGGGCAGTCGTCGGGTCCCGTAGATCAAGATCTTTCAAAGCGTCTTCGTCATGAACACGCTGTACGGGTCGGGCCGGTAATCCGCGAACGGTTCGCAGTAATCGAACCCGAACTTCTCGTACAGCTTCCGGGCGGGCAGGAAGAACTCGGTCGCGCCGGTCTCGAGGCTCAGCCGGGTGAACCCCATGCGTCTCGCCTCGATGATGATGTGCTCCAGCAGCAGGGACGCGGTCCCGCTCCGCTTGCGCGCCGGCGCGGTGCGCATCGACTTCACCTCGGCGTGGTCCGTGTCCAGCCTCTTGATCGCACCGCAGCCCACCAGGCTGTCACCGTCCATGACCGACCAGAACGTGATCTCGGGCCTGCGAAGCCCGTCCAGGTCAAGGGCGTGCTTGCTCTCCAGGGGCGTGGTGGATCGCATCTCCTGGACGTGCTCGTCGAGAAACCCGGCGATCTCCGGACCGGAGAGGTCGTCGAGGACGATTTTCATGTGCCGGCCTTTCCTCGGGCTGTGGAACCGATGGACATGTCGTCACGGGCCGACACGGGAAGGAGGGCCTTCCGGGTACCTGTCAGATCACCGAGCGGACCGTACCACCGTCCACGCGGAGCGTGGCACCGCTGACGTAGTCGGCGTACGGGCCGGCCAGGTACGCGACGGCGTTGTTGACCAGGATGTCGACCTCGCCGGCGGTGGCGGCCACCGCGTCGGCGCCCTCGTCCGTGGCGAGGTCGCCGATCGTCACGGCGATGCTGGTCAACCGCTACTTCGGTTCCAAGGAAGGGCTCTTCGCCGAGGTGGTGGAGGCGTCCATGGCCGACCGCACCGTCCTCACCGACGATCCGGCCACCCTCGCCCGCGACGTGGCCGCCGCCCTGGTCCGCCGCACCGCCCCGCACGCCGAGGGCCTCGACCCGTTCCTGCTCATGCTGCGCTCGGCGCCCAACCCCCGCGCCGCGAAGATCCTGCGGGTCGGCATCGAGAACCACGTCGAGGCCCACCTGCTCGACCTCGCCCCGGAACTGCGCGGCACGGACCGCGCGGCCATGGTCCTCTCGGTCGTCGCGGGCTTCTGGCTGATGCGTACGGTGATCGGCAGCACCGCTCTGGACGGCGCCGACGAGAGAACGCTGGCTCGGACGCTGGAGCAGCTGTTCGCGCTGCTCATGCGTCCCGGATAGCCGCTCGTGCGTCTTGTGCCGCTTCTCGCCGCCGGCCGCCGGGACCCGGACGGCCGGACCGGAGGTCAGCCGGGGATCACCCCGGTGGTGACGAGATCGCGGTACCAGAGGGCGCTGTCCTTCGGCAGGCGCCGTTGGGTGGTGAAGTCGACGTGGACGATGCCGAAGCGCTTGTGGTAGCCCTCGGCCCATTCGAAGTTGTCGAGGATGGACCAGACGAGATAGCCGCGCAGGTCCACGCCCTCGGCCAGCGCGGCGTGGGCCGCCCTGAGGTGGGAGTCGAGGTAGGCGACGCGGTCCGGGTCGGCGACCCGGTCACCCGAGGGGGCGTCGTCGTCGAAGGCCGCGCCGTTCTCGGTGATGAGCAGGCCCACGGAGGGGTGGTCGCGGGACAGGCGGGTCAGCAGGGTGGTGAGGCCCGCCGGGTCGATGGGCCAGCCCATCGCGGTGCTGGGGCCGCCGGGGTGGACGAAGGAGACGTCCTCGCTGCCCGGCCAGGCGGGGTCGGCGGGGGTGCCGGGGGCGTCGGCGACGTACTGGGGGCAGTAGTAGTTGATGCCGAGCAGGTCGATCGGCTGGTGGATCAGTGTGAGATCGCCGTCGCGCAGGTGGTCGAGGCCCGCGTGCCGATCGATGATCTTCAGGAGGTCCTCGGGCATCTCCCCGCACAGGGCCGGGTCGAGGAACTGGCGGTTGAGCAGCAGGTCGACGCGTTCGGCCGCGGCCGGATCGCCGATGACGGGCGAGAGATTGAGCGTCAGGGCCAGCTCGCCGGCACCGGCCTCGCGCAGCGCCCGGGCGCCGAGGCCGTGCGCGAGCAGCAGGTGGTGGGCGGCGCGGAAGGCGTCGCCCGCGTCGGTCCTGCCGGGGGCGTGGACGCCGCTGCCGTACCCGAGGAAGGCCGCGACCCAGGGTTCGTTGAGCGTCGTCCAGGTGCGGACGCGGTCGCCGAGCCGGGCGTGCACGGCCGTGGCGTAGTCGGCGAAGCGGTACGCGGTGTCGCGGGCCGCCCAGCCGCCCCGGTCCTCCAGCGCCTGGGGCAGGTCCCAGTGGTAGAGCGTCACGTACGGGTCGATGCCCGCGGCGAGCAGGGAGTCGACGAGGCGGTCGTAGAAGTCGAGACCGCGCGGGTTGACCGGGCCCGAGCCGTCCGGCTGGATCCGCGGCCAGGCGACGGAGAACCGGTAGGCGGCCAGGCCGAGCGACTTCATGAGCTCGACGTCGTCCACGTGACGGTGGTAGTGGTCGCAGGCGACGTCGCCGGTGTGCCCGGAGACCACCCGTCCCGGCGTCCGGGAGAAGGTGTCCCAGATCGACGGCCCGCGCCCGTCCTCACGGGCGGCGCCCTCGATCTGGTAGGCGGCGGAGGCGGCGCCCCAGACGAACCCGGCGGGAAAGGCCGGGCCGGTCGCTGCGGTCATGTCAGTCCTCCACGAGCTGGGGTACGGCGGGCTGGCGGCCGCACGGGGTGGTCCTGATCTCCTGCGACCAGGCGAGGGTGACGCCGAGGGTGCCGGTGAGCGTCCGCTGGAAGTCGGCGAGCCGGGCCGGATCGGCGCGGATCTTGCGCGGCGGCAGGTCGGCGGCGAGGGCCTGGACGGCGAGCGCGCCCACGGCCTCGCCGATGCTCCACTCGACGGGGTGGAGCCGGTAGCAGCCGTTGGTGACGTGGGTGGTGCCGATGTTCTTGTTGGCGGGCAGCAGGTTGTCGACGCGCTGGGGCAGCAGCGCGCCGAGCGGGATCTGGAAGGGGTAGCAGTCGACGTCCACGTAGGTGCGGCCGGACGTGCTGGGGTGCAGGTCGATCCGGTAGGAGCCGATACCGACCGAGTCGGCGAACACCTCGGACCCGGTGAGCGGGCCGCGCGCCTCCACCCCGACGTGCTGCTCCAGCACGGTGAACTCGGCCTTGATCCGCCGCGACTCCCGGACGTACACCGCCTTGGCCAGGCCGTCCTCGGTCCCGACGAGGTCGGGACGTAGTCGCAGGCCCGGGTATCCGGCCTCGGTCTGCATCCAGTACAGGAACGACAGTGACAGGTCGCGGGCACCCGCCAGCGCGCCCTCCCGGTCCGCCCCGGGACCGATCAGCGGCTGGTCCCAGTAGTCGATCTGCGGCCAGTTGACCAGGGTGACGTCGTGCGAGATGGTGCCGGGCTCGTACTGCTCCGCGGCCACGATCCGGCGGAAGTGCCACAGGTCATGCTTTCCAGGGATGTGCCCGTTGTCGTGGAACAGGCCGCGCGAACGCACCGACAGGTCGATCGGCTCCACGTCCGTCCACGACAGCTGGGGTCCCGGCCAGAACGGGGCCCGGTGGGTGCTCCAGTGGTCGTAGCCCGCCGGGCGGTCGATCGTGTGGTCCTCGCCCGGCCGGTACTCCAGCGGGAAGCACCAGCTGACGGCCTGCTGGTCGAGGGGGTTCGCCACGGGAGCGGCGTGCGGCTCCCCGGTGTCGGCGACGCCCTCCGCGCCCACCACGTGCTCGACCCCGGCCATGGGGAGCAGGTCGCCGAGCTCGGTGGCGTCCACGACGTAGTCGGCCGCCACGACCAGCTCGGTCCCGTCGGGCCGGGTGAAGGTGACCGCCTCGACCCGGTCGCCCGTCACCTCGACCGCCACGGGCGTGTGCCGCAGCAGGACGGTGACCAGCCCGGCGGTCCGGTACGGCGCGAGCATCTCGTCGATCACGGCCAGCGCCGCCCGCGGCTCGTGGCACAGCCCGCTGACCACGCCGAGCCCCGGATTGAGCAGGCGCTGCGCGGCCACCGAGGCGCGGAGCGGGTAGTTGCGGCGGTAGTGATCGCGGATGCCCTGTCGCAGCCTGCGGTAGCTCGACGAGGCGTACCGCGACTCGATCCACGGGTTCTCGTCCGGCGGGACCGCCTGGCTGGTCAGCTGGCCGCCCAGCCAGTCGGTCTCCTCGGTGAGCACCACCCGCCGGCCGAGCCTCGCGGCGGTCAGCGTCGCGGCGACACCGCCGAGGCCCCCTCCGACCACCAGCACCGGCGTGTGCGTCTCCTGCATGATCATCCCTTCACGCCGCCCTCGGACAGGCCGGCGACGAAACTGCGTTGGTTGAGGACGAAGACGGCCAGGATCGGCAGCAGCACCAGCACCGAGCCGGCCATGGCGGGCCCGTAGGCGACGTTTCCGCCGGTCAGGAACTTGCTCAGCGCCAGCTGGACGGTCTGCGTCCCGGGCGAGCTCGTCACGACGAGCGGCCAGAGGAAGTCGTCCCAGACGGCGGTGAAGGCGAACACCGCGACGGTCGCGACCAGGGGCCTCGCCAGCGGCAGATAGATCTTCCAGAAGAGCCTGAACTCGCTCGCGCCGTCGACCCGGGCGGCCTCGCCCAGCTCGTCGGGGAGCCCGAGGAAGTACTGCCGGGCGAGGAAGACGTTGAGCGGCCCGATCAGGTGCGGCAGGGTCAGCCCGGCCAGCGAGTCGAGCAGCCCGGAACCGCCCTGCCCGGTGATGTCGTTCCCGCCCGCCAGCGGGATCCCCTTCGCGATCAGGAACAGCGGGATGAGGGTCACCGCCACCGGCACCATCGTGGTCGCGACGATCGTCATGAAGATCGCGTTGCTTCCCCGGTAGGGGAGTTTGGCGAAGGCGTACCCGGCCGACAGCGCGAACACGCAGTTGGCGAGGACGACCAGCAGGGCGACGATCAGCGAGTTCGTCATCGCCGTACCGAGGTTGCCCGCGTCCAGGGCGGTCGAGAAGTTGTCGAGGACCGGGTTCTGCGGCAGCAGCCGCGGCTCGGCCGAGAACACCTCGGACTCGGGCTTGAAGGCGATCGAGACCATCCACCAGAACGGCACGAGCACCAGCAGCGTGGCGATGACCAGCGCGAGGACGGATCCTGGTCTCCGCATCACTTCCGCCCGTTCCCGCGCATCGCGACGAGCGCGAAGGCGAAGATCGCCGCGAACAGCACGAAGGCCATGGCGCTGGCGGAGCCGAACCGGTTGTTCTGGAACGCCTCCTGGTAGATCAGGTAGTTGGTGGTCGTCGTCGAGCCGAGCGGCCCGCCGCCGGTGAGGATGAAGATCTCGGCGAACGACTGCGACAGGTAGACGATGTTGATCGTGATCACGTAGACCATGACCGGCCGCAGGCCGGGCAGCGTCACGTGCCGGAACCTGGCCCAGGCGCCCGCGCCGTCCATCTTCGCGGCCTCGTACAGGGTGGCCGGGATCGCCTGGAGCCCGGCCAGGAACAGCACCATGTTGCCGCCGAGGGCCTTCCACACCCGCATGGCCGCGACCGAGTGCAGGGCGGTGTCCTCGTCGAGGAGCCAGTCGCGCGGATCGAGGCCGAGCGAGCCCGCGAGGTCGTTGAACCAGCCGTCGGGGGAGTACATCCACAGCCACACCAGGCTGACGGCCGTCAGCGGGACGATGCGGGGCAGGAACAGCCCGGCCCGGAACAGCCCGATGCCGGGCATCCTCCGGTTGGCCAGCAACGCCAGACCGAGCGCGATGCCGACCGCGAACGGCAGCACCTCCGCGACGAACTGGGCGGTCACCCGCAGGGACTTCAGGAAGTCCGCCGAGCCGAGCAGCGCCGTGTAGTTGTCGGTGCCGACCAGGCGGGGCGCGCCCCGGTCGAGCGGGCTGTAGCCGGTGAAGCTCAGGTAGAACCCGTACAGCACGGGGAACAGCTGGAAGACCGCCATGTAGGCGAGGACCGGGGCGGTGAAGGCGAGTCCGACGAGCTTGCGGCGGCCGGTCGGGCCTCTCCCGCGGGACCCGGCCCGCGGCGGCGGCGCCGCGGGCCGGGTCTTGCCGTGTTTGGTGAGGAGTGCCATCACTGGGTCACCGTCACTGGGCCGCGAGCAGCGGCCCGGCCTCGGCCGCCGCGTCGTCCAGCGCCTGCTTCGCGGTCGCCTTCCCGGCGAGCGCCTCCTCCAGGTGCTTGTCGAGCACGTCACGGACCTGCACCCAGGCCGGGACGTTGGGGCTGCCCACGTAGGCGGGGGCGGCGTCGATGAACGGCTTCAGCAGCGGCTGCCCGGTGACGTAGGCGCCCTGGGCGGCCGAGGCGCGCACCGGCAGCCCGCCGACGGCCTCGGCGTAGCGCTCGTTCACGCCCTTGGAGACCATGAACTCGACGAACTTCCAGGCGAGGTCCTTCTTCGCCGAGTCGGCGTTGACGAACAGGCCGGTGGTCGCCCCGCCGAAGGTCTTGGCGTCGACGGCCTTCAGCGGGGGCAGCACCCCGATCTTCGAGGCGAGGTCGGGCACGGCCTTGACCATCTGGAGTATCTGCCCGGTGGTCGCGGTGACCATCGCCGCCTTGCCGGTGGCGAGCGGGTTCTGCCCGGCGGGCTGGTTGGCGAAGTCGAGGCCGAGCTGGTCGCTGACCTTGCCGTCGCCGCCGTAGAGCCCGGCGAAGTACTCCAGCGCCTTCACTCCCTCGGGCGAGTTCCAGGTGACCTCCTTGCCGTCGGCCGACAGCAGCTCGCCGCCCTCCGACCCGATCAGCCCCTGGAAGCTCTGCACCCGCTGGATCTTGGCGGACTGAAGCATCAGGCCCGCCTGCTGGATCGCTCCACCGTCGCGTACGGTCAGCTTCCTCGCCGCCTCGGCGGCCTCCGTCCAGGTGGCCGGCTCGGTGACACCGGCCTTGCCGAGCAGGTCCTTGCGGTAGGCGACGAGGACGCCGCTGCCGCCCAGCGGGATCAGGTACTGCCCGCCGGCCACCTGGCCGCTCGCCAGATAGGGCGCGAGGTCGGTCCTGTCCGCCTCGGGCAGGGCGGCGATCCGGGCGTCGAGCGGCTCGATCCGCTTGGCCGCGGCGAAGCCCGCGGCGGCGGCCGGACCGTGGCCGAACACGTCGGGGGCGTTGTTGCCGGCGAAACCGGCGTTGAGCTTGGGCGACATCTGGGCCCAGTCGACGAAGGTCACCTGGACCCTCGTCTTGTTGGCGGACTCGAACTCGGGCACCAGCTTCTTGGTGACGAGCTCGATCTCCGGGGCGGAGTTGCCGGGGAACCAGACGGTCAGCGTGCCGGCCGTGTCCCCGCCGCCGCCGCTCCCGCTGCCGCCGCCCGTCCCGCAGGCCGTCGCGGCGAGAAGAACGCCCGCGCCGACCGCGACGGCGAGGAATCCGCGTCTGCCGACGGCTGTCCACCGGTTGGTGATCATGATTTTCTCCTGTTTCGGAGTATGGGGGGTTTCGAGGTGTGGGAGGCCGGCTCCCGGCGCTGGATCGCCGGGAGCTGGGAATGTTCGATTGTGGTCAGGCTCCGGGGGGAATGATCATGTGATCTGCGGTCAGGCTCTGGGCGGGCCGATCATGTGATCGTCGGGGAGGCCGCAGGGCAGCAACCGCTGGTGGTCGCCGGGGGCGTCGGAACCGGCCAGGATCCGGGTGAGCATCTTCACCGCGCCCCGGCCCATCTCGTTGCGGGGGATCCGCAGGCTGCTCCAGCCGCTCTCGGTCATCGTCACCAGGACGACCACCGACATGTCCGCGGGAGCGGCCAGGCCGCGCTCGCCCAGCGCGGCGACGAGCTGCCTGGCCAGGGGCTCGTTCTCGGCCAGGACGGCGGTGACGCCGCCGGCGTGCGCGGCGTCGACCCAGGCGGGGTCGAGCTGCGACGTGACGTACATCAGCTCGGGCAGCCCCGCGTCGGCGCAGCCGGCCCGGTAGCCGGCCTCCTTGTCGAGGAAGACCTCCATCCGGTCCGGTCCCGTGACGTAGGCGATGCGCCGGTGGCCCAGCGCGGCGAGCCTGCCGACGGTGTCCCTGGTGGCGCTGGCGTAGTCGGCGCCGACCCAGGCTATCTCGGTGCCGGGCACGGTCCTGCGCCCTATGTGAACGAAGGGGTATCCCTCGGCGGCGAGTCTGGCCAGCTCGGTGGAGCCGGGCTCGACGCCGAGCAGCACGCTGCCGTCGGCGAGCGCGAGCCGGTTCACCCCGTCGCTGTAGACCCGGCGGCGGCCGTCGAGATCCTCGGTGGAGGCGAACAGCACCAGGTCGTAGCCGTCCGCGACGGCCTGCTGCTCGATGCCGACCAGGAACTCGTGGTAGAAGTCCAGCTGGTCGAGCGGGAAGATCGACTCGAAGGTGTAGACCCCGAGCAGCCGGTTGCGCTTCCCGCGCAGGCTGCGGGCCGCCGGGTTGGCGACGTAGCCGAGCTGGCGCACCGCCTCCAGGACGCGCTGGACGGTCTGCTCCGGGATCCCGGTCTCCGGACCCCGGCCGTTGATGACCGCGGAGACCGTCGCCTGGGAGACGCCCGCGAGCTTGGCCACGTCGGCCTGACGGGCCCGGCGCCGCACTCCGTCCATCGCGATCTCCTGATTCGTATCAGTTGAGGGGGAACAGCCAGGAGAGGGTGGCTGGCTGATTCGTATTGGCGAAACCGTTGCAAGTCGGACGGGGCGCTGTCAACACTCTTGGCGAAAGAATCTTGAAACGTGCCGGAAATCTGCTCTTGACGATCGTGAAGGCTGCGGATTATCTTCCCGTTACGAATCGGGGGAGCTCATGTTTCTGCAGGTCAAGTATTACTAATACGAATCAGAGGTATCAGTGTGGGGCTCCCCGAAGCCGCAGTCGTCCTGGCGCTCGCCGCCGCCCTGCTCCTGCCCCGGCCCGCCCACGCGGCCGGGACCGTCCACCACGCCGGCGCCGGCACGGCCGGGACCGTCCACGGCGCCGTCGTCGACGTGACCGGGAACGTCCACGGCACCGGCACCGGCGCCGCCGCCGGGACCGCCTACTACGTCGACGCGACCGGCGGCTCCGACGGCGCGGCCGGGACCTCGCCCTCGGCCGCCTGGAAGACGCTCGGCAAGGTCAACGCCCAGACCTTCGGTCCGGGCGACAGCGTCCTGCTCAGGTCCGGCGGTGTCTGGACCGGCCAGTACCTCGACCTGCACGGCTCGGGTGCGGCCGGGGCGCCGATCGTCCTCGGCCAGTACGGCACCGGCGCGAAGCCTCGCATCGACTTCGCCGACACGGCCGTCGACGGAGAGGGCTTCGGGGTGCGGCTGAAGAACGTCTCGCACTGGGAGATCGGCGGGCTCGAGATCACCAGCGGACAGCAGCCCACCGACCGGCGGCGCAGCGGAGTCCTCGTCGTCGGCGAGGGCGCCGGCGCGGGGGACTTCACCCACATCCACGTCAAGAACACCTACATCCACGACGTGTTCGGCACCGACCGGCGGACCGGCGGGATCAACTTCCACGCCCGCGGGACCTCCACCGGGCTTGAGAGCACCTGGACGGACGTGCTCATCGAGGGCAACACCGTCGACAACGTCGCCGACACCGGCATCCAGACCATGACCGACGCGCTGCTCAACACCACGTGGGCGCACGACCTCGACGCCTTCCGCGACCTGGTGATCCGCGGCAACACCGTCACCCGGATCCACCGCGACGGGATCCTCGTCCGGTCCGGGCTGGCCCCGCTCGTCGAGCGCAACACCACCGACCGGATCGGCGAGTCCACCACCTCGACCCTGCCCTACCTCGACGACATCGCGGTCGTCGCCGCGCAGTGGATGTACGCCACGACCGACGCGGTCTTCCAGTTCAACCAGGCCTTCCGCACCCGCAGGCTCGACGGCGACGGCCAGCCCTGGGACTTCGACCAGCGGGTCTACCGCAGCGTCTACCAGTACAACTACAGCCAGGACAACGAGGGCGGCACGCTGCTCGTCATGGACCAGACCGACGACAACGTGTTCCGCTACAACATCTCCCAGAACGACCTGGACCGCAGCGTCGGAGTGTTCCACCTGGTCAGCGGGTCGGGCGACCTGAAGGTCCACAACAACGTCTTCTACCGCTCGGCCGGGCAGACGGGCCAGATGACCGGGACGTCGACCGGCAAGGTGGCCTACACGAACAACATCTTCGTCAACCAGGGGAGCGGGGCCTACAGCATCAGCGGCAACGTCACCTACGACCACAACCTCTACTCGGGCACCAACGCCGCCCAGCCCAACGACCCATACAAGATCATCGCCAGCCCGCGGTTCGTCGCGGCGGGCGGCGCGTCGGGACTGGCCTCCGCGGGCGCCTACAAACTCCAGCCGGGCTCGCCCGGGATCGACAGCGGTGTCGCGGTCTCCTCACCCGGCGCTCAGGACTTCTTCGGAACCGCGCTCTACCAGGGCTCTCCCGACCGGGGCGCGCACGAGTCGGCCGCGGCGCCCGCCACCACCCTGCTGTCGGACGACTTCGGCGACGGCGACGCGGCGGGCTGGACGAGCACCGGCGGTTCGTGGTCGGTCGCGAACGGCGCGTACTCCCAGACCTCCACCGCCGCCGCGGAGAGCCTCTCCGTCACCGGCTCCGCCGGCTGGACCGACTACACCGTCCAGGGACGGGTCCGGCTGGACAACGCGAGCGCCAACGCGGGCCTGGTCCTCCGGTACGCCGACGCCGCCAACTTCTACCTGTTCCGCCTCAACGACGGAACCGACACCGCCGACCTGTACAGGAAGGTCGGCGGTACCCTGACACAGGTCGCCGGCGCCTCCGTCCCGATCACTCCCGGCGTGTTCCGCACGCTCAAGGCGACCGTGTCCGGCTCGACCGTCACCGGCTTCGTCGACGGGAACCAGGTGCTCACCTGGACCGCCCCCGCCACCGAGCTGACGACCGGCAAGGTCGGTCTCCGCATGCACTCGAGCACCGCGACCCTCGACGACCTGCGGGTCACGGCGCCCTAGGACTCCCGGCGAAGCGCGTGCGTGACCATCCGGACGTACGTCGCCGGGAGTTCCCGGGGCGCCGCGGCGATCGGCCGGGCGCGCGGGCAGATGCTCGCCTTGAAACGCCACTGGACGATCGGTCCCAGGGGTTGGTGGTCGTAGGCGGTCGGCGAGCGCAGCACGGGCTGTCCGTTCTGGTCGTCGTGCGGGAAACGGCGGGAACCACCTCTCCGGTGAGATCGCCCGCGCTTTCGGCGACCACCGATCGTCCGCGCGCCCGTACCGGAGTTCCGCGCCCGTACCGGAGTCTCACCTCTCCGATCGGCCTGACAACTTGCCGTGCCTATCGAATATCGATACATTCCCATCGTTAGTCGATTGAAGGGGAGACGATGGGAAAGTTGACAGTGCTCGCGCTGCGCGCCGTGCTCGTGGTGCTGCTCGCCGGCTCGGTGTTCGTACAGGCGGTGATGGTGCCGTTGCTGGCCATCGACATGGAGCAGCTCAACCCGGACTACGCGTACCTGCGCACCCCGTTTCTCGTGATCACGGTCCTGGGTGTCGTGACGGTCCAGGTCGTCCTGGTCTGCGTGTGGCGGCTCGTGACGATGGTGCGACGCGGAACCGTGTTCTCCCACGCCGCCTTCCGGTACGTGCACATCGTGATCGGCGCGCTCGTGGCGGCCGCCCTCGTGGTGTTCGCGTACGCGGTCCTCCTGGCGCCCGGCGAACCCGTCGCCCCGGGGGTGGTCCTCCTGATATGCGGGGTCGTCGTGGCGATCCTGGGGGTCGCGCTCATCGTGCTCGTGCTGCGGATGCTGCTCGCCCAGGCCGTCGCGCGCGACGTCGAGGCGGCGCGGATGCGGGCCGAGCTGGAAGAGGTGATCTGATGCCGATCACCGTCGACATCGACGTGATGCTGGCCAAGCGGAAGATGTCCGTGGGCGAGCTCGCGGACCGCGTCGGTATCACGCCCGCCAACCTGGCGGTGCTCAAGAACGGCCGTGCCAAGGCGGTGCGCTTCACGACGCTCGCCGCGCTCTGCGAGGTGCTGGAGTGCCAGCCGGGCGACCTGCTGCGCTGGGAGGTCAGGGAGGACGGTGACGCGGCGGACGGGTGACGCCGGCCGTCGGCGACGGTGGTCATGACCGGTGCGTCGTCACCGCTTCGGGCGAGACCTGTTCGAAGACGGACCCTGATAAAGGCTCTGACCTGTGTCGACAGGTCAGAGCCTCTTGCGTTTCCGGGAACGGTGTCGGGTGGCTCCGGGCCCGGGCGCCGGGTCCGCGGTGCCTCGCCGAGCCGGCCGGCGGGCGGCGCGTGCCGTCGGTGGTCGTTCCCCGCTCGATTCCTCCTGCCAGGCCGAGGGCGCCGCTGAGCCCGGCGAGGAGGAGCGGCGGGCTCGCGATGGAACGACCGGTGGAACCGGATGGAACACCTTAGGGGTGTCCGGCTCGTCAGCCCTTCTCCCGAGGGGAGATCGGCGCGTTCCACGGGCGCCGAGGTGATCCGGGCCGAGACGCGAGCCGGGGAACACCTCGCAGGCTGCCCGGTCCGGGGCCTTCGCCGGCCTCTCTCCGCACGGAGAGCGGGCCGTACGGCAGGTGATCCACACAAGACCATCGAAAGGAACACAAGTGAGTGAGCACATTCCCACCGCACGCCAGATGGCGGGCGGCACCGCGTACGAACCCCGCAGGCCGGGGACGCTGCTGGCCGCGACCCTGGCCACCGCGGTGGCCGCGGCGTCCATGCTGTCGTCGGCGGCGGTCTCCCTGATCGCGGGCAGAAGCCTGCTGCGGAGCTACGTGCACGACGAACTCGGCGTCGAGGTCGGCTCGGATGCCGTGGGCTCCGTCGTGGACGCCGCGGTGGAGGCCGCCTTCGGCTCCCTCCAGGCTCGGGCGTACGTCTGGCTCTTCTTCGCGGTGATCTTCGTCCTGCTCCTGCTGCCCGTCCGCGACGGCAGGACGTGGGCCCGGGTCGCGCTGAGCGTCCTCACCCCCGTCGCCGTCCTTCTCGGACTGCGGGACCTCACGGACATGGTGTCCCCGATCACCGGATTCCTGGCCGCCCTGGCCACCCTGGGCGCGCTGCTGGCCGTCGTGGCGTGCTGGCTTCCCGCGACCAACCGCTACGTCAGGACGCGCAAGCAGTCGCGTCGGTCCCAGCCCCGATGAACAACGGAGGAACGATGATGTCCGCAGTCAAGAGAGTCGCCCGCCTGGCCGCCGCGCTGGGCGCCGCCACGGCGCTGACCGTGGGTCTCGCGGCCGCGCCCGCCCAGGCCGCCGACGTACCCGGCGCCCTGACCGCCCGGCTGACGATCACCAAGGAGGCGGCCGGCTGCAGGGTCCTCACCTTCGGCAAGGTCGGCATGACGCAGGCCCAGGCGCAGTACCTGGTCGACAACGGCGCGACGGCTCAGGTCGAGATCTGGGGCGAGGACGCCGTCTACGACAACCGGCTGTACAAGGCGGGCAACGCGCAGTTGAGCGCGGGATCGGATCGGAACGGGGGAGGGCTGATCATCATCTCCGCCCCCACGATCCGGTGCTCTCTCCTCGACGAGGACGATTCCTCGCTGGAGGGAGCCGGTGACGAGATCTACGCCAAGGTCGTCTTCAACGCCCCCGGATACTCCCGCATGACGAAGAGGACGAACACGGTGCACGGCCGTTACTGATCCCGGATCCCGGGCCGGGGGCGCGGGGCCACCCTCTGGTGAGCGGCCGGAAGGCCACGGGGGCGGGGCCGGTGGTGGCCGCCCCGCGGGCCCGGGCGGCCGGAGCCCGTGAGGCGGTCGCGGCGGGGCGTCGCCGAGACCGCGAAACCGGGCCGGGGGTGGGTGCCACGGGGGGTCGGACCCCGGTGAGGTCATGCGGCGGGTACGGCGATTCGCACGCAAGGATGTTGCAAGACGAGTGCAACCGCCCGGCGGCAGCCTGATCGCACACCGATCCGAGGAGTCCCGACATGCCCGCCGCTGTGGAGATCGCCACGGACGCCGTCGACCGTGCGGCCCCCGCCTCGCCCGCCGGCCCGGCGGGGCATGCGTCCTGCCTCACCGAGAGCTGACGCCCGTCGTGGATCGCCGGCCACCGGTCCTGGTCCATGACCCGGCCCACGACAAAACGGACAGGGGGTGGCGAGGCCCCGTGTCCCGCCGGTCCCGTACCGGCGGCTGCCTGCCGTACCACGGGATGACGCCGGCGCCGGCGGAGGGCGACAGCGGGTCGCTGCTTCTCGCCGGGGCACACGCCCGGTGCGTCGAGGGTGACCTGAGGTCCAGCCGGGAGTGCTTCGACGCGGCGTACCGCGCGGCCGAGAGCGAGGGCGACGGTCAGGCGATGGCCCTCGCGGCGTTGGGACTGTCCGGCCTGTGGGTGCACGAACACCGTGGTGTCATGGCCGCCGCGTCGATCGAGGCGCGTCTGCGGCACGCGTTGTCGGTGGTGGACCCGCGGTCGTTACCGGCGCTTCGGCTCAGGGTACGGCTGGCCGCCGAGGCCGACTACCGGTCGGGCGGGCACACCGCCGTCCTCGCCGCGCTGGAGGAGGCCAGGCGGACGGGCGATCCGACGGCGTGGACCGAGGCGGTCAGCCTGGCCCACCACTGCCTGCTGGGTCCCGGTCAGAGCGAGATGCGGCACGAGCTCGCCCGGGAACTGATCGCCGCGGGCTTCCGGACCTCGTGCCGTGGCGATCTGCTGATGGGATTGCTGTGGCGCACCGTCGACCACGTTCTCGACGCGGACCCGCACGCGGAACGCCACCTGGCGGAACTGCGCGGCCTGCTGGCCCAGCAGGACCACCTGGCGATCGGGTTCGTGGTGCGCGCGATCGATGTGATGCTCGGCATCCGCGCGGGGCGGCTGGAACAGGCCGAGGCCGAGGCGGCCGCCTGCGCCGAACGGGGAAGGCGGGCCGGCGACGCGGACGCCGCCGGCTGGTACGGCGCGCAGATGGTGGCCATCCGCTGGTACCAGGGCCGCATCGCCGAGCTGGTTCCGATGCTGGCCGAGGAGGTGAACTCGCCGACGCTCAGCGCCGTGGACAACTCCTACCTGGCCGCGCTGGCGGTCGCCGCGGCCAACGCCGGAGACCACCGGCAGGCGGCCGGCGCGCTGGCGCGGCTGCGGGGCGGCGATCTGGCCCTGCTGCCCCGATCCAGCAGCTGGCTGGTGACCATGCACGGCGTCGTGGAGGCCGCGCACCTGCTGGGGGACACCGAGGCCTCGGCGGCGGCCTACGAGCTGCTCGGCCCGTTCGCCAGGCTTCCGATGGTGGCCAGTCTCGGCGTCGCGTGCTTCGGCTCCGCCCGGCACGCGCTGGGCGTGGCCGCGCTGACCATGGGCGACGCCCAGCGGGCGGCCGAGCATCTGCAGATGGCCGTACGGGGCAATCTGGCCATGGGGCACTGGCCGGCGGCGGTCCTGTCGCGCGTGCGGTGGGCGCAGGCGCTGGTGCTCCGGGCCGGGACCGGGGACGCCGCCGAGGCGGGCCGGCAACTGGAGGTCGCCACGAGCGAGGCGGCCGAGCTGGGCATGGTCCTGCCCGGTGGAAGGGGACCGCACGCCGCCGTCACCGCCGCCACCGCCGCCGGGCACGGCGGGCGGCGACCCCTCATGGAGTGCCGGCGCGAAGGCCGCCGGTGGAGGATCGGGCTGGGCTCGCGAAGCGCGCACGTCGAGCACAGCCTGGGGATGGCCTACCTCGCGATCCTGCTCGCCAACCCCCGATACGAGATTCCGGCCATCGAGCTGGCCGCGGGCCCGGTACCGCGCGACGGGGCGGCCGTGGACGCCGGCACCGCCCAGCCGGCCCTGGACGAGGAGGCCATCAGGGCCTACCGCAAGCGGCTGTCACTGTTGCAGGAGGAGATCGACGGATACGAGTCGGCCAACGACGTCGTCCGGGCCGAGCGGCTGCGGGACGAGCGCGACTGGCTGATCGACGAGCTGGCGTCCGCGACCGGTCTGGCCGGACGGACCCGGAACTTCACCGGCAACGAGGAACGCGCCCGCGTCTCGGTCGGCAAGGCCCTCCGGCGCGCCGTCAACCGCATCGCCGCCGCCGACCCGGTCCTCGGCGAGGAACTGCGCATGACACTGCGAACCGGACGGCTCTGCTGCTACCAGCCGGCATAGCCTCTGCGGGCACCGGCCGGTACGGTTCTGCGGGACGCCCGGCCGGGAGTGCGTCAGCCGTCGTCCCCATCCTCGACCAGCGAGGTGGTGAAGCATTCCGGGGACCGAGAATTCAAGGGCTACGCTCCCGGCGCGAATCCCGTGCCACTCTGATCAGGCATAGGAGCCGAAGGGAATTCCGGCCGGCCGCGGGAATGGCTGGAATGACATGGCGACCAGAACGGCGAAGCTGCGCGTCGTTCGGTGAGGAGCCCGGGGTCAGAGATCGCCGAGATCGCCGAGCGGTTTCGTCCAGTAATCCCGATCGCGGGACTCGTCCCCGAAGCGGGCGAGCGCGTCGGGGGCGGAATGGCCGGGGCCGATGACGATGTGCATGATCTCGTTGAAGGTCTTGAACGCGTCGTCGTCACCTGCCCGCATCTCCATGTGGTTCATGAGCCGATACCAGTGCTTCTGCTCGTGCTCGATCAGGGGCAGGAGCTGTTCGCGGCTGAGGGTGCGGGCTTCCTCGACGGTGAGCCGTTTGAAGCGTGCCATGCATTGATTGTTCCATCCGGAAATCTGGCATTCGCGGTCTCGCCCGTCTTCGTTCCGTCCCTGTCCGGTTCGCGTCTCATGTTCCGCCGACACAGCGGCGTCTCACGCAGCCTGCCGTCCGAACGCGACCCTGCGAGGCCGTGTGAGGCGAACCGGTCCGGTGACGCCGTCGTGAGCAGCTCGCTACGCCGGTGTCCGGACGCGCAGGGCCTGGATGAACCAGTCGAGCACCGGCGTCAGGCTTTCCGGGGCCGGCCAGCCGTTGATCACCGCGAGCAGCCGGAGGTACGACTCCCTGCGGGGGTCGTTCGCGCTCTCCAGCCGGACCAGCAACCGGCGCCTGAGGCCGGCGTCGTCGGGGAGGCCGACGACGTGCGCGTACCGTGCCGTGACCGCCGCGACGACCGGATCGCTCAGGGGCGAGGCCGGGGCGATACCGGCCGCCAGGGCGGGGCCCGCCTGGTCGCGGACCAGCGCGACGGGATCGCGGCGCGGGCCGGCGGCGTCGTCCCGGGCGCGCTCGGCCGCGTGCTGCTCGGCCAGGCGCCGCATGACACCGCGAAACCCCGGGTCCCGGGACAGCTCGGCCAGTTCCACCCAGGCCTCGACCTGCGCGGGTTCGGGGTCGTCGGGCAGTTCGGGGGTCATCGTGCGCCTGATCCCCGCGAATCCGGGGTCGGCGTCCAGGCCGCCAAAGGCGGCGTCGAGGAAGTCGCCGATCAGGCGCCGGCGTTCGTCCTCGGAGAGCTTTGCCAGTTTGTGCATGAGATCCATCTCCTCGGGGGTGGACCCGCGCCTGGTCACCGCCGTCAGCACCGCGCGCCGCAGGCGCAGCGTCCGGATCTGCACCGCCAGCGCCTCGGCGTGCGCCGCGGCCACCTCGGGAAGCGAGATCTCCCGGTCCACGACCCTGCGGATCGTGGGAAGGTCCACTCCCAGGTCGCGCAGCGTCCGTACGAGGTCCAGGCGTGCGACGGCGTCGATGCCGTAGAGGCGGTGACCGGCCGGGCTGCGGCCGGTCGGCGGCACGATCCCGCGGTCGGAGTAGAACCGAACGGTCTTGACCGTCAGCCCGGTCCGCCGGGCCAGGTCACCGATCGAGTAGAGCGTGTCGCCGTCCATGCCCCCACCCTGGCGCCTCCCTCCAGGGGAGGTGCAAGCAGGAGGTACGAGCCCGCGCGGCGTCAGCGGGTCGCGGCGGCCATACGCAGGCCCAGGACGATGAGAACGGTGCCGCTGACGGCCTCCAGCCGGCGACGGATCACGGGCCTGCGGAACCACGCGCCCGCGCGCCCCACCACCGCCGCCAGGGTGAGGTACAGGGCGATCTCGACGGCCACCTGCAGGAGCGCGAGGAGCGCGGTGGTGGAGAACAGCGGCCGGTCGGCCGGTACGAACTGGGGGTAGAAAGCGATCATGAAGGCCGCGGCCTTCGGGTTGGCGAGCATCACGAGGGCGCCCTCGCCGAAGGCTCTCCACCAGCCGCCCCGCCTCGGGCCGGGCGGCGTGTCTTCGGCGGACTCCCGCGCGGGCCCGGCCGCCCGGATCCGCCACGCGGTACGCCACGCCTTCAGCCCGAGGTAGAGCAGGAAGCCCGCACCGACCACGCGGAGAACGACGAAGGCCACTTCCGAAGCGGCCACCAGGGCGGCCAGGCCGGCGGCGGCGAACAGCGCCCAGGCGTACAGACCGGCCTCCAGGCCCAGCACCGTCGGCACCGCTCCCCGGAAACCGTGCAGCGCGGCACGGCGCAGGATCAACGCCATCGCGGGACCCGGTGACGCCGAGATCAGCACGACGGCGACGACGAAGGCGGGCAGGGACGCGACGAGATCCATGAGCCGATCATGCTCGTGGCCGTCGCTCCCGCTCAACCCCTTTTCCGGCGGGAGAATCCTCTTTCCGGCGGGAGAATCCTCGCCCCCGGCCGGTCGCGGGCTGGTGCGCCGCGACCGGCCGGGGGCGAGGTCACATGGCGGAGCGGTGTCACCCGCGTCCGGTCAGGGGCGGTTCACGGTCCGTCAGTGGCCCGCCACCACGAACCGGCCGGTGAGCGGGCCCAGTTCCACGGTGTACGTACCCGCGTCGCTCCGGCGCGCGTCGAACGAGAGCCGCACAGCCCTGTCGGCGCGGACCTGCACGGTCTGCCGCCGTTCGACCTCGCCGTCGACCCGCAGGACGGCGTCGTACCCGCCCGCCCTCTCTCCCACGTTCTTCACCCACGCGGTGATCCGCACCGGGCGGCCGGGGCGGGTGTGGTCCGGGCTGACGTCGAGGCCGGCCAGGGCGAAGCGCGGCTCGGGTCCCGGAGTCCGGTCGTGGACGAAGATGTCGGACTTCCGGTTGGTGTCGTCACCGACGAGGTTGGCGGAGTTGCTCTCGAAGGCGACGTACCGCCCGTCCCCGCTGATCGACGGTATGCCGGCCGAGCCGTCACCCTCGACGTCCTTGGGACCCGCGGAGACCCGCGTGGTGGTGCCCGCCTTGAGGTCGCGCACGTACACGTCCGTCCGCCCGTTGGTGTCACCGCCGGCGAGGTTGGTGGCGTAGGTGTAGAACGCCACGGTCTGCCCGTCGTCACTCAGTGACGGGGCGAAGGACCAGTCGTTGGCCATGCTCCCGTCGGACGCCGCCGACGCGAGCCTCCTCGTGCCGGTCTGCCGGTCGTGGACGTAGATCTGGTACCCCTCGAGCCCGCCGCTCGCGGTGAAGACCACCATCCGCCCGTCGGCACTGATCGACGGGCTGCTCGCCTCCCTCGCGTCCGGCGCGGGGATCAGCTCGGTCTTCCCGGTCTGCCGGTCGCGGACGAAGACGTCGCCGTGCCCGTTGATGTCTCCCGGCACGAGGTCGGTGGCCTGGCTCTCGAAGGCGACGAAGCGGCCGTCGGCGCTGATCGACTGCTCGCGCGAGTTCCCGTCACCCGTGGCGCCGCCGGTCCCGACCGAGACGGCCTCGGTCTTCCCGGTGCTCCGGTCGCGGACGAAGACGTCGGTCCGGCCGTTGACGTCCCCGGGCACGAGGTTGGTGGCGTCGCTGTTGAAGACGGCGAACCGGCCGTCGGCGCTGAACGAGGGGGACGAGGACAGCCCGTCGCTCTGGCCGCCGTCGGAGGCCACCGAGACCCGCTCGGTCTTCCCCGTCTCCCGGTCGTGCGCGAAGGCGTCGGTCTGCCCGTTGGTGTCCCCGGCCACGAGGTTGGTGGCCCCGCTGCCGAACCCGACGAGGCGCCCGTCCGCGCCGATGGTGGGACTCAGCGAGAAGCCGTCGCTCTGGGCGCCGTCGGAGGCCACCGAGACCCGCTCGACCGCCCGGGTACGCAGATCGGTCACGAAGATGTCGAGGTCGTTGTTGGTGTCGTCGGCGACGAAGCCGGACCCCGGGCTGGCGAACGTCACCACCTCGCCGTCGGCGCTCATCTTCGGCCACCACGCCTCGCCGTTGCCCTGGCGGCCGTCCGAGGTCACCGAGACGCGCTCGGTGGCCAGGGGCCGGGGGAGGGCGAAGTCGGCCCGCGCGGGCTTCGTCCCGCGTACGGTGACCTTCGCGGGCTCCGACCTCGACACGTCGGGAGCCGCCGCGGCGACCTGGTGGTCGCCCTCGGGCACGTCGTCGATCGTGTACCGGCCGTTGAGGTCCGTCGTCGCCACGAGGCTGTCGGGCACGCCGAGCACCGTGACCTTCGCGCCCGGCACCGTCGAGCCGGTCGGGCCGTAGCTCACCTGCCCCGAGATCCTCCCCCAGCGGGTCCGGTCAAGCGCGACGCGGACGTCGGAGAAGCGGTTCGCCGTGACGCTGACCCTGGCCGTCTCCTGCCGGTAGCCGAACCTGGACAGCGTCAGGTCGTACGACCCGGCGGCCAGCCGCACCTCGAACCGTCCGCGCTCGTCGGTCTCGACGGTCCGGCCGGTGTCCGTCCGGGTGACCGTCACGCCGGCGAGCGGCTCGCGCGTCCTCTCGTCGGTGACGACGCCCCGGACGCCGCTCGCGAGAGCCGCCTCCGCGACGGCGGCGTACGCGTCGATCCGTCCCGCGCCGAAGCGCGGGTTCGGGCGCTCGCCGTAGCGCTCGTCGAAGAAGGACGTACCGGCCAGGATGCCCAGCGCCTCGTCGACGCCGAGGTCACGGCGGGCCTCGACCATCAGCGCGACCGTGCCCGAGACGTGCGGGGTCGCCATCGAGGTGCCGCTCAGCGATCCGTACTCGCCGCCCGGCAGGGCCGAGAGCACGTCCACGCCGGGTGCCGAGACGTCGGGGACGACGTACGACTCGGGCCACTCGGCGGGCGCGTCGATCCAGTCGGTCCTGCGGACCACCCCGCCGCAGGAGAACTCCGGTACGTCGTCACCCGCGTCGGTGGCGCCGACGGACACGGCCTCGTAGACGTTGCCGGGACTGCCCGACCCTCCTTCGAGGCACTCGTTGCCGATGGCGAAGGACGGGAAGGCGCCGGCCAGGTAGATGTTCCTGGCCGGTTCGATCATCTCGTCGGAGTAGCCCTCCGCGCCCAGCGACATGCTGACGACGTCGGCGGGCTTCCCCGCGGGGGTGCCGTCGGCGGCGTACGGCGCGATCGCCCACTGCATGCCGGCGATCACCTGGGCGAGCGTTCCGTTGCCGCCGGGAATGACCAGGCCCGCCATCAGCTCGGCGCCGGGCGCGACACCGATCTGCGTGCCCGACGCGTTCCCGCCGGCGATCGTGCCCGCCACGTGCGTGCCGTGGTAGCTGCTGTCGTGGGGTGAGGAGGGCACCGGCTTCCCGTCCGGGCCGAACTCGATCCAGCCTCCCGGGTAGGACGGGTCCGAGGCGTTGTCGGTGACGAGCTTGCCGGTGAGGTCGGGGTGGGCGATGTCGACACCGGTGTCGAGGACCGCCACGCGCACGCCGTCACCGGTGAGCCCGCGCTCCTTTCGCACCCGGTCGGCGCCGATCTTCTCGATGCCCCAGGCCGATTCCCCTTCCTTGGCTTTCGCGGCGCTGCGCGGCGCGGGCGGGGCCTTGAGCTCGAAGTTGGGGATGATCCGGTCCACCAGGGCGAGCGCGGCCAGCGCCTCCAGGGTGGCGGGTTTAGCCCGGACGAGGACCATGTTCTTGATCCAGAACGTGTTGAGCACCTGGTCCCCGTGGGACTCGACCAGCCGGACGACGGGGGCCTGCACGGCATCGGCCGTCTCGGCCAGGGCCTTCCGCGCCTCGCCCGGCGAGGGGGCCGTCGACCGGAGGCCGGAGGCCGCGCCGAGCACGACGACGGCCTCGACGCGGTCGTCGGCACGCGCGCCGGCGGTCCTCGTCCGGTCGATCAGCTCAGGGGCGATCTTTCCTCGCCGGCCCGGCTCCGCGGGGGGCTTCTCAGCCGTGGCCGGGCTCGCTGCCGTGGCCGGGCTCGACGGCAGGACCGCGGCGAGTGATCCCAGGACGAGGAGTGCGGCGAGTGACAGGCGTTGCCCGCGAGATCGTAGGGCGGACAGCGACATGGGGGACTCCTTCGTTCAGGTGCGCGCTGTGGTGCCCCTGAACGCTGGCATCAGCTGTCATCCCCTGACAAGCTGGGTCAGAGGCGAGTTCCTGTCAGGTGACGTAAACACGACAGGCGAAGTGGCGGGCTGCTCCCGGTGCCGGAGCTCACCGTACAGGCAAGGAGAGTGTGATGCTTGAGGCGATCGGGTTGAGCCGGCAGGACGAGGCGGTGTACGACGCACTCGTCCGCAGAACGCAGGCGACGGTCTCCGAACTCGTCCATGACTGTCATCTCCCGGTGTCAGCCGCGAGGCGGACGTTGCGCTCGCTCGTCGACCTCGGCCTGGCCACCCGTTCCACGGGGCGCCCCGTTCGCTATGTCGTCGTCTCACCGGACAGCGGGCTGGAGGCCGTGCTGCGCGAGCGCGAGGCCGGGCTGCGCGACGTCCGCCTGCACATCGGGACGCTGGTCAAGATGTACCGCGCGGGCACCCGGTTCGCCCATCCGGGCGACCTGATCGAGATCGTCTCGGGACGCGACGAGGTCAACCACCACTGGGTGCAGATGCAGCAGAACACCCGGACCCAGATGCGGGGGTTCGACCGCCCGCCCTACGCCGCCCCGCAGGCGCACACGGAGCCGAACCACGTGGAACTCGCCCTGCTGAAGCGGGGGGTGAAGTACCGGGTCATCTACGACAGGAGCGCGCTCGCGCTTCCCGGCTGGCTGGACGACGTCACGGCCGGGATGCGGCACGGGGAACAGGCCAGGATCGCCGCGGACCTGCCGATGAAACTGGCCATCTCCGACGACCGGCTCGCCATCATCCCGCTGCTCCGGCCGGTGGACGACATGATCGCGGCGTCCTACGTGATTCACCCCTCCCCGCTCCTGGACGCGCTGGTGGCCCTCTTCGAGACGACGTGGACACGCAGCGTCCCGGTCCAGCTGAACTCACCCGACGCGGAGGTGCTGTCCGAGGAGGAGGCGAGACTGCTGACCCTGCTGGCGTCGGGGGCGACCGACAAGGCCGCCAGCCGGGCCCTGGGATGGAGCGAGCGCACCGTGCAGCGGCACGTCACCAAGCTGATGCAGCGCGTCGGGGCGCAGACCCGGTTCCAGGTCGCGATGGAGGCCACCCGGCGCGGCTGGATCTAGAACCTGCTCGAAGTGGCTCACCGACACTCGAAGTGGCTCACCGACACGACCCACTCCGGCACGGAGGCCCAGATTCAGGCCCTACGCCTTCGGGAACTCCGGGGCTTTCAGAGCCGCCGGGGCTTTCGCGGCCTCCGGGGCCTCCGGGGCTTTCGCGACCTCCGCGCCGAAGTGGGCGGCGTGCTCGGCGGCCCACTCCGCGAACGAACGCGGCTCGCGACCGGTGATCTCACGCACCGCGGGCGAGACGGAGGCGGACTCGGGAGGCGGGTCGCGCTGCCAGGAGACGAGAAGCTCGATGAGCTCCTCACCGTGTCCCGCCTGCCGCCAGCGCCGGCGCGCCTGCTCCTCGGTGAGCTCGACGAGGCGAAGCGGACGGCCTGTCGCCTCCGCGATCGCGGCCAGGCGCTGACGCCGGCTGAGCGGCTGAGGCCCCGTGAGCACATATGTCCTCCCCGCGTGGCCGCCGCGCACGAGCACCGCCGCCGAAACGGCGCCGACGTCCGCCTCGTCCACGACCCCGCCCGGAACGTCGGCGAACGGCTCACGCACCTCGCCCTCCGCCCTGATGGCCGACGCCCAGGCCAGCGTGTTGCCCATGAAGTCGACCGGCTGCAGCCTGGTCCACTCGACGCCACTCGCCGCGAAGGCCTCCTCCACCGGACCCACCTGACCGTTCCACAGCAGCGCGACCCGCCGCACTCCGGCCCTCTCCGCCAGCCTGGCCAACTCCGGTCCGGTCCGCAGCGTGGCGTAGTCGTCGCCGCCCACGGTCAGCAGGTGCACGCCCTCGACGCCGTCGAAGGCCGGCCCCAGCGTGCCGGGATCGGTGAGATCGCCCCGCACCACCTCCACGGACTCCGGCAGGCCGGCCCCGGCCGGATCCCTGGTGAGCGCACGCACCCTTTGACCCGCGCGGAGCAGGTGGCCGACCACGTGCCGACCGACCTTGCCCGTCGCTCCGGTCACCAGAAACGTCATTGGCTTACCTCTCTGTGGACGAGAGGCCGACGTTATGTCCCATCCCGCTCCTGCCGCATCGGACCATGGACCTAGGACCGGCCTGGAGGCGTGTCGGTCGACGGTCGAAGGGATGAAAGGTCAGGTCAGAGTGTCGAACTCGCCGGTCTTGACGCCACCGATGAACGACTTCCACTCGGCGGGGGCGAAGAGCAGCTTGGGGCCACCGGGGTTCTTACTGTCGCGAACGGCGACCACCCCGGACAGATTGGAGGCCACCTCGACACACTGGCCGCCGCTGTCTCCGGAACGAGACGACTTCCGCCACACGGCGCCGCTCAGGTCCATCCCCGCCTCGCCTTCTCGATCATTTTGAGGGATACATGCTCAGGATAGGCCCAGAGTCGTATCGCCTCATAACGCTTCCAAATCGATGTCACGGAATCAAGATCTGTCATGATCTGTCCTTCCGCCGAAGATTCCGCATGAAGGGCACCTGGTTGTCCGTCTGGAAGTTCGGCGATCGTGAAAGCGCCCATCAGACCCGTGAGGCACTCCGGGCTGACAATCTGGATGGAAACGGTTGGCCTCTGAGTGATTTCCAGCAGGTGGCCGAGTTGTTCGTGCATCACCTCGATTCCACCGACCTTGCGGCGCAGAACACCTGCGTCGACGAGTACAAGGAGGAGAGGGGGATTTTCCCGGCTGAGAATCCACTGCCGGTGCATGCGAGCTCTAACTCGTTCTTCCACCTCATCGAGGGTGATCTGAGGAGCCTGAGCGAACAGGTGACGGGCGTAGGACTCCGTTTGGAGAAGACCGGGGATGAGGAGGGGGTCCCAGGAGCGCAGGACGAGGGCGGTCGGCTCGATCTCCTCGACCCAGCTCTGGAACCAGATCGGGCCACCGGGTTGGGCCAGGATGCGCTGACGGAGGCGAGTGAAGGCGCTGCCGTCAGCGGTCCCGAAGAGCTGGTCCAGCTTTTCCGCGTCGGACTTCGATGGTGTGCGGCTGGCGCTCTCCAGGCGGCTGACCTGAGTCTGGGTGCAGCCGAGCCGCCTGGCCACGGCGGACTGCGAGAGCTGGGCTGCCTCCCGCAGCCGACGCATCTCGGCGCCGAACCGCACGCGAGGAGATCCAGGATCGAGAGACGGCACCTCATCCATTGCATTTCCTCCCGAATTAGAAAAAACGGACTTGATGGTCGGCCGGTGATATCAAATCCAGTCCAGGTAAACCAACGGCTGTCATCATCCGCTCTAGCCTGGATTGCCGATCTAGTAGTCGGTTGACTACCGATAAGGCATTCTAGGCACAGGAATCCTCCTCATGAAAGTGCTGATAAGAAAGCGGTAAACCAATTTCCTGGCCGGAGGTGAATCGGGCCGGATATGAATGATATAGCCCTCTTTTGGCCTCCCGTCGCGAGCGTCGAAAAGCATTCGAAAGGCGAAACCATGACGACGATCGAGCCGCCGGCCGAGCGGATCACGGCTTCAACCCGCGAGGACATGCTCCTGCCCTGGCTGACGACAGCGGTCGGCGTGACCTGGCAACTTCCCTTGGCCAACGAACGAGTATGGAAAGGGTGTGGCGAACGCGTGCCGAGTGGGTAAAGATTGATACGTCCTGGCGTCCACTACCCCCGGAGGTCCCAAATGCGCTCCACCCGGTTACTTGCCGTCGGTCTGGTGCTGGTGATAGTGGCCTCAGGATGTGCTTCCGATCCTTCCCTGAAGGACGCGGTGGCGGAGCTACAGAAAGACACGCGGCGCCTGGAAACCGACGATGTCTTCAAGAATCCGCTGAACAAGCTTCGTATCCTACAGCGTCCAGACAAGGATATTCCTTGCGACAAGGACAAGTTCAAACGAGTGCTGCGGGCCACTGCTGATGATGAACGTAATGCCCGAGATGTGGACAGTCATCTGGACCAGGCCGAAGGAATAATGGCTGGCACCCTCGTCAATGAACTTGGTTATAAGCTGAAAAACCCCTTTAGTGAGGTGGATGCCGAGGAAGGAAGATTCATCCACGCGTCAAAAAAGGGTGTAGGAATCATAGCTGCGGTGTATGTGGCTCCGGAGTCTCCCACATGGCGGCTACATGCGGAAACTCTCTGTCTGCCTCGGTGAGAAAAGAATTAATCTATTCCCATATGCGTATTTGCTCTCGGGCGGTTTCGTTGACTTGAACTCTGGATGAGTTCTCAAGTTTGAGATCGAGATCCTTGTTGCTATCCATCCACCGCTCATAGGCGATTAGCTTCTTACTGAGTGCTTGTTCCCATTTCGTATCGCTGCCATTGGTCTCGTGTTTGGCTTCGACAACGAACTCGTCATAGGTCTTGAGGCTGCCGGTAGTTTTGCTTATTAGCTCTGCGGGGGGCTCACTTGCTGGATAGTCAGCGCTATGGAGAAGATGCGCCATATCGTATTTCAGGCGCAGAGCGAATTCTGCCCGAGCTCCGGTCGCCTGCTCTACCTGTGTTTCAATTCGGTCGGCTGCGCCATCGAGTAAGTTGCTGACACCGTGTGCCTTGAATAATTCCCACCCTGCCACGACACCCCTACTCGCGGGGGAAATTCCGTCGATCCCGAAGGAGACGGTGTTCTTGACGACATTAAGGACCATTTCGTTGATGGCGTCCTGCTCTCCGCGCACGTCCAGCGTCGCTTTGAATTCCAGACCGCCCAGGTCTCCCAACATGGTCGAAGCGAGTTCGAAGTCACCGTTGTTTGTCTGCGCGTCCGAACGAGCCGCTGCCATCAACGTGTCATGACGGAACTGGGCTGCCGTCGCGTCGAAGTCGTCAGTGAGCTGTTTGTCTCCGACAAAGGTCTTCAGGAAGCGAAAGGTGTCGCCCGGACTGAGGTAGAACGCCGGGGTCACGGGAGGAAGATGGATCCAGTTCTCTGGAACTCCCATGCCGGAGTCGCGGTAGACGGCTTTGTCGAAGCGGGCACCCGAGGCCAGTTCGTGGATGTAGGACTTCGCGATCACGCTCATGGAATCCCAGCCGACCTTGGGCAGGTCGCTGCCCAAGGAGCCCGCGACCTTTATCGCGTCCAGGGCGAAGGCGGCGGCCTCCGGGCTGTGCCGGCCGGCCTTTTCGGTCTTGGCCTCGGTGCCCGCCTCCATCGCCCGGCCGAAGGCGTCGGCCACCTCGTCCCCGGTGCCCGCCGTCTTGGCGCGGTCGAGGAACAGCTTCATCTTGTCGACCTGGCTGAGCTTGACGTCGGCCCCGCCCATCTTGGCGAAGGTGTCCCGTACCGCCGCGCCGTCTCCGTCGAGCACCTCCAGCCCCATGGCGACCAGGTCTTCGGGCAGGCCGTACTCCTTCGTCTCGGTGGGTCCGCCGGCCCGCCAGTCCTGCTTGGGCTTCTTCGCGAACTCGTCCAGAACCAGTGCGCGGGCCGCCGCGCTGCGGACGGAGGAGGGGGCGTTGGCGCCGCTGAGCAGTGCGAGCCGGTTCCACGCGGCGACCTTGCTTCCGGCCGGTTTGACCAGGTCGTCTCTGACCTTGGCGAAGGCCGGGACGAGGGTGGGGGCGTTCAAAGCCGCGCCGAGGGCCTTGCTGAAGACGGCCAGGTCCTTCTTGGCGGTCTTGCTGCCGGTGACCGCGATGAGATTGGGCAGCGCGTCGCGGACCTTGGGGGAGAGCAGGGCGAAGAAGGCGGCGGCGGCCTGGGGGTTGTCGGCGAGTTTGGCGACGTCGTCGATGTGCTCGTGGATGAGCTTGGCCTGCAGGTCGCTGTGGAAGTTCACCAGGATGTCCTCGCCGTACATCCTGGCCAGGCCCTGGGCGAGGTCGAAGTCCTTCAGCTCGTCGGGGAGCCGGACGAGCCCCTGCCCGCCCGCCGCCATCGAGGCCGCGCCCCCCGCCCCGCCCAGCTCGGGGGCGCCGTCGCCCAGGGCGTTGATCAGGTCGATCCGGCCGTGGAGCATGGAGACCTGCCTCCCGCCCCAGTCCGCGATGTCGGTGATCTCCCGGAGCGCGGGGGTGTCGACCCCGTGCTGGCGGAGCTTGCCCTCGAACTCCCGGCTGAAAGCGGTCAACCGGTCCGCGGCGCCGCGCAGGGAGGTGGCGAGCTGCCCCATCTGTTCGGGGTCGATGCCGCAGAACTCGGAGGTGGGTGCCATGGAACGTTCCCCTTCACGGTCACGTGCGTCCGGCCATCTCCCGGCGCATGGCGTTCGCCTCGGCCTCGGTCACCAGCGGAGGAGAGCGGCGCAGTTCCTCCTCGACCGCGTCCACCACGCGCTGGGCAAGCGTTCCCAGCCGTTGGTGCCGGTCTTCCAGCTCGGTGGTCCAGGTGGCGGCCGTCGGCCCCGTCCACACCTGTCCCGACCGCATCGCCGAGGAGGCGCGCTGGTATGCCTGCCGCACCTCATCGGCCCTGTATTCGGCTTCGGCGAGCAATTGCCTCAGCCTTTCGTGCCGGGGACTGGGCACCATCCGCTCGGCCACGCCACCCCCGTCCTTTTCATGACCCCGTGATGAAGGAGAAAGTCGCATACCAGAGTAGGTATTGATCGTCTAAGTCGGCAAGTCCCGTACCCGCTCGGCATCGCGCTTCCGCCGGTGAAGCGATGACCCCGCGAGCGGACGGAACTGGTATTTCGGTCATTCCCTCTCATGCCGGAGCGGCTACTCCACCCAACACCGTCGGAGTAACGCATGACGCTGTTCGAAAAGCACATAGACACGATAGAAATCGCCGTCAAGACCGCGTACCGGGTGTATTTCGTCGCTGGTTTCGTGCTGTTTCTCGCCGGTCACGTGACCATCCTCATGGCCATCGTGATCGGCATCATCTGGCTGTCCCGCGTCGCCCTGTACGAGATCCGGCGGACCCGGGCGCGCTGGGACCGCGAGAGCGCCGAGGAATCGGAACTACGCCGTGAGCAACGGCGCGAGCACCGCGAACGAGAGCTGCGCCTCCAGATCCGGCGCCTCCAGCAACCAGACCGCTGACCACACCCTGCTGCCTCGATCATCCATGCCGACAAGGCCCATCGCGTTCCCGCCACTGCGGCGGTGAGAGCGGACGGGACGGTCTCGCGGCCGAACAGCGGGTTCCGCTGCGAGGCCGCCGACACCTCGGCCACCTCTGTTACATCTATTTCGTTTGTTTCGGATAATGCGATGAGGAGAGGGAGGTGGACATGACCGGCATCCACGTCCAGCACTCGATCGAGCCAGGAGCGATAGACGTTCAGGTCGCGGTACGTGCCGTCAGACGGATCAAGGACCATCTCGTGCGGTGTCCCGGCAAGGAGGTCATCCCGGTCACCGGCGAACTCGGTGACGAAGACGCCCTGATCCTCCCGCGCGAGGCGGTGAGCCTGCTCGCCTGCATTTTGACCCAGGCCGCGGAGAGGCGTGGTGTCTCGGTCATTCCTTCCCGTGCCGAACTGACCACCCAGCAGGCGGCGGACATGCTGAACGTGTCCCGCCCCTACCTGATCGGATTGCTGGAGTCCGGGGCGATCCCCTACCGGATGGTGAAAAAGCACCGTCGCATCACCGCTGAAGATCTCATGGACTACAAGCGGCGCGATGATCTTAAGCGGCGGACCGCCGCCGACGATCTCGCCGTGCTCGGCCAAGAACTGGGGCTTTGACCGTGGCCTTCGTCGCGGTCTACGACGCCAACGTCCTCTACGGCAACACGCTTTGAGACCTGCTCATCCGCATCGCCCAGGCAGGCATGGTGCAGGCGAGATGGACGAACGAGATCCTGAACGAGACGCTCGCAAACCTCGCGGCCGACCGTCCCGACATCCCGGCGGACAGGCTGTCACGACTGCGCGATCTCATGAACGCCGCTGTGCGGGACTGTCTGGTCGAGGGATACGAGCCCCTGGTGGAAGGTCTGAAACTTCCCCATCCAGATGACCGGCACGTGCTCGCAGCCGCGATCAAGGTGGGTGCGCGGGTCATCGTCACATCCAACCTCAAGGACTTCCCTGCGGAGGAACTGGCCGTATGGAACCTGGAAGCCAAATCACCGGATGACTTCGTGCTCGACCAGATCGACGCATTCGGTGGCCGTCGGCTTCGCCAGCGGCCACCTCGCCCATCCGATCCCCCGCAATCGGAGCATCGTGACGAGTCGCAACAAATTAGACCAGTGGTCGTATTTCGAGGAGCGAGGCCTGGCGGAGAGGTTCGAGTGCTCGTGGGTCGAGGCGCCCGACTACCGCACGGTGGTCGCCGCGCTGCGGGCGGAGGAGGAGACACTCGCCTGCGACCTGGACCAGGCGCGGCGATGGTATCGCACCTACTCGGAAGAGGACCTCGTCTGGGTGGCCGAGCAGAGCCCCGGCTGGGTCAAGATATTCGCCGTGTCCGGACTATCCCCGTGGCGCGCCCTCGATTCGCTCCCGCAGCCGGGGGGGCGGGCCTACCATCTGTCCTACTACGCGGGCGAAATCACCGAACCGATCTATTTCAACGGGGACGAGTGGGAGGACACCATCCCCGCAGATCACTGGGACCTTCCCAGACAGGAGGGAGCAGATCTCGTCGGCTCCCCTGTCATCGCCCAGGAGATGAACTTCTACCTCGCCGCGATGGCGTACACGACCGGCCGGTTCATCGACGACACCTGGTTCACCACGCCGGGACTGCTCTGCCGCATCCCGAAAGGGACCTGGCCCCGGTGACTGACCAGTGGAGGTACCTGCTCGGCGCGGGACTGGGCCGCGGATTCACCGGCACCTGGGTCGAGTCGGGCGACGCCGAGGCGGTGGCCGCCCTGCTCGGCGCCGATCTCACCTCCCGCCAGGACTGCGACCTCGCGAGCGCCATGGCCCACTACCGGCCGATGGCCTTCACCGAACGCATCTGGACCGGCCCCCACGCCGACGGCTGGACCCACGCCCTCACCATCAGCGGCCCACCCCCGGTCACCACCGGCCTGACGGAAGCGGGCCTGCGTTTCCTTCAGATCCGCACCTTGGACGCCCTTGTCTACGACCTCCTCTACGGCGATGGCGTCACGACCGCCTGGGCGACTCAACGCTGGTACGGCGAGGTCATCGCCGACCCCGGCTCCGTGGTCGAACCGTACCTCCGGGAAGCCGGGCCGCCCGCGAACATCCCGGAGACCGTGCACTCCGGATCCTGGGTCACCGAACCCGAGGACCACGGACGGGTCTGCCTGGAGACCTATCTTTTCCTCGCCGGGCGCATGAGCGGCCGCTTCATCGACAGCGAATGGCTGGCCGAGAAGAGGGCCCTTTACACGATCCCGTTGTCAACGGTGATGTAGCGGAGCACGTCGCCTCGGAAGTGCTCCGCCCGTCGATCACGTTCTGAGCCTGGGCGGGCAGGGCGAAGGCCGGCGGCTCGGTTTCCGTGCTGCACGCGAAGGTCGTCGCCGCGGACGAGAATGTGCGGCAGGGTGACGGTCCGCTGCGTCCTGTCGGGGGCTACGAGGCCGGATCCCGGGTGTGGGAAGGACCGGCCCGGGTTGTTAGGTTGAGGCTTGCCCGAAATGCCGTTAAAGGGATGCGTCAATGTCGGCAAGGTCCGCACTTCCCCCTTCTCTCGTGCGCCTGCTGGCGCGGCCCGCACCGCCCGGAACCCTCTCCGACCTCAAGCACGTCGTCTTCGTCATGCAGGAGAACCGGTCGTTCGACCACTACTTCGGCCGGATGCGCGGGGTGCGCGGCTACGGGGACCGCAACGCGGTGTCCACCCGTGCCCTCCGTCCGGTCTTCGAACAGGACGGGATCCTGCCCTTTTCGGTACGGGAGGCCGCCGGGCGCGCGGGAGCCGACCCGATGCTGCTCGACACCCACGACCACAGCTGGCTCGGCACCCAGAACGCCTGGGCGATGGGCTGGAACGACGCCTGGGTGCCCAACAAGGGCCCGTCCACCATGGCGTACTACGACCGCGAGGACCTCCCGTTCCACTACGGGCTGGCGGACGCGTTCACGATCTGCGACGCGTACCACTGCTCGGTGCTGAGCTCCACGACGCCGAACCGCAACTACCACGTCTCCGGCCACACGGGTCACGAGCCCGGTACCGAACAGAGGGCCGTCGACAACGGTGCCTGCGAGGAGGACGGGCACCCCGGCTACTCCTGGACCACGGTGCCCGAGCTGCTGACCCGGGCCGGGCACTCCTGGCAGGTCTACCAGGAGTGGGACAACTACCAGTGCAACAACCTGGAGTTCTTCGCCGCGTTCAAGGCGGTCATGGCGAAACTGGGGCAGAGCAGCATGCACTCCTTCTACGAGAAGGTGCGCGCGTCCGAGGACCCCGCGCCGATGCTCGCCGAGCTGGAGGAGAGGGTGGCTCGCCTCGACCCGGCCGACCGGCTGCTCTACGACCGGGCGCTGCGCCGCACCCGGACGGGCGGGCTGGGGGACTGGTTCGCCGCCGACGTGGCGGCCGGACGCCTCCCCGCGGTCTCGTACGTCGTGACCTCGCTCGCCGACTCCGAGCACCCCGAGGGATCCTCGGCCGTGGAGAGCGGGAAGGTCGTCTACCGGATCCTCGACGCGCTGGCCTCGAGTCCGGAGGTGTGGGCGAGTACCGCGGTCTTCGTCACCTACGACGAGAACGACGGCTTCTTCGACCACGTCCCCCCGCCCGTCCCGCCGGACGGAACCCCGGGGGAGTTCGTCGGCGGGCGGCCCATCGGGCTGGGCATGCGCGTTCCGATGATCGTCGTGTCGCCGTGGAGCGTGGGGGGCCACGTCTGTTCCCAGACGTTCGACCACAGCTCGACGGTCCGGTTCCTGGAGACCTGGCTCGGCATCAGGGCCCCCGACATCAGCGACTGGCGGCGGACCGTCGCCGGGGATCTCACCTCCGCCTTCGACTTCGCCCGCCCGGAGGCGTGGCCCACGCCGGAAACACCAGAAAAACCGGAAACCTCGGGAGCGCTGGAAGTGCCGAAAACGCCGGCGGTACCGGCAGCCGCCCAGGGAGTCCCGACCGGCCGCTGGTACCCCGACGCCCCCGCCGAGCAGCGGATGCCCGGCGGGGAACCGGGCGTCAGGCCCGCCCGCGCGCTGCCGTACCGGCCCGACGCCTCGGCGCGGACCAGCGGTCGCGCCGTCGAGATCGCGATGAGCAACACCGGTACGGAGAGCGCGCACCTGGCGCTGTACGGCTACATGGGGGAGCTCGTCCGGCCGCTGCACTTCGACGTGCTCGGCCACGCCCGCGAGGTGGTCTACTTCCCGTGTCCCACGTACGCCCTCGTCCTCACCGGGCCGAACGGCTTCCGCAGGGAGTTCCGGGGCGGGACGGACGACCCGGTGGAGACGTCCAGCGTGATCGACGCGGCCACGCGGACGATCGAGATCGTCGTCGTCAACACCGGTGACGAACCGGCCGACGTGACGATCTCCCCCCTGGCCTACGGCGGGGCGGCGCGCACGCTGCGGCTCGCGGCCGGGGAGACCGCGCGGGTGCCGTGGCGGGCCGCGACCGGATGGTACGACCTGTGGATCACCGTCGCAGGGGACACCGGCTTCGCCCGCCGCCTGATGGGACACATCGAGAACGGCGAGCCGGGCGTCACGGGCTGACGGCCGCCGGTGGCGACAGGGGATAAATGTCGGTGCGCTCTGGTAGACCGTGGGCCATGGGTGTGAGCGTGGATGAATTCCTGGACATGGTGAAGCAACTGCCCGAGACCAAGCAGGGCGACGGCGGCGAGTGGGTCTCGCTGAAGGTGCGGGGCAAGGGCTTCGGCTACCTGTGGGAGAAGACGGAGACCGTGGGGCTCAAGTCGACGATCGACGAGCAGCTCGCGCTGGTGGCGGAGCGGCCGGAGGTGTTCGAGATCCAGTTCACCGCGGGCCGGTTCGGCTGGGTCGTGGTGCACCTCGCGAAGATCGACGCGGATGAGCTGTTCGAGCTGGTCACCGAGGCGTGGTGCCTGACGGCTCCCAAACAGCTCGTCGACGCTCACGAAGCCGCCGCGCCCGTGCACACGTACGAGCGCTGACCCCGTACACGCACGAGGGGCGCGGGGCATTCCACGGCCTGGACGTACGAGCCGGGGATTCCGCGATGATCGGTTTCGTTTCGCGTCGGGCGCACGCGGGCGAGCTCGCCGGGCACGGGGCGACGAGCGGCCCGCCCCCGAACGCTCGGTGGGTCGGGCCGCCCGTCGCGGGACGGTCTTTCATGAGCCTGGCCGAGCCTGCCTCACGAGGAGGTGAGCGTGCGGCTCGCGGTCACGGCGGCCTTTCTGCCTCCTGGCCGCCGGTGACCGCGTCAGCCGCCCGCCGGCCGCCTGTCAGTTGTCGATCCCGCGGCCGGTGCCCCGGCCGCTGTCGCTGATGCCGCCGCCGATACCGGCGCCCCTGCCGGTGCCGACGCGCTCGCGCCTACGCTCGCTCATGCCCTCGCGGCGACGTTCGCCCCTGTACTCGCTCATGCCCTCGCGCCGACGTTCGCCCCTGTACTCGCTCATGCCCTCGCGGCGACGTTCGCCCCTGTACTCGCGCCGGTCCTCACGTCCGCGCTCGCGCCGGTAGTCCCGCCCGCTCTCGCGCCGGTACTCGCGCCGGGCGCGACACCTGTCGGGGTTCTTGTGCTCGCGGCAGGGCTTCAGGACGGAGGTGGCGCTGGCCGGGGTGGTCACGGCCACGGTGCCCGCGGTGGCGGACGAGGCCGGCATCGCCATGGGGACGATGAGAGCGGAGGCCATCATGGCTCCGGCTGCGAGGGCGTTCCTGATCATGGTCATGGCAGATCACTCCACGTCGAATCGGTGTCGAATCGGTCGAGCCCTGGGCGATGCCCGGGCTGGCGGAGCGCCGTGCCGCGTCAAGGAGGACGCCGACACGATGCGTAACCTACTCTCACGGTAAGTGGGGGAGCCGCGGGAGTCTGCTAGCGGAACCCCAAGCCTTGGGGCGGTCGGATTACCCGGAGGTAGCAGAAAGGCACAGAAAGGGAGCAATCGGTAACGCTCGGCTACCGGCTCCCGCCGAAGGGTCGTGCCCCGAAAGGATGTCATCCGCGGCGGAACCGCCAGAGTTCAGTAGATCGTCCCCGTCCGAACACCTGTTTTCGCGGGAAGAATCCCACCGATCCGGAGCCGCCACGGTGTCCGGGCGCCGGTTTCCCGGCTTCGCGCGTCCGTCGCCCCGCCGGTTTTTCCGGCTTCGCGGGTTCGTCATCGTGCTGGTTTCCCTTGCCTTGCCCGTTCGCCGCCCTGCCGGCTTTCCCGCCTCACTCGTTTGCCGCCGTGCCGGTCTCTTCGCCTCGGCCGTACGGTGCCGTGCAGGTCTCTCCGCCGCCCGCTTTCCGCCGTGCCGGTCTCTTCGCCTGGCCGTACGGCCTCCGGCGGCCGCGCCCGTCAGCGCGGAACACCCGGCCCGAAGGAGGTGCGCAGGACGGACGAGGCCACGACCCGGCCCGCGACGACGACGTGCCGGGGCGGCGCGTGCCGGGTCAGGGCCTCGCGGACGGTCCGCCCCTCCAGGATCACCAGATCGGCGGGGGCACCGGGCTCCAGGCGGTGGGCGGGCAGGCCGATGACCCGCGCGGCGTCGACGGTCACCATGTCGTACAACCGTTCCAGGGCGGCGTCGGTGCGGGCGTCGAGCAGGTGTGCCGCGAGGAAGGCCACCTCCAGGAGGTTGTGCCGCCCGAACGGGTAGTAGGCGTCCTCGATGTCGTCCTGGCCGAGCGCGACCGGGACACCGGCGCCGGCCAGCCGGAAGACCGGCAGGTGGAGCGGCCCGGTGTGCGGATCGCTGACGAAACCGAGTCCCGCGGCGCGGCACAGCCCGGCCAGGCGGCGCAGGTACGGCTCGGGGTAGAGCGCCATCGCCCTGGCGTGCTGGGCGCTGCCGCGTCCGATCATGTTCCGCGCCAGCAGTTCCCGCGCCAGCATCTCGGCCGTGCGCAGCCCCGGGTCTCCCGCGTCGTCGACCAGCATGGCGACGCGCAGGCCGTGCCGCCGGGCGAGGTCGACCATACGCCTCACGTGCTCGGCGGCGTCGGCGTCGGTCCACTCGATCCAGGGGATGCCGCCCACCACGTCCGCGCCGCGCCGTACGGCCTCGGCGACGAGTTCCCCGGTTCCGGGTTCGCGGAGCAGGCCGTCCTGCGGGAACGCCACCACCCGCACGTCGACCACGCCGCGGAACTCCTCGCGCAGCGCCAGCAGCGCCTCCAGTCCGGTGAGTCCCGCCCGCGGGTCGATGTCGGCGAAGGCCTGTACCGCCCGGACGCCGTGCCGTACGGATTCCAGGAGCACCGGACGGGCGCGTTCGAGGACGGATCGCGCGGTCTGGCCGGCCTTGACGGCGGCGGCCGTCTCGATGGCGCCCATCGCGGCTCCCATCGCACCCCCGGTGTACTCCGAGAGCGCGGCGGGCCCGGCCCTGTCGAGGGTGTGGACCTTGCACAGGTGCAGGTGGGCGTCCACGAACGGCTCGGTGACCAGGGCGCCGTCGGCGTCGAGGGTCACTCCGGTCGCCGGGCCGAGATCGGGGTCGTCCTCGGCGACGAGGCTGATGAGCCCGCCCGTGGCGGCCAGCGACCACCTGCCGGGACGGCCGCGCAGGGTGGCGTTCCTGATGAGGAGGTCCGGAGTGTCCATGACAGCACGGTAGAAGCACGCCGCGAGGATCGTGATGGCCAGACCTGCCAAGCCGCCGTCCGGCGAGCGGCCGTCCATGTGAAAGTCTCCGGGTTCATTGACAGTTGGAAAGCGCTTTCCTATGGTGTTGCTTGTCCGCTGACACGGACGTGTTCACTCATGTGAGCGGTGCGCACTCGCTGGGGGGATCCGGAACGCAGGCCGCACGGGCCTGCCGGACCAGCAAGGAGTTCGGCTGTGAAGAGCAGATTCGTCAGGAGGGTCGCGGCCGTCGTCATCGTCGGCGCGGTCGCCGCGTCCGGATGGGCGTTCGGCACCTCCGCCGCCGCGGCCGATCCGGCACCCGGCGCCTACACCCTCGTCAACGCGGGCAGCGGCCTGTGCCTGACCGTCCCCGGCGCCAGTGGCTCCGACGGCGTGCAGCTCACGCAGTCCGGCTGCGGCGCCACCGGCCAGACCTGGAACCTGACCGCCGCCGGCGGCGGGTTCCAGGTCAGGGCCGCGCACAGCGGCCTGTGCGCGGGCGTCAAGGACGCGAGCACCTCCGCGGGCAAGGCCGTCCAGCAGGAGAACTGCACCGGCGCCTCCTCCCAGACCTGGAACCTGACCGAGTCGGGCTCCAACTACCGGGTGGTCAACGCCAACGGCGGCAAGTGCCTCAACACCAAGGACAACTCCACCTCCTCCGGCGCCCTCGTCCAGCAGAACTCCTGCGACTCGGTGGCCACCAAGCAGTGGCGGCTCGTCCCCGCGGGCGGCGGCAACCCCGACCCGACCCTCACCCCCACCCCCGACCCGACACCCACCGTCACCCCCACCACCGGCAACCCGGGCAACGCCGCCGGCCTGGTGGGTTTCGCGACCCTCGACAAGTACGGCCGCGGCGGCACGAACGGCGGCACGGGCGGCCAGACGGTGACCGTCGGCACCTACGCGCAGCTGGCGGCGGCCGTCGCCGACGACACCCCCCGGATCGTCCGGGTGTCGGGCACGATCACCGGTAACGGCGCGGACATGCTGGACGTCGGGTCGAACAAGACCGTCATCGGCGTCGGGACGAACGCGACGATCAGCGGTTTCGGGCTCGACGTCAACGGCTGGGGCCCCGAGGAGGTCGCCTGGGGCGGCGACCTCTGCGACCCCGCCGAGCGGGACAGGTTCACCCACGTGCAGAACGTGATCATCCGGAACCTGTCGTTCAGGAACTCCCCGGACGACTCCGTCAACGTGCAGTGCTACTCCCACCACGTGTGGATCGACCACAACACGTTCCACCCGTCCGCAGACGGCTCGGTGGACATCAAACGCGGGTCGGACCTGGTGACGGTCTCGTACAACCGTTATGTCGGCACGGACAAGTCGATGTTGCTCGGCCACAGTGACAGCAACGGCTCCCAGGACACCGGCTACCTGAACGTCACCTACCACCACAACTGGTTCGACGGGTCGAACACCCGCCACCCGAGGGTGCGGTTCGGGTACGCCCACGTGTTCGCCAACTACGTGGACGTCGACGACTACTTCATCGGCCTGGGCGTGAACGGCAGGATCTACGCCGAGAGCAACCACGTGAAGGGCGCCAAGACGATCACCGAGGACTTCGGCAACGCGAGCCTCACCTGGGCGAGCAGCAACCACTACGACATCGCCACGATCCGGCGGGCGCAGAGCAGCGGCAGCACCATGAGCGACTGGCTGCGCGCCGACGGCGCCGTCTCGCGGCCGTCGTACTCCTACTCGGCCGGATCCGCCTCCTCCACCCCGCCGTCCGCGGGCGCCGGTGTCGGCGGCGCGGACACGATTCCTTAGCGGTCCTGTCCCGCGGGGATCACATTGCCGCGTGATCCCCGCGGGACGAGACCGCCCTGCCGTCCGACTTATCTGACTGCTGTTACGTTAAGTAGCCGAATGTTCACTGAATTCGATCGAAAGCCGGTGAGACGCCTCGTCGTACAGTGAAGATATGGCCATGCTGACTGTTGACCTCGACGCCAGAGCGGAAAAGGCTCTGCACGAGCTGACCGCCGACGGCCGTTCCGTGACCGAAGCGGTTCGCGAAGCACTTGTCGTCGCCCAACGGCTCCACCGAATGGAAGAGGCTCGGATCGCGGCCGAGAGGCTGGCGAAGGATCCCGCTGACAGGGCCGAAGCCGAAGCGATCATGAAGGACACGAAGCACCTGCGTGCGTGGTGACGTCTACCGGCTGCGCGCTCCTCGTGACGCGATGGCCCATGAGCAACGTGGTGAGCGCTTCGCCGTGATCCTCCAGTCGGATTTCCTCTCCCACCTCTCCACCGTTCTCATCGCACCGACCTCGGCCAGCGCACCTCCCGCCCCCTTCAGGCCCGAAGTCGAGCTGCTCGGCAAACAGAGCCGGGTCATGGTCGAGCAGACCACGGCCGTCACCCCGCACCGTCTGGGCGACTTCGCCGGTCGTCTGGATCCCGCCGAGATCGAAGAGGTCGACGAGGCCCTTCACACCGTCCTTGGACTGCTCAGATGAGCTAAGGCACGAACCGGATCCACCTTCTGCCGTGATCCCCTGCCCTACGGGAAACGGAACCGTGGCAGAAGGCGGAAACCACGCGCTCCGGAGCCGTTCGATCCTCGTAGCCAGGGGGATCGGGTTCACGGCCTGAACACGACCTCCTGAAGGACCTTCGCGACCCGCTCCACATCTGCCTCGGTGGTACGCCAGTTGCTGAACGCGGCGCGCAGCGCGGGCACCCCCTCGTGGACGGTCGGCGTGAGGAAGGCCTCGCCGGACGCGGTGATCGCGTCGACGACCTCGCCGATCCGGGCCTGGGTGGGGGAGGAGGCGAGGGTGAAGCAGACCACGTTGAGCCGTACGGGGGCGAGCAGCCGGTAGCCGGGCATCGCGGCGATCCGCTCGCCGAGCCCGGCGGCGAGGGCGGCGTCGCGCCGGACGATCTCCGCGTGCCCCTCGCGCCCGTACGCGGCCAGGGTGAACCAGGCCGGCAGCGCGCGCAGGCGCCGGGAGTTCTCCGGGGTCAGGTGCACGAAGTCGGGGTCGTCGCCCACCGGGCCGAGGTAGGCGGCGGAGTTCCGGAAGACGCGGGTCTGCAGGTCGCGGCGGCGGGTGAACTGGATCGCGCTGTCGTAGGGCACGTTCAGCCACTTGTGCAGGTCCACGCAGACCGAGTCGGCCTCGCCGAGGCCCGCGACGAGGTGGGCGTGCTCGGGGGAGAGCGCGGCGAATGCCCCGAACGCGGCGTCCACGTGCAGCCAGAACGGGTGGTGCTCGCGCAGGGCCGCGATGGCGCGCAGGTCGTCGAAGTCGACGGTGTTCACCGTGCCGGAGTTGGCGACCACGATCGCCGGCGTGCCGTCCAGCCGGTCGAGTTCCTCGGCGAGCCGGGCCACGTCCACCGCCTCCCGCCCCGGCAGCAGGCCGACCCGCCGGATCGCCGACCGTCCCAGCCCGAGCATGGACAGCGACTTGACGACGCTGGAGTGCGGGCTTCCCGACAGCACCGTCACCGGCCCGAGCGCGGCCGCGCCCTCCTCGGCCACCGACACGCCGCGCAGCTCGCCCAGCCACTCCCTGGCGATCGCCAGGCCCGCGAAGGTGGACATGGTCGCGCCGCTGACGAACGTCCCCTCGTGCTCGGGCGGCAGGCCGAAGAGGTCGCGCAGCCAGGCGGCCGTCTCCCGCTCGAGGTCCGGGGCGAGCGAGTCCAGTCCCGACGTGGGGTTCTGGTCGAGGGTGCCGGTCAGCCAGTCGCCCGCCAGCGCCGCGGGCGTCACGCCGCCCGTGACGAAGCCCAGGTAGCGGGGGCCCGCGCCGGCCGCGAAGCCCGGCTCCCACCGCCGCGCGAACTCCTCCAGCGCCCCTTCCAGGCCGATCCCCGCCTCCGGCAGGGACGCGGGCGCGGGTCTCGCCGGCGTCCGCGCCACCGGCCGGTCGTCGAGCCCGCCGAGCAGGCGCACCGCGTACGCGCGGGTGGCCTCCAGCAGCTCGGGGACGCGGGCGTGGTCGGCCCCGAGCGACCCGCGAACGCGACCGGACCTCGTCTCCCCCGGTGCGCCCGGCAGCCGGCCGCCGGTGGGCGATGGTTCGGGGATGCGCGGGGTGCCCGCTTCGTCTCTGGCGTCCATCCTCCGACGCTACGACGCCGCTCGGCCGCTGGCGAGCAGCCTGTCCGGGCACGGCATGGTGAGGTGGCGGAGGAGTCGTGGTGAGGTCGTCAAGTCGTTGGAGAGGAGTCGTGGTCAGGTCGCCAAGGAGAGGGACGGGCGGACCCGGCCGGCCTCGCACAGCGCCCAGCGCATCCGGCTCGCGTACGCCTCCGGATGGTCTCCGGCCTCCTGGGCGACGAGGGCGGCGCAATCGGAGAGATCGGCGTGGCAGGCACGGATCCGACCTTCGATGATCATGCGCACCTGGTCCGGGGAGGGGTGGTCCGAAGCCTGCAGAGTGGAGACGAAGAGAACCTGTGCCAGGTCGGACACGTTCATCGGGGTCGTCATCACGTGATCCTTTCCCGGGAGGCGCGGAGGTCCTGCGGAACTTCGATCGCGTCCCCGTCGGTAGTTCGGCCCGTGTTCACCTTCTATCGTCTCTCCCGGGACTGACATTTTCGCCCCGTAGCCGGCCCCTGCCACCCCTATTTCCCGGCGAACGACGAGACTTTCCCGGCGAACGGCGAGGCGTGATGTGCCGGCCCGGCGGGTGCCCGGCCGGCCCGGGTGGTCTCCGTGATCTTTACTCGCCTTCATCGCAACTGTGTTCACATCTGTCACGCGAGTGAGCGTCCGTTTCACGAACAAGCCGCCGACATTCTGGAATGATCGCTGGATATCCTGTCGGACATCGAGACTGACGGACAGTGACTGATGCCCCCCATCGATCAAATCACCGCCTTCGCATCGGACCAGCCGGTTCTCACGGTCATCATCGGCGTGTTCGCCCTCGTCCTCCTGGTCGTGGCGTACTTCGTGCTGCGCGCGACCCAGCGCCTGGCGGTCCGCTTCTACCAGCGGCACATCGCGCCCCGTCCGGCCGAGGACATCCTCACCATCGTCGCCGCCAGCATCGCGACGGGCGTCTCCGCCCAGGGCATGTGGCGTTTCTCCGGTGACGTGCTCGGCTTCGACGGTCCCCTGCGGCTGCTGCTCTTCGCCTTCATCGAGGTCGCCGTCATCACCAGCGCCGTCCGGGCGCGCCGCAACATGCGGGAGAACTTCTCCGCCGGCATCGACGGCGTCGCCGTGTGGGCGCTCACCGGCCTGACGGCCGTGCTGTCGAGCATGGACGCCCGCAGTGTCGCCGAGGCCGTCTTCCGGCTCGCCGCCCCCCTGGTGGCGGCCTGGCTGTGGGAGCGCGGCATGGCGATCGAACGCCACCGCATCACGGGGCGCTCCCGCATCAACTGGCGGATCACTCCGGAACGCGCGCTGGTCCGCGTCGGGCTGGCCGAGGTCAGCGACCGTACGGCGAGCGAGGTGGACGCCCACCGCAGGCTCACCCGGGTCGCGCTGGCGGCCAAGCGCGCCCGCGCGCTGCGGGCCTCGGGGGCGTCCGACAGGAAGATGCGCGCGGCCCTCACCAAGCTGGACCGTGCCATGGACCGGGCGGTGGAGCACAGCGGCCTGGCGGTCGACTCCGCGCGCCAGGAGGCCCTGCTCTCCCAGATCGGGGCTCTCTACAACACCTCCGCGCTGATCGACCTGACCCCGCCCGTGCCGTGGGCCCCGGAGCCCGGAGAGCCGGCGGGGCCGTCCGGGCGCCCCGCGGTGGCCGCGGGTCCCGCGGCGCTGCGGCCCCCGATCGACGATGACGACGACGAGCTCCACGTGCTGGACGTCCCGCCGCCGATCGTCGACACGGCGCAGCGCGCGGCCCTGATGCGCGCCGCGCGGGAATACTGGGACAAGCAGATCGAGCGGAAGTTCGTGCCCCGTGCGGCCGACATCGCCCACGAGACCGGCGTCTCCCTGGCCACCGCCCGCGAGTACCGAGCCCTGTGGAAGCTGGAGCCCAAGGCTCACGCGCTGCTGGAGGCCGCCTTCCACGAGCACGGGATCGTCGACACCGGCACCTTCCCCGCCATCGAGACCGAGCACGTCCTGACCGTGAACGGGTCCTCACCCGGTCGCTGACCCCGCCGCCGATCCCGCTCGATCCCGCCGCTCGCCCGGTCGGGCCGCCCAGGCGGCCCGACCGGTCAGGTCGACTCGCGCACGATGAGGGTCGTGGGCAGTATCACCGGCTCCAGGTGCTCGGCGCCGTCGATCAGGGCGAGCAGCAGGCGGACGGTCTCCTCGGCGACCCGTTCCAGGGGCTGCCGGACGGTGGTGAGCGGCGGGTGGGTGGTGAGCGCCACCGCCGAGTCGTCGAAGCCGCCCACCGCGACGTCCTCGGGCACCCGCCGCCCGGCGGCGCGCAGGGCGGAGAGCGCGCCCGCGGCCATCAGGTCGGAGGCGACGAACACCGCGTCGATGTCGGGGGCACGTTCCAGCAGCCTGGCCATCGCGCTCTCCCCGCCCAGCTGGGTGTAGTCGCCGTGCTCGATGAGCCTCCTGCTCGCCTTCCTGCCGAGGATGTCGGCGAAGCCCTCCAGCCGCAGCGCGCCGCCGGGGGTGTCGAGCGGGCCGGTGATGGTGGCGATCCGTTTGCGGCCCCGCTCCACCAGGTAGCGCGTCATCTGCCGGGCGCCCTCGCGGTCGTCGGCCGCCGCGTAGGGGATCACGTTCTCCCGCCCGATGACGGCTCCCTGGGCGACGGCGGCCACCGGGATGTCCACCAGCGCGTCCACCAGCCTGTCGCCGGCGTGAGTGGAGACCAGGAAGGCCCCGTCGGCGTGGCCGCCGCGCAGGTAGCGGATCACCCGGTCGCGGTCGCCGTCGTTCCCGGCGATCATCATCACCAGCGACACGTCCCGCTCGGCGAGCCGCCGGGTGGCGGTGCGCAGCAGCACGCTGTAGGTGGGATCCTCGAACAGCTTCTCCTGCGGCTCCGACAGGACCATCACCACCGAGCCGGTCCGCTGGGTGACCAGGCTGCGGGCGGCCCGGTTGAGCACGTAGCCCGTCTCGGCGATGGCCCGCTTGACGGCGGCGTGCGCGGCGGGGCTGACGTACCGGTCGTCGTTGAGCACCCGGGACACCGTTCCCCGGGACACCCCCGCCACCGCCGCGACGTCGTGGATGGTCGGACGCTTCGCCATGCTCCTCATTGTCCCCTCGACCGGCCGCCGATCAGCCCGGCCGCTAGCTTTTCACGGCTCCGCCGGCCAGGTCGGTCCGCCAGTGGCGCTGCATCGTGAGGAACAGCGCGATCAGCGGAACGATCGACAGCAGCGTGCCGGTGAGGATCAGGTTGTAGAGCGAGGGCTGGTTCGCCCCCGCGGCGAGCAGGGTGTAGAGCCCGACGGTCAGCGGGAACCTCTGGTCGTCGCCCAGCATGATGAAGGGCAGCAGGAAGTTGTTCCAGATCGCGACGAACTGGAACAGGAAGATGGTCACCATGCCCGGGAGCATGAGCGGCAGGGCCACCCGGCGCAGCAGCAGCCAGTGCCCGGCGCCGTCGATGCGCCCGGCCTCCAGCAGGGCGTCGGGGACGGCGGCGGTGGCGTAGACGCGCGCGAGATAGATGCTGTACGGGTGCAGGATCTGCGGGAGCAGGACCGACCAGTAGGTGTCGGCCAGCCCGATCCGCGAGAACAGCAGATACTGCGGGACGGCCAGCACGACGGCGGGCACCAGGATGCCGCCGATCAGCAGGTTGAAGATCAGGTTCCGGCCGGGGAAGCGATACTTGGCCAGGGTGTAACCGGAGACGGCCGAGACGGCCGTGGACAGCAGGGCGCCGCCGCCCGCGTACAGCAGCGTGTTCAGCGTCCACAGCCAGAACACGCCGTCGCGGTAGGCGAGCAGGTCCGAGAGGTTGGACAGCAGGCCGGTGCCGGGGGCGAAGGTCGAGGTGGAGAACAGCTCCGCCTTCGACTTGGTCGCGGCCACCAGCACCCAGCTGACCGGCAGCAGGCAGTAGAGCGCGCCCAGCAGCAGGATCGCGGTCGGCATGATCCCGGCCGGGCGGCGTCCCCGGGAAGACCCCCGAGAGGCTCCGGTGAGGGTCGTGGTGGCCATCAGCCCTCCCCGAAGGCGCGGTCGCGGACGACGCGCAGGAAACCGAACGACAGGACGAGGGAGACCGCCGCGATGACGATCGAGGTGGCGGCGGCCGAGTAGAGGTCGCCGGTGACGAAGGCGTCGCGGTAGACCTTCATGAGCGGGCTCCAGGTCGAGCTGATCGTGTTGGTCAGCGGCCGCAGGGTGGTCGGTTCGGTGAACACCTGGATCGTGGCGATGATGGAGAACACCGTGGTCAGGATGATCGCGGGCAGCAGGATCGGGATCTTGATCCGCAGCGCTATCTGGATCTCGCTCGCCCCGTCGATCCTGGCGGCCTCGTAGTAGGTCCTGGGCACGGCGCGCAGGGCGGTGTAGAGCACCAGCATGTTGAAGCCGACGCCGCCCCAGACCGCCACGTTCGCCATGGACAGGACCACCGTGCCCGCGCCGAGCAGGTCGACGTCGAGCACCTGGCGGAACGGGCTGAGGCTCGGCAGGTAGAGGAAGCCCCACAGCAGGGTGGCCGCCACGCCCGGCACCGCGTACGGCAGGAAGAGGGCGATCCTGGAGAAGCGCGCGAGCCGCACGTGCGCCGAGTCCAGCAGCAGCGCGAACAGCAGGGCGAGCCCGAGCATGACCGTCAGCACCAGCAGGCCGTAGCCCAGGACGCGGAGCCAGCCGGCCCACAGCTCGCCGTCGGCGAGCGTCGCCGCGTAGTTGTCGAGGCCGGCGAAGACCTCGCGCCGGGAGTTCTTGCCCAGGCCCAGTCCGGAGACCTTCGTGCGCCGCAGGCTGAGGTAGGCCGTGTAGGCGATGGGAATGGCCATGAAGAGCGTGAACAGCGTCATGGCCGGTGCGAGGAAGAGGTAGGGGACGGCGCTCGCGGTGCGGGCGCCGCCGCCGGGGCGTCGTGTCATGGGGTGAGCTGGAATCCGGATTTCCGCATGTCGGCGACCGTCGCGTCCTGCATCTTCGCGACGGCGCCGGAGAACGCCGACCCGTCCTGCAGGGCCTTGTCGAAGGCGTCCTTGAAGGCGTTGTAGGTCACGTTGACGTTCGGCCCGAAGGTGAAGCCCCGCGCGGTGGCGGAGATCGCGGCGGCCTGCTGCCAGAAGTCGGGCTGGTTGGAGAAGTAGTCGGGGGCCTCGCCGAGCATGGCGCCGCCCTTGGTGGCGGCCGGGTAGACCGCCCCTTCCTTGACGAGCAGGCCGAGCGCCTCGGGGTCGGTGTTGAGCCAGGTCGCGAACTTCGCGGCGGCGGCCCGGTTGGGGGACTTGGCGGCGACCGCGGTGGAGGAGCCGCCCCAGAAGCCGCTGGAGCTCTCGCCGGCGTTCCACTGCGGCAGCGGGGCGATCGCCCACTTTCCCTTGGCCTTGGGGGCGTTGCTGGACAGCACTCCGGGTGCCCAGACCGCCGAGGGCCAGGTCAGCAGCCTGCCGTCGTTCAGGGCCTTGTTCCACTCGGGGGTGAAGTACGGCTGGTCGTCGATGGCGCCCTCCTTGACGAGGCCGCCCCAGTAGTCGGCGACCTTCGTGGTGGCCGCGTCGTTGACCGCGACCTTCCACGACTCGCCGCTGATCGACCACCACTGGGCGCCCGCCTGCTGGGCGAGCCCGACGAAGGAGCCGGGGTCCTTGCTGGAGAAGGTCCCCAGGAAGACCTTGGGGTCCTTCTTCCGTACGGTGCGGGCGGCCTCGGCGTACTCGTCCCAGGTCTTGGGCACCTCAATGCCGTACTTGTCGAACAGGTCCTTGCGGTAGTAGAGCATCATCGGGCCGCTGTCCTGGGGGAGCGCGTAGACGGCGTCGGTGCCGAGCGTGACCAGTCCCCAGACGCCCTCGCCGAACTCGCCCTTCGCCTGCCCGACCTCGGCCGTGAGGTCGGCCACCGCGTCGGCGGCGACGAAGGAGGGCAGCATCTGGTACTCGGCCTGGACCAGGTCGGGAGGGTTGCCGGCCTTGGCGGCGGTCAGGAACTTGGTGGCCGCGTCGTCGCCGCCGGCCTGCTTGCTGACCGTGACCTGGATGTCGGGGTTGGCCTTGTTCCAGACCGCCGTGATCTTGTCCATGTTGGGGACCCAGGTCCAGTAGGTGAGCTTGACCGGCCCGGCGGGGGCCGAGTTCCGCGATTCCGGGGCGGCCGGCTCCTGGGGAGTGCCGGAGCACCCGGCCAGGGCGGTGGCGAGGATCGCGGCCGCCACCGCTACGAGCCGGTTTGTCTGCATGTGTTCCTCCGGGTGGGGGTTCCGTGTGGGAGTTTCATGTCAGGGGGTCGGCCGCTGGGAGGCCGCTGCGGGGCCACCGGCGAGACCACCGGCGAGCCCCGGCGAGGTCGCCGGGGAGGCCGGGGGAGACCGTGGGGAGGCCTCCGGCGGGGCTCCGGCCTGGTCGCCGGGGGGATACGGCGGGAGGACCGCCGGAAGTATCTGTGAACGTTCACAGACTGAAATCCATCGGCGGGTGCTGTCAATGCCCGTTACGTTCTTGTTAACCCCCAGAAGCGTCGGGCATCTCGCGGGTGGTCTTCCGTGGCCGCCGGTCGTACATTACTGTGCACGTTCACAGAAGTTATTCGAGGGGGAGTCGTTGCCCGGATATCCCGCCCTGCCAGGGGGCATCGCGTACGGCGGGGACTACAACCCCGAGCAGTGGCCGGAGGAGGTCTGGCGCGAGGACGTCCGGCTGATGCGCGAGGCCGGGGTGAACCTGGTCAGTCTCGGCATGTTCAACTGGAGCCTGCTGGAGCCCGCCGAGGGGGTGTACGACTTCGGCAGGCTGGACAGGATCGTCGACCTGCTGGACTCCGCCGGAGTCATGATCGACCTCGCGACGCCGACCTCGTCCCCGCCCACCTGGTTCAGGACGGCCCACCCCGGCGCCCGCCTGGTCGACCGCGAGGGCCACGTCATCGCCGGCGGCTCCCGGCACAGCTTCTGTCCCAGTTCCCCGGAGTACGCCGCCGCCTCCGAGCGGATCGCCGAGCGGCTCGCCGCCCGCTACGCCGGGCACCCGGCGGTCGCCATGTGGCACGTCCACAACGAGTACGGCTGGGCCAACGCGCGCTGCTACTGCGAGACCTCGGCCGAGGCGTTCCGCGACTGGCTGCGCGAGCGGCACGGGGACGTGGCGGCGCTCAACGCGGCCTGGGGGACCACGTTCTGGGGGCTGACCTACGGCTCGTTCGAGGAGGTGGAACCGCCGAGGATCGCACCGGCCGGCCAGCTGACGGCCCTGCAGCTCGACTACGCGCGCTTCTCCGTCGACGCGCACATCGCCAACTTCCGCCGCGAGCGCGACGCCATCCGCCGCTTCTGCGACCTGCCGGTCACCACCAACTTCATGATCCCCAACTGTGAGCCGATGGACTACTGGCGGTGGGCGGGCGAGGTCGACGTCGTCTCCAACGACCACTACCTCGACGCCGGGCGGGCCGACAACCACATCGAGCTGGCCATGGCGGCCGACCTCACCCGCTCGGTGGCGGGCGGGCGGCCGTGGATGCTCATGGAGCACTCGACCGGCGCCGTCAACTGGCAGCCGCGCAACCTCGCCAAGCGGCCGGGGGAGATGCGGCGCAACAGCCTCGCCCACGTCGCCCGCGGATCGGACTCGGTGCTGTTCTTCCAGTGGCGCGCCTCCCGCCACGGCGCGGAGAAGTTCCACTCGGCGATGCTGCCGCACGCCGGGACGGACTCCGGCCTCTGGCGCGACGTGGTCGCCCTCGGCGCCGACCTGCGCGGGCTGGCCGGGGTGCGCGGTTCCCGCGTCGAGGCCGAGGTCGCGCTGGTGTGGGACTGGGAGTCGTACTGGGCGCTGGAGCTGGAGTGGCGCCCCTCGGTCGACCTGCGCTTCCGCGAGCGCGTGGAGGCCTACTACCAGGCACTCTGGCGCGAGCACGTGACCACCGACTTCGCCCACCCCCGCGCCGACCTCTCGGCGTACCGGATGGTCGTCGTCCCCAGCTCCTACCTGCTCACGGAGGCGGCGGGCAAGAATCTGCGCCGCTACGTCGAGGCGGGCGGGCACCTGGTCGTCTCCTGCTTCTCCGGGATCGTCGACGAGAACGACACCATCCACCCCGGAGCCCACCCCGGCGCGCTGCGCGACGTGCTCGGCCTGTCGGTGGAGGAGTTCCACCCGCTGCCCGAGAGCGGCACGGTGCCCGTCGGCGACGGCGGCCTGACCGGCCGGATCTGGTCCGAGCGGATCCGCCTCGCCGGGGCGCGCGCCGTCCACGCCTTCACCGGCGGGCCGGACGCGGGCCACCCCGCGGTGACCCGCCACGAGCTGGGGGCGGGCACGGCCTGGTACGTCGCCACCGCCCTCGACCCGTCCCCCGACTCCGACTCCCATGGAAACGGCCGGGATCTGCGCGCGGTCCTGCGCGAGGTCCTCGACCTGGCGGGCGTGTCCCGCCCGAGGGGCCTGCCGGACACGCTGGAGCTCGTACGCCGGGGCCGGCACCTCTTCCTTCTCAACCACGGCGACGAGCCGGTCACCGTCCGGGGGGTGAACGGGACCGGGGTGTTCGACGGCGCCGCGCACACCGGGTCGGCGACCGTGCCCGCCGGCGGCGTCACGGTCGTCGAGCTCGCCGGGAACACATGATCGTCCCCGGGGCCGCGCCGGCCACCTGACCGCGGCGCGTCACCCGGGGTCTTCGGGGATCGTCCACATCACTCCTGACCAAGTGAGGACCCATGAAGAAGATCCTGGTGGCACTGCTGGCATGTGCCGCCGCCGTCCTGGTGCCGTTACCGGCCCGAGCCGCCCCCGCGGTCGCCAACGGCGGCTTCGAGACCGGGGGCGGCGTCGCCGCACCGTCCTCATGGAACACCGCGGGCACCGCCGCCGCCGACTTCACCGAGGCCGGCGGCCACGCGGGCTCCTACCGCCTGTCGCACTGGTCCACCGCCGCGTACACCGTCGAGACCCACCAGACGCTGACCGGACTGGCCTCGGGCACCTACACGCTCCGCGCCTGGGTCAGGTCCGGAACCATGAACCAGAGCTGGATCGCGCTGAGGAACTGCGGCTCCGCCGAGAGGCGGACCCACGTGCCGGTCAGCTCGTCCGAGTGGATCCAGATCGCCGTCACCCAGACCGTGACGGGCGGCCGGTGCACGATCGCCCTCGGCTCCGCCGCCGCGGCGGGCGGCTGGGCCAACTTCGACGACGTCACCTTCGCGGCCGGGTCGGCGACGCTGGCGGTCAAGGGCGCCGACACCTCGAGCCTGCCCAAGTCGGAGGCGTACGGAGGCAGGTACCACGACGCCTGGGGCACGCGGGGCGACGCCCTCGCGATCCTGGCGGCGGCCGGAGCCAACCACGTCCGGCTGAAGGTGTGGGTGAACCCGGCCGACGGCTACAACAACAAGGCGCGGGTGCTGGCCATGGCGCAGCGGGTCAAGGCCCGGGGGATGCGCCTGCTGGTCGACTTCCACTACTCCGACACCTGGGCCGACCCCGGCAAGCAGTACAAGCCCGCGGCGTGGACCGGATACTCGTTCGCGCAGCTCAAGACGGCCGTCTACGACCACACCTACGACGTGCTGAACGCGCTGAAGGCGCAGGGCACCACCGCCGACATGGTCCAGGTCGGGAACGAGATCAACGACGGCATGCTCTGGGAGGAGGGCCGCAGCTCCAACTTCGGCAACCTCGCCCAGCTGCTCAACGCGGGCTACAGCGCGGTCAAGGCCGTCTCCTCCTCGACCAAGGTCGTGCTGCACCTGGCCGAGGGCGGCGACAACGGGCTCTTTCGCTGGTGGTTCGACAGCGCCGCGGCCAACGGCGTGAACTACGACGTGATCGGCGTCTCCTACTACCCCTACTGGCACGGCACGCTCGGCGCGTTCCAGGCCAACCTCAACGACATCGCGTCCCGCTACGGCAGGCCCGTCCTGCTCGCCGAGACCGCCTACCCCTTCACCACAGGCAACGACGACGGCCTCACCAACATCATCACCGCGGCGACCCCGTACCCCGGGTACCCGGCCTCGCCGGCGGGCCAGTCGGCGATGCTGCGCGACGTGATGAGCATCGTGCAGGCCGTGCCCGGCGGGCGCGGGCTCGGCGCCGTCTACTGGGAGCCCGCCTGGACCGCGGTGGCCGGCAACGGCTGGGACCCGGCCGACCCGTCCTCGGGCAACGGCTGGGAGAACCAGGCGCTGTTCGACTTCGCCGACAGGGCGCTGCCCGCGCTCGCCCAGTTCGCCCACCAGTGATCCCCGCGACCGCGCGGCAGGACGCTCCTTCCTCGCGGTCGCCGTGAAAGCCGTCGGCCGGACCCCACGGGGTCCGGCCGGAAAGCTTGTGGCCGGGCCCCGCCGGGGCCCGGCCACGCTCGGCTGTCGCCGCCTTCCGGATCCGGATCGGATCCGGATCGGACCCGGTTCAGGCGCGGGTCGGGCGCGGGGCGGAGTCCGCGTCAGATGGAGATCCGGCCGGCACCTGCGCCGCCGGTCACGATCGACTTGACGCTGGAGGCGGTGTCGAGGGAGTAGGAGTAGGGGATGGAGGCCACGCTGCCGCCGGCCTGGCCGCTGCCGGAGTTGACGAAGTGGTTGTTGCGGGCGACCAGGGTGCCCGGTCCCGAGTCCCCCTCGCCGAGGTGGTAGGGGTCGTCGGTGTTCTCGAAGTAGTTGCCCTCGACCAGGACGCCCGCGCCCTCGGTGGAGGCCACGCCGTAGCCGCCGACGCTCCCGTAGTAGTTGTTGTAGACGTGTACCGGGTTGCCGAAGCGCACGCGCGGGTGGCGCTGGGTGGTGCCGTCGAACCAGTTGTGGTGGTAGGTGACGCGCAGCTTCCCGCGGTCCTCGCCGCCGTTGCCGTCGTCGTGGCCGAGCAGCATGGACTTGTCGTGGTTGGTGACCTTGTTCCAGGAGATGGTCACGTAGTCGCTGGCCCGCTTGACGTCCACGGCGCCGTCGTAGCCGTTGCTGAAGGTGTTGTGGTCGATCCAGACCCGGGTCGAGTACTGGACCTGGATGCCGTCGTCGTTCCAGTCACGGAAGGACAGGTTGCGGACGATGACGTTGGACGCCCGGGAGATGTTGAATCCGCAGCCCGCGATGGTGGCGCCGGAGTTGCCGATGATCGTCTTGTTGGAGCCGACCGTGAGCATCCCGGAGCAGGAGATCGTGCCCGACACCCGGATGACGGCCGCGCCGCTCGACGAGAGCGCGCTGCTCAGCGCCGAGGAGGTGCTGACCGTGGTGGGCGAGGCGTTGCCGCCGCCGGTGGTGCCGCCGCCCTGGGTCGCCCAGCCGACGAGGCCGCCCGGGTTGCCGGTGGTGGGGGTGACGGTGGGTGTCGGGTCGGGGGTGGGGGTGAGGGTCGGGTCGGGGTTGCCGCCGCCCGCGGGGACGAGCCGCCACTGCTTGGTGGCCACCGAGTCGCAGGAGTTCTGCTGGACGAGGGCGCCGGAGGAGGTGGAGTTGTCCTTGGTGTTGAGGCACTTGCCGCCGTTGGCGTTGACCACCCGGTAGTTGGAGCCCGACTCGGTCAGGTTCCAGGTCTGGGAGGAGGCGCCGGTGCAGTTCTCCTGCTGGACGGCCTTGCCCGCGGAGGTGCTCGCGTCCTTGACGCCCGCGCACAGGCCGCTGTGGACGGCCTTGAGCTGGGTGCCGCTCCCGGTCACGGTCCATGCCTGTCCCGCGCCGCCGCAGCCGTTCTGGGTGAGCTGGACGCCGGCCGAAGAGCCGGTGCCGGTCAGGCACAGGCCGCTGCCGTTGTTCACCAGGTTGTAGTTTCCCGGGGCGGGTGCGGCGGCGGAGGCGGCGGAGACGCCGGCCACCGTTCCCGACAGGGCGAGGGCGGCGACGGCGACGAGGACGCCGGCCGCCTTCCCGTTGGTTCTGTACAGCACAGTCGAGCTCCTTGCTGGTCCGGCAGGCAGGTACGACCTGCGGTTCGGAATCCCCCCAGCGAGCACTCGCCGTTCACATGTGCGATCCGCGTACATGTGAGCGAACAACCCACAAGCTAGGTAAGCGCTTTCCCGCTGTCAAGCGGGGCATGAAAGTTTCATGACGAACGCTGTCACCTGACCGCTCCCGGCGCGCTCCTGCCGGCGGAGAGGGCGTGAGAGAGCCCGCCCCGGCGGGCGCCCGGGCGGTGCGAGGATTCCGGGAGGTCTAGTCGACCTCGGCGCTGCCGTTGACGCGGAGCTTGCGGCGGGCGCGGTCGTAGAAGCTCTTCGGGCCGAGCCGGACCACCCAGGCGGCGGCGCGGATCGCGGTGACGCCGAGCCCGTCCCCGGGCGTGAGGTGCGCGGCCACCGTGCCGTCCACCTCCACGGCGAGACGGCCGCTCGTCGGCAGCAGGTCGAGCATGACCCGCTCGTCGGCCGACAGCACGATGGCCCGGTTGAACGACGAGTGCGCCGCCGCGGGGACCACGAGGAACCCCTCGACCGTCGGCGACACGATGGGACCGCCCGCGGAGAAGCTGTAGGCGGTCGACCCGGTGGGAGTGGCCACGATCACCGCGTCGGCCGCGTAGCGCACGAAGGGGTGCCCCTCCACGGTGATCGACACCGCCGACAGGCCGTCCCCCGGTATCCGCACCAGGGCGATGTCGTTGAACGCGGTCACCGCCGTGCCGTCGGGCAGGGCCGCCCGCACCGCCATGCGCGGTTCGACCGTGTAGTCGTGGTTGTCGATGGCCGACAGCGCGGGGGGCAGCTCGTCGACGTCGATCTCCGCGAGGAACCCCAGCTTGCCGAGGTTGACGCCGAGGACGGGGGTCTTGCGCCCCGAGATGAGGCGCATGGTGCGCAGCATCGTGCCGTCGCCGCCGAGGCTGACGAGCAGGTCGGCGCGGTCGACCAGGGTGGCGCCGTCGACCGGGACCGCGCTGCAGTCGATGCGCCCGACCTCGTCGGGCAGCCCCAGCACCGTGACGTCGCGGGCACGGGCCCACTCCACGATCGTGTCGATGGCCACCTTCGAATCGCGCTGCGGGTGCAGAACCAGCCCCACGGTCTTGACCATCCCCATGCCTCACACTGTACGGGGCCCGCCGCCGATCCCGTACGCCGCGATCCCCGGCGGGTGGGAACGAGGCCCGGCGAGAGGCCCGTCGACGGGCGGGAGCACGTGCCCGGCACCGGGGGCCGGGGCGGGGAGCGGGAGGCCGGGGACCGGGAGTGCGGGACGGATCAGCTCTGGCGCCGTTCCTTCATCCGCGCCTCGTGGAGGTGGCGGCGCCCGCCCGCCAGCCGTTCCCTGATCCGCCTCTCCACGTCGGTGAAGACGCTGTGGTAGCCGTCCTCGTACTCCTCCACGACCTGGAAGGTCCACCGGCCGGGGATGACGTCGAGGCCGATCAGCTCGCGGGTCACCATGTCGGCCATCTCGGGGTGGCCCGCGGCGCGCAGCAGCTCCACCGCCTCGTCGAGCTGCAGGTCGGCGTGACCGGTCAGCTGGTGGAAGGAGTAGAGGTGCCCGCGGGCCCGCTCGGTCGTCTCCAGCGCCTCGGAGAGCTTTCCCAGGGCCTCGGCGGTGGCGTCGTCGACGTCGTGGGACGCGGCCCGGGGCGAGGTGCCCGGCGAGGTCGGGGAGGAGGCCGGATCCGGCCGTACGTCGTGGGTCACTCGATCTCCTCCTCAAAGGGCGCGGTAGATCAGGGGTCGCGCGCCGGAGCATGATCGCTGACCGGCCGCACGCCGTCTGAGCTTTGGGAACGTGTCACTACCCCGCATGGGGAGGGTGAATCGCCGGCTCGTTCCGCCCTTCCCCCGGGGACGGGAAAGGCGCGGGCACACCCGCGGACAGGGAGGTGTTCTTGAGTGAACACACAGTTAAATGCCAGGAAAGGTGACTACCCTCCCTGGGCATGGACTGGCAGCGCAAGGCCAACGACGCCCTTGTCAGGCTCACCGGATTCCAGATCAACCGAGTAGGGAAAGTTGGTCCAGCGGCCACCGTGAAGCCCCCCGCGGTCGCGGAGGAGTCGTTCAGGCCGCCCGCGGACCCGAAGGTCGACCGGTTGCTGGTCGCCCCGATCTTCATCCTCTCGCCGGTCAGGTCCGGCTCCACGCTCCTGAGGGCACTGCTCAACGCCCACTCCATGCTGCACGCCCCGCACGAGCTGCACGTGCGCAGGCTCCGGGTGGAGTTCGGCACCTCGCTGGCGGAGAAGGCGATGGAGGCCCTCGGGCACGAGCGGGCCGACCTGGAACACCTGCTGTGGGATCGCGTGCTCCACCGCGAGCTGGTCAAGAGCGGCAAGACGTTCGTCGTGGACAAGACACCGGCCAACGCCTTCGCCCACCGGCGCATCGCCGCGTGCTGGCCGGACGCCCGGTTCGTCTTCCTGCTGCGCCACCCGGCGTCCGTCGCGAGTTCGTGGTACGAGGCCGGCGCCGGCAAGAGGACGCCGGAGGAGGCGGCGCTCGACGCCCTGCGCTACATGAAGGCCGTGCAGCGGGCGCGGGGGGCGCTCAGCGGGTGCACCGTGCGGTACGAGGACCTGACCGCCGACCCCGCGGCCGAGGCGCGCCGCCTCTGCGACTTCCTCGGCATCCCCTGGGAACCGGAGATGCTGGCGTACGGCGAGCAGGCCGTGCTGGAGAAGGGGCTCGGCGACTGGAAGGACAAGATCCGCTCGGGGAGCGTGCAGCCCGCACGCGACCTGCCGAGGGCCGAGGAGACCCCCGAGTCGCTCAGGCCGATGTGCGAGAGCTGGGGATACCTGCCGCGCGCCGCGGAGCCCACGTGACGGCGCCCGGAGCGCCCGGGGCCCCCGAGGCCATGAAGATCCGCTACATGCTCCTGCACGCGTACGGCATGGGCGGGACGATCCGCACGGTGATCAACCAGGCGAACGCGATGGCCGCCGCCGGGCACGACGTCGAGATCGTCAGCGTGGTGCGCCGCAGGGAGAGACCCCAGTTCCCGATCGACGCCCGCGTCCGTCTGCTGGCACTGTCGGACCAGCGGGACGGCAGGCCCTCGGACTCGGTGGGGCGCAGGGCCTGGCGGCGGATCCGCGGCAAGATCGTGCCTGCCGGGGAGTTCGCGGCCTCCTACTTCACCGAGCGCGTGGAGCGGGCCGTCATCGACTACGTCTCCGCGCTCCAGGACGGCATCCTGGTCACCACCCGCCCCGCGCTGAACCTCATCTCCGCCCGGCGCACTCCCGCGAGCGTCGTCAGGATCGCCCAGGAGCACATGAACCTGGCCACCCACCCCGAGGCGGTCCGGGCGGCGATCGCCCGTCACTACGGCGGCCTGGACGCGGTGGCCGTGCTCACCGGGACCGACAGGAGGGAGTACCAGGAGCTCCTTCCCGGCACCCCCGTCGTGCGCATCCCCAACGCGGTCGGCCCCGTGCGGCGGCCGCTCTCCTGGCAGGAGGACAGGCTCGTGGTCGCGGCCGGGCGGCTTGTCGGGCAGAAGGGCTTCGACCTGCTGATCCCCGCGTTCCGGCAGGTCGTCGACCACCACCCCGACTGGCGGCTGCGCATCTACGGCACCGGCCCGAAGAAGGACGCGCTGCGCGGGCTCCTGAAGGAGCACGGACTGCGTGACAACGTCACCCTGATGGGACGGACCGACCATCTCGACGAGGAGCTGGCCAAGGCCTCCTTCTACGTGCTCAGCTCACGGTTCGAGGGCCTGCCGATGGTGATGATCGAGGCGATGACCCAGGCGCTGCCCGTCGTCGCCTTCGACTGCCCGACCGGTCCGGCCGACGTGCTGACCCCCGGGGTCGACGGGCTGCTCGTCCCTCCCCGGGACGTTGACGCGCTGGCGGCGGCGATGATCCGGCTCATCGAGGACCGGGGGCTGCGGGAGCGGATGGGGGCCGCCGCCGCCGTCACCGCGCGTGACTACACGCCCGAAGCGATCATGCCGCTCTGGGAGAACCTCTTCGCCGAACTCCTGGGCCGAGCACCGGAACGGCCACGCTGACCGGTTCTGCCTGATTTTCATCTTTTATGGGAGATGCCGCCCAGGACGGTACTTCGCCTTTCTCGCTGTTGTCGCGCCGTTCCCTACCGGCGGGGTGTTTCGCGGGTTTTCCGATGCCGCGCGAAGGGGGATTTCCGCTGTGCCGTGCCGGCCGCCGGGGATACGCGGCGCGATGTCTGGCATGACGGATATTCCCAGCTCACAAAGCCCTTGATATGAGCCGGACCGCTGATATGAATAAGACATTCAATCTTTTTCGGGCATTTGATGATAGCGACTTTTTTAATTGTTGGCCGGATCGTATCCAATGCTTGACAAGATATTTAAGGGCAACCCAAAATTGAGGCGTCCACGATGGCGGGCCATATCCGGCTCCGCGCATCGGGGGGTCAACGATTCTGCCGTTTCTGTCGCGGGTAATTGGCGTTCCCCCTGGTTGTTTCATGTCTTCTTTCCCTGTCGGTACGAGTACGGATCGGTGGTGTGTTGTGACGGAGTTCGAGGCTGGCCGGTCGCAGCTGAGTCTGAGTACGGACGCCGCGCGTAACCTGGCGACGACGACCAAGTCGACTCCCCAGATGCAGGAGATCACCTCACGGTGGCTGCTGCGGATGCTCCCCTGGACGCAGGTCTCGGGCGGCACCTACCGCGTCAACCGGCGGCTGACCTACACGATCGGCGACGGGCGGGTGAGCTTCACCAACTCCGGGTCGCAGGTGGCGGTCATCCCGGCCGAGCTGTGCGAGCTGCCCCTGCTGCGCGGGTTCGACGACTCCGACGTCCTCGACGCGCTGGCGGGCCGGTTCGTCCAGCGGGAGTTCCAGGCCGGTGACGTGCTCGTGGAGGCGGGGCGACCGGCCGACGAGGTCGTGCTCATCGCGCACGGCAAGGTCAACAAGGTCGGCACCGGGCCGTACGGTGACGAGATCGTGCTGACCGTGCTGGCCGCGGGCGACCACTTCGGCGACGACACCCTGGTCGGCGACGAGGGCGAGTGGCCGTTCACCGCCAAGGCGGTCACCAGCGGCACGGCGATGGTCCTGCCCCGGCAGGCCTTCCTGGAGCTGACCGAGCAGGCGGAGCCGCTCCAGGCCCATCTGCGGCAGCGGGAGACGGCCTCTCGCGGGCCGCAGAACAAGTACGGCGAGGCCGCCGTCGAGGTGGCCGCCGGCCATGAGGGAGAGGCCGACCTGCCGGGCACGTTTGTCGACTACGAGCTCTCCCCGCGCGAATACCAGCTGAGCGTCGCGCAGACGGTCCTGCGGGTGCACAGCCGGGTGGCCGACCTCTACAACGACCCGATGGACCAGATCGAGCAGCAGCTCCGGCTCACGATCGAGGTGCTGCGCGAGCGGCAGGAGCACGAGCTGATCAACAACCGCGAGTTCGGGCTGCTGCACAACGCCGACCTCAAGCAGCGGATCCACACCCGCACCGGTCCGCCCACCCCCGACGATCTCGACGAGCTGCTCAGCCGCCGCAGGAGCACGAGTTTCTTCCTGGCCCACCCGCACGCCATCGCCGCCTTCGGCCGCGAGTGCAACGCGCGCGGGCTCTACCCGCAGGGCGTCGACATCGGCGGCAGCGGGGTGCCCGCCTGGCGTGGCGTCCCCATCTTCTCCTGCAGCAAGATTCCCATCACCGAGACCCGCACCACCTCGATCCTGGCCATGCGCGTCGGCGAGGACAACCAGGGGGTCATCGGCCTGCACCAGACCGGCATCCCCGACGAGTACCAGCCCAGCCTGTCGGTCCGCTTCATGGGCATCAGCGAGAAGGCGATCATCTCCTACCTGGTCAGCGCCTACTACTCCGCCGCCGTCCTGGTGCCCGACGCGCTCGGCATCCTGGAAGACGTCGAGATCGGTCACTGAAGACAGGCGAGGACAGGCGAGGACAGGCGAGGACAGGCGAGGACAGGGCTTCGGACCGGCCGCTGAGCGAGGGAGAGCGATCATGACGACCATCGAGACGTCGACGGACGGGCGGTCCGCGGGTGAGGTGCTGGCCTGGAGCCGGGACATGGTCGAGGCGACCCTGCGCCCGGCGGCCGACACGCTGCCCGCGTCGATGAGGCGCATCGCCGGATACCACTTCGGCTGGTGGGACGAGCAGGGCCGGCCGTCCACGACCGGCGGGGGCAAGGCGATCCGCCCCGCGCTGGCCCTGCTGTCGGCGGAGGCCGTCGGTGGCACCGCTGTCTCGGCGCTCCGGCCGGCGGCCGCCGTCGAGCTGGTGCACGACTTCTCCCTCCTGCACGACGACGTGATGGACGGTGACCGGACCCGCCGTCACCGCCCCACGGCCTGGGCCGTCTTCGGGGTCAGCCCGGCCATCCTGGCCGGTGACGCGCTGCTGACGCTCGCCTTCGACGTGCTCGCGACCGGAGGACACCCGGGCACCGCCGAGGCGACCCGGATTTTCAGCACCGCGGTCCAGGAGCTGCTCGACGGCCAGAGCGCGGACGTCGCCTTCGAGGAACGCCGGGATGTCGGGCCGGCCGAGTGCATGAGCATGGCGGTCGGCAAGACCGGTGCCCTGCTGGGCTGCGCCTGCGGGCTCGGCGCCCTGTTCGGCGGTGGTGGTCCCGAGCAGGTCGAGCACTTCGTCGCCTTCGGCCGGGACCTGGGGCTGGCGTTCCAGCTCGTCGACGACCTGCTGGGCATCTGGGGAGACCCCGAGGCGACCGGCAAGCCGGTCCACTCGGATCTGCGCAGTCGCAAGAAGTCCGTCCCGGTCGTCGCCGCCCTGGCCTCCGGCACCTCGGCCGGACAGGAGCTGGCCCGCCTCTACCACCGGGAGCAGCCGCTCTCCGACGCCGAGCTGGTCCGCGCGGCCGAGCTCGTCGAGGCCGCGGGCGGGCGGGCCTGGACCCAGGTGGAGGCCGACGAGCTGCTCGCACGGGCTCTGCGCCACCTGGCGGCCGCGGGCGCGCTGTCCCGGCCCGCCGCCGAGCTGACCACACTCGCCCGTATCGTCACCCGTCGCGACCACTGATCGGAGCGTCGTACGCCTGTCGCCGACGACGCTCCGGCGAGGGAGCTCAGGCGGCGACAGGCGTACGACGCTCCGGCTGCCCGTCGGGAACCCCGACGAGGGCGCCTGGGGACGTTTGGGAACAGAGCGCTCAGGCGAGGGCGCCCAGGGTGGCGTGCTCAGACGAAGGCGCTCGTACCGGTGATCGCCCGTCCCACGATCAGGGTGTTGATCTCGCGCGTCCCCTCGTAGGAGTAGATCGCCTCGGAGTCGGCCACGAAGCGGCCGACGTCGTAGTCGAGGACGATGCCGTTGCCGCCCAGGATCTCCCTGGCCCATCCCACGGCCTCGCGCATCCGCGCCGTGCAGAAGGCCTTGGCCATGGCCGAGTGCTCGTCCTTGTAGACGCCCGCGTCCTGGAGCTGTGCCAGCCGCACCACCATGCCCAGCGAGCAGGTGACGTTGCCCAGCATCCGCACGAGCAGGTCCTGCACGAGCTGGAAGCCCGCGATCGGCCGCCCGAACTGCTCGCGCGTCCTGGCGTACTCCAGTGCGAGCTCGTAGGCGCCCGTCATGCAGCCCACCGCCTGCCAGGCCACGCCTCCCCGGGTCTGCCGCAGGATGGTGCCGGTGTCGCGGAAGCCGTTGGCCTTCTGCAGCCGGTTGATCTCCGGCACCAGGCAGTTGGTGAGCGTGATGTCGGCGTTCTGGACCGTCCGCAGGGCTATCTTGTTCTCGATCTTCGTGGCGGCGAAGCCGGGCGTGCCCTTCTCCACCACGAATCCCTTGACCTGGCCGTCGGCCTCGTCCTTGGCCCACACCACGATCAGATCGGCGAAGGTCGCGTTGCCGATCCAGCGCTTGGCCCCGTTGAGCACCCACACGTCGCCCTCGCGCCGGGCCGTCGTGCGCAGCCCCGCCGCGACGTCGGAACCTCCCTCCGGCTCCGTCAGCGCGAACGCCCCGATCTTCTCCATCGCCGCCATCGGCGGCAGCCATCGCTCCCGCTGCTCCTCCGAGCCCAGCCGGTCGACGCTGCCCATCGCCAGACCGTTGTGGACACCGAAGAACGTGCCCATCGACGGGTCCACCCGGTTCATCTCCAGGACCACGAACCCGGTCAGCAGGCTCCGTGCCCCCCGATAGGCCAGGCCCGCGATGTCGAGCTTGGCGAACTCGGGAATCAGCTGGTGGGGGAAGCGCGCGTTGGTCCACGCCTCGTTCGCGATGGGCGCGACCTCCCGCGCCATGAACTCCCGTACCCGGAGCACGATCTCCTTCTCGTGCTCCTCCAGCAGCTCGGAGTAGTCGTAGAAATCACCCGTCGTCATCGGCGCGGCTTCCCTCCGGTCGTCGTCCCCCTCCGCTGCCCGAAAGCCGGGGGATCAAGCGGAAGACCTCACCGGGAACGACGGGAACCACGGGAAACGCCGGAAACGACGGAAGCCCGGGTCGCCCCGGGCTTCCGCGTCGACTGCCGGCCGGTCGCGGCGCGACCGTCAGGCGGGACTACCAGCGGCGGGTGTAAACGCGCACCCAGTCGGACCGGCTGCGGCTCTCGGAGAGCTCGTCGTTGCCGTCGAAGATCGCGCGGTACTCACCGCTGCTGTACGCGCGGGCCTTGGCGCGGAAGGTGCCCTTCCAGCCGGTGTCGGGGGAGGCCACGAACTTCCACGTGTTGGTACCGCGCTTGCGGAAGTAGATCTCCACCTCCTCGCCCCGCACGCCCTTCCAGCGGTCGTCGTCGACCTGGAGACGGCCGGTGAAGTAGACCGAGCGACCCTTGCGGACGGTCCCGGGGTTCGCGGAGAACCGGTAGATCCGGGTCTCGGCCTTCTCGGCCTTCTCGTGTACGACGGAGAAGTTGACCTCGTCGGTCACCTTCTTGCCGTCCTTGTCGTACGCGTCGGCGATCGCGACCCAGCGACCCTCGAAGTCGTTCTCGTCGAAGCTGGTCGTGAAGCGCCACAGGTCACCCTGGTGCAGGAGCCTGGGCTCCGGCGCCGCCAGGGTGCGGGCCTGGTCGGAGACCGGCCTGAGGCGAAGTTCGACACGGGTGGCCTCTGTGGTGCGGACCTCGATGCTGACCCTCGTGTCGTCGTCTCCCTTCACGACGATCGGGTTCGGGTTCACGCTGTCGATGCGCACGCTGAGAGCGACTCGCTCCGCGGAGGCCGTTCCGGCGGACAGGAGCAGCGAGCTGCTCACCGCCGCTGACAGCAGACCGATGGCGATTCGTTTCATCAAGATGCTTCCTCTTCTCCCCGTTTCGGGGGCGACCTGTTGACCGTCCCCGTCCATAAGACGGCACAGAAGCGGCTGATGTTGCCTGAAGTGTCGAAAAAAGAGGGTTTAGATCTCCGTAAGGTAACGTTTCCCGGTAAGGACGGCCAGGTCAACCGCCGGTTGTCGGACCCCAGAAATTTTTTCTGCGATAAGCGCGATATGTCTGATTTGCCGGGAATAGGGTTCGGCGGGTGGGGTCGGGATGCGCGGCTGGGGGATTCGAGACCCCTAATCGGTCATAACGGACATATCAGACATGGCGCCGCGGTGCCGGCGGGCGGATAGCGTTTGCGTATGAGTGCCACCATCGTCGCCAAGGACCTGGCCGCCGGACACGGCGACCGAGCGCTTTTCACCGGGCTCGACCTGGTGGTCGCCCCCGGCGACGTCGTCGGCCTGGTCGGCGTGAACGGCGCGGGCAAGTCCACCCTGATGCGGATCCTCGCGGGGCTGCTCCCGCCCGAGCACGGCTCCGTGCGGCTCAGCCCGCCTTCGGCGTCGGTCGGCTACCTGCCCCAGGAGCGTGAGCGCCGCGCGGACGAGACGATCGCGGACTTCCTGGCCCGCCGTACCGGGGTGGCCGCCGCGCAGCGCGCGCTGGACGCCGCGACCCAGGGGCTGGTGGAGGGAACCCCGGGGGCGGACGACGCCTACGCCACCGGCCTGGAGCGCTGGCTCGCCCTGGGCGGTGCCGACCTGGAGGACCGGGCCGCCGAGGTCGTCGCCGAGCTCGGCCTCGCCGTGGAGCTCGACCGGCCGATGACGGCGCTCTCCGGCGGCCAGGCCGCGCGGGCGGGCATGGCCTCCCTGCTGCTCAGCCGCTACGACGTCTTCCTGCTCGACGAGCCCACCAACGACCTCGACCTGGAGGGGCTGGAGCGGCTCGAGCGCTTCGTCACCGGCCTGCGGGCCGGGACCGTCCTGGTCAGCCACGACCGCGAGTTCCTGGCCAGGACCGTGAACCGGGTCGTCGAACTCGACCTCGTCCAGCAGCTGGTGAGGGTGCACGGCGGCGGCTACGAGGCCTATCTCGCCGAGCGCGAGGTCGCCCGCCGGCACGCCCGCGACGAGTACGAGGAGTACGCCGGCACCGTCGCCTCCCTCAAGCAGCGCGCGGGGATGCAGCGCGCCTGGATGGAGAAGGGCGTCAAGAACGCGCGGCGCAAGGCGTCCGACAACGACAAGATCGGCCGCAACTTCCGTACCGAGGCGACCGAGAAGCAGGCCGCGAAGGCCCGTCAGACCGAGCGGCTGATCGAGCGGCTGGACGAGGTCGAGGAGCCCCGCAAGGAGTGGGAGCTCCGCATGGAGATCGCGGTGGCCCCGAGATCGGGGGCCGTCGTCGCGACGCTGCGCGATGCCGTGGTCCGGCGCGGCGCGTTCACCCTCGGCCCGGTGAACCTGGAGGTCGGCTGGGCCGAGCGGGTGGCGGTCACCGGCGCCAACGGCTCCGGCAAGTCGACCCTGCTGGCCGCGCTCCTGGGCCGGCTCCCGCTGGACGAGGGCAACGCCTCGCTGGGCCCCGGGGTGGTCGTCGGCGAGGTGGACCAGGCGCGGGGGCTGTTCCTCGGCGACGAACCCCTGGTGGAGGCCTTCGGCGCCGCGGTGCCCGACATGGTTCCCGGCGACGTGCGCACGTTGCTCGCCAAGTTCGGGCTCCGGGCCGCGCACGTGCCGCGCCCGGCCGCCACCCTGTCGCCGGGGGAGCGGACCCGGGCGGCGCTGGCGCTGCTCCAGGCGCGCGGGGTGAACCTCCTCGTGCTCGACGAGCCGACCAACCACCTGGACCTGGCCGCGATCGAGCAGCTGGAGTCCGCGCTCGCCTCCTATCCCGGTACGCTGCTGCTGGTCACTCACGACCGCCGGATGCTGGAGGCGGTGCACACCACCCGGCGCGTCCACGTCGACGGCGGCAGGATCACCGAAAGCTGACCGGGACGACCCGCCGGACCTGACTGTTGACGCAACTTTCGCAAGCAGCCGCAAGTAATTGCTTCTATTGCCTTATAGTTTCATCATGACGCGACGGCTTGCAGAAGTGGCCAAGAAGGTCGGGATGAGCGAGGCGACGGTCAGTCGCGTGCTCAACGGGAAGCCCGGGGTGTCCGAGGCGACCCGTGAGGCCGTCCTGACGGCGCTCGACGTGCTGGGCTACGAGCGGCCGACCCAGCTGCGCGGCGACAGGGCGCGGCTGGTCGGGCTCGTCCTGCCCGAGCTGCAGAACCCCATCTTCCCTGCTTTCGCCGAGGTTGTCGGGGGTGCGCTGGCCCAGCAGGGGTTCACCTCCGTGTTGTGCACCCGCACCCTGGGCGGCGTCTCCGAGGCGGAGTACGTCGATCTGCTGCTCCAGCAGCAGGTGTCCGGCGTGGTCTTCGCCGGAGGCCTGTTCGCCCAGGCGGACGCCTCCCACGAGCACTACGAGCTGCTGCGGGAGCGGCGCCTGCCGACCGTGCTGGTGAACGCCGCGGTCGCGCACCTCGCCTTCCCCCAGGTCTCCTGCGACGACGTGGCCGCCGCCGAGATGGCGCTCGGCCACCTGCGGTCGCTGGGCCACGAGCGGATCGGCATGGTGCTCGGCCCTCCCGACCACGTGCCCTCCCGGCGCAAGCTGGACGCGGCGGACCTCGACCCCGAGTTCGTGGAACACACCATGTTCTCCCTGGAAGGGGGGCACGCGGCGGCCGCGCGGCTGATACGCAAGGGGGTGACCGGCGTCATCTGCGCCAGCGACGTGATGGCCCTGGGCGCGATAAGGGCGGCCCGCAGGGCGGGGCTCTCCGTGCCCGACGACGTCTCGGTGATCGGCTACGACGACTCCGCGCTGATGAACTGCACCGATCCGCCGCTGACGACGCTGCGCCAGCCGATCGACGCGATGGGCCGCGCGGTCGTCGACCTGCTCGCCGCCCAGATCGACAAGGCCCTGGTGCCGGCCGACGAGCTGCTCTTCGAGCCCGAGCTGGTGGTCAGGGCCTCGACCGGCCCGGTCAGGCGCTGAAGGGGCCCCGCCGGTCTCCCCGTGCTCCGAGCCGGACCCGTTCGGGCCGCCCGCCCCTGATCCCGTTCACGGACGATCCAGCATGCTGATGTCGTTATCTTCCGGTTTAGCATTCGCCTGTTACGAATATACGTCGTGAACAAGAAAGAAAAATGTTCACAGTTTTCTGGAAGTGACCCCCTGCGACTGGAGGCGGCACCGGGTGACCTCGCGTCGGCCCGCGTGTTCCCCGGCCCGGGGTGGCTCACGCGACCGGTCTGTACCCTCCGCGGATTCGCCGGCGGGCCACCATGCGCCCCTTTCGCCGAGGTTCGGCGCTTTGGCTCGCGCCGGAACATCTTGGGACCTCCCGTTTGCCGTTTTCGTTACGCTGAGTAGTTGTTGATCTCTTAAAGTTATCGCGACAAGTATGGAAGATCCATCGCTTGCCGCCCCCCGAAGACATGCCTCGTCATTCGGAAGGAAGAGATCTTGCGTAAGAGATTTGCCGCGCTCACCTCGGCGGGCGTGGGCGCTTTGATGGTCATCCTGGCGGCACCGGCGGTGGCCGACCCCACCGCCAACACCATCGTCACGTTCTCGGTGGAGGCGGGAAGCCTGGACATCGCCGCGCCCGCCGGCCCGATCGACCTCGGCTCCGCTCCCCCCGGTGGCACGCTCACCGGGGAGATCGGTCCCGTGTCGGTCTCCGACACCCGCGGTGGGGCCGACTCGGCCTGGACCGCGACGGTGTTCGCGACGGACTTCACCGACGCCGCGCTGACGATTCCCTTCGCCTCCGTGGAGTACTGGTCCGGGTCGGAGACCGCCACCACCGGCGGCGGCACCTTCGTTCCGGGACAGCTCACGGTGGACGACGCGGTCCCCCTGACGGGCACGACGCTGACCGCCATCCCGGCCATGGCCCACACGGGAGGCACGGGAGGCAGCACGGCGACGTGGAACCCCACGCTGATCGTCAACATTCCCATCACGGCTCAGGTCGGCGACTACACCGGGACGGTGACACATCAGGTGGCATAGCCGGATCGCTGGACCCTTCACGCTGACGCTGCTGGTCGCGCTGTGTTCCAGCGTGACCGGCGTGTCGGCCGGTGTGTCGGCCGGCGAGAGCCTGGTCGCCGCCGACCCCCGGGGCACGATCGGCATCCGCCTTCTCGAGGCACCGGTCAGCCGCCGCGGCGATCCTCGCGCGCTCTCCTACATCGTCGACCATCTCCATCCGGGCACCACCATCCGGCGGAAGGTGGAGATCTCCAACACGTCCAGGAGACCGCAGCACGTCAGCCTGTATCCGGCCGCGGCCGACGTCGTGCGGAACGGTTTCCACGCACCGGCGGGGCGCCCCAGGAACGAGCTGGTGAGCTGGATCTCGCTCGACCGCGACTCGGTCGACCTGCCGCCGGGGGGCACGGCGACCGCCCAGGTAACGATCAAGGTGCCGCTCGTCGCCTCGCGTGGCGAGCGGTTCGCCGTGGTCTGGGCGGAGGTCGCCGCCGAAGCCAACGACTCCCACCCCGTGCGCGTCGTCAACCGGGTCGGGATCCGCGTCTACCTCGATGTCGGGCCGGGCGGGGAGCCGCCGTCGGACTTCCGCATCGAGGAACTGACGCCCAAGCGCACCGCGGACGGCAACCCGCAACTGCTGACACTGATCCGTAACACCGGAGGGCGCACCCTGGACATGAACGGGGCGCTGTCGCTGACGGACGGCCCCGGCGGCCTGCAGGCCGGGCCTTTCCCCGCCGACCTGGGGGTCACGCTGCTTCCCGGCGTCGTCGCTCCGGTGACCGTGACCATGGACCGGCGCATGCCCGAAGGCCCGTGGAGGGGCAGGGTCACCCTGGCGAGCGGCATGGTGAAACGGGCGGTCTCCGCCACCTTCACCTTCCCGGCGGCGGGCCAGGGCTTCTCCGTCGAGCCCGACGAGAACCACCTGCCCCTGGTGGGGCTGGTGGCCGGGGTGGTCGTGCCCGTCACCGCCCTCGGCCTCATGGTGCGCCGCAGGCGCCGGGCCGCCGCCCCGACGAGCTGACGCTCCGCGTCGGGGCGGCGGCCCGGTGGCCGTGCCGGACGGGCGGGGCGACCCGCCCGCCGCTCACTTCGAGACGTAGAGGACCTTCCAGCTGCCCGCGTACAGGCAGTTCAGGGAGGGCTTGGCGGCCTTGGCCTCGGAGCAGACCTTGAGCTCGACCTGGTAGAGGTCGCGCTGGGTGAACGTGAACGGCTTCGGGGTGCCGTACGAGCAGTCGACGATGCTGCGGTGCTTGAACGGCAGGTTCTTGCCGTCGGCGGTCCGGTAGGTGAGGCGGAAGACCGCCCAGCCGCAGGAGGAACCCCTCGTCAGGTCGTAGACCTTGCCGGAGATCCTGCCTCTCTCGGCGGCGGGGATGACCGCGTGGTCCTCGCCGGAGACGGTCAGCGAGCCGTTCGCCTTCGCCCTCCTGCCGGGGGCGTAGTAGGTGCCCCACGGACCGGCGCCCTGCGCCGCCGTCGTGCCGGTGGCAGCCGGTCCGGTCGGGGCCTGCGCGGTCGCCGCCTGGGCGGTCGCCGGGGCGATGGAGACGAGGGCGGTGGCGAGGGCGAGTCCTGTGAGGAGGCGACTGATCGTCATGGGAGGGGTTCCTTTCCGGCTGTTGTGCCCACAGTGTGTGACGGACCGCTTTCAGCCGGGTTGACCGCTCACTGCAAACGAGTATCAGCCACCTATCGGGGGGAAGGGGGAGTCAACAGGAGGTAGGTACATGGAAGCGCTGGGAATCGACATCGGCGGGTCGGGGATCAAGGGCGCGCCGGTGGACGTCGCGAAGGGGCGGCTGACGCGAGAGCGGCTGCGCATCCCCACTCCGGACCCCGCCAAGCCCGAAGCCGTGGCCGCGGTGGTGGCGGAGATCGTCGAGCACTTCGCCTGGGACGGGCCGATAGGGGTGACCTTTCCGGGGATCGTGGTCGACGGGGTCGCCAGGTCGGCCGCCAACGTGGACAAGGACTGGATCGGCACGGACGCGCGGCAGCTGTTCACCAAGGCGACGGGGCTGCCGACGGCCGTGCTGAACGACGCCGACGCGGCCGGCCTGGCCGAGGTGGCGGCGGGCGCCGCCAAGGGCAGAACGGGCGTGGTGATGCTGCTGACCTTCGGCACCGGGATCGGCAGCGCCCTGCTCATCGACGGCCGCCTGGTGCCCAACACCGAGCTCGGCCACCTGGAGATCAGGGGCAAGGAGGCCGAGAAGCGCGCCTCCGACCAGGCCCGCGAGGCGCACGACCTCGACTGGGACGAGTGGGCCGAGAAGGTGCAGGAGTATCTGGAACACGTCGAGGCGCTGTTCTCCCCGTCGCTGTTCATCATCGGGGGTGGGGTCAGCAAGAAGGCCGACAGGTTCCTGCCCCACATCAAGCTGCGCACCCCGATCGTCCCGGCGGGTCTTCAGAACGAGGCGGGCATCGTGGGCGCCGCCATGGCGGCCGTGGGGTAGCGGCGGCCCCACCCGGGTGCGCGCTTCACGCAGGCGGCCCGGGGAGGTCGGCGTATGCCACGGGCGAGCGGCGGGGATCGGGAACGGGAACGGCGGGGAACGGCGGGGATCGGGAACGGCGGAGAGCGCCCGGCGGGGGCCGGGGAGTCTCGGGGGTCTCCGGCGTCCGCCGGAGGGTTCGGCGGCGGCCGTCGCGCACCGCCCGGGAGAGGCTCCGGAGAGGAGTATGAAACTTTCATCGCGCTAGAAATCTGTTCGGTGAGGTCAGAGGCTGGGACGGCCCTATTCGAGGGCCTCCGACGTGCAACAAGCTGTACACATCCGTGAAACATCCGGAACATGGGAGCGCTCCCACCATCCCCCTGGAGATGATCACGAATGACAGTCAATCCGCGCCGCCAAGCCTGGCGCAACCGGTTTGCGGCCACGGCGGCCATGCTCGTGGCCGCCGCCGGCCTCGCCACCGGGCAAGCCGCCACGGCGCACGCCGCAGTCGCCTGCGACGTCGCCTACACCACCACTGACTGGCAGGGCGGATTCACCGCCAGCGTCACCCTCAAGAACCTCGGTGACCCGCTTACCAACTGGACCCTGGGCTTCGCCTTCACCGCCGGGCAGACCGTCCAGCAGGGCTGGTCGGCGACCTGGGCCCAGTCGGGCACCCAGGTCACCGCGAAGAACCTCGCCTGGAACGGCGCCCTCGCCACCGGCGCCTCCACCAGCATCGGCTTCAACGGGTCGTGGAACGGGAGCAACCCCAAGCCCGCCGCCTTCACGGTCAACGGCGTCACCTGCGGCGGGCAGAACCCGGTCAACCAGCCCCCCACGGTCAGCCTGACCAGCCCCGCCTCCGGCTCCTCCCACCAGGCCGGCGCCGCGGTGCCGCTCGCGGCGACCGCGAGCGACGACGGCTCCGTCAGCAAGGTGGAGTTCTACGTCGACGGCGCGCTGGTGAACACCGACACCAGCGCCCCCTACTCCTACTCCGCCACCGGCCTGTCGTCCGGCTCCCACACGGCCAGCGCCAAGGCCTTCGACAACGCCTCCCCGGCGCTGTCCACCCAGACCGCCGCGGTTCCCTTCACCGTGGGCGGCGCCCCGACGCCGTCGATCGTCGCCTCCCCGACCTCCCTCAGCGTTCCCGAGGGCGCCTCCAGGACGGCCGGCTTCAGGCTCAGCCAGGCGCCGAGCGGCAACGTCACGGTCAACCTGACCAAGACGGGTGACGCGGACCTCACCATCTCGCCCTCCACGCTGGCCTTCACCGCCGCCAACTGGAACACGGCGCAGAACGTGACGGTCTCGGCGGCCCAGGACGCCGACGAGGCGAACGGCACCGCCACCGTCGCGGCCGCCGCCACCGGCCACACCGGTGCCTCCGTCGCGGTGACCGAGGCCGACGACGACGGCGACACGCCGCCGATCACGCACGTCGACAACCCGTACGACGGAGCCGACGGCTACGTGAACCCCGACTGGTCGACCAAGGCCGCCGCCGAGCCCGGTGGCGACGCGATCGCCGACATCTCCACCGGCGTGTGGCTGGACCGCATCGCCGCCATCGCGGGCTCCTCCTCGGCCAGGGGCCTGCGCGCCCACCTGGACGAGGCCCTGGTGCAGGACGCCGCCAACGGCAGCAGGCCGCTGACGATCCAGGTCGTCATCTACAACCTGCCCAACCGCGACTGCTCGGCGCTCTCCTCCAACGGTGAGCTGCTCATCGCCGAGAACGGCCTGAACCGCTACAAGACCGAGTACATCGACCCGATCGCCGCGATCATGGGCGAGTCGAAGTACGCCGGCCTGCGGATCTCGACGATCATCGAGATCGACTCGCTGCCGAACCTGGTCACCAACCTCAACCTGGCGAAGTGCCAGGAGGCCAAGGACAGCGGCGCCTACGTCAACGGCGTCCGCTACGCCCTGGACAAGCTGCACGCGATCAAGAACGTCTACACCTACATCGACGCCGGGCACCACGGCTGGCTCGGCTGGGACTCTAACTTCGGTCCGTCCGCCGACCTGTTCGCGAGCACCGTCGCCGGCACCGCCGCGGGCTTCGACAGCGTGGACGGCTTCATCACCAACACCGCCAACTACTCGCCGCTGCGCGAGCCGCACTTCACCATCAACACCACCGTCAACAACCAGAACATCCGCCAGTCCGAATGGGTCGACTGGAACTTCTACGTCGACGAGCTCTCCTTCGCCCAGGCCTTCAGGAACACGCTGATCCAGAAGGGCTTCAAGTCCAACATCGGCATGCTGGTCGACACCTCCCGCAACGGCTGGGGAGGCGCGGCCCGCCCGGCCGCTCCCAGCACCTCGACGGACCTGAACACCTTCGTCGACCAGTCGCGCGTCGACCGCAGGTACCACGCCGGCAACTGGTGCAACCAGAGCGGTGCCGGACTGGGCGAGCGCCCGCGTGCCAACCCCGCCACCGGTCTGGACGCCTACGTCTGGATCAAGCCCCCGGGCGAGTCCGACGGCTCCAGCAAGCCGATCCCGAACAACGAGGGCAAGGGCTTCGACGAGATGTGCGACCCGGCCTACGAGGGCAACGAGCGCAACGGCCACAACAAGAGCGGTGCCCTGGCCGACGCGCCGATCTCCGGCCAGTGGTTCTCCGCCCAGTTCCGCCAGCTGCTCCAGAACGCCTACCCGGCGCTCCCGTAGCCCGCTGATCCCGGGTCCCGCTCCAGCGGGGCCCGGGTGGGTCCCGAACACGACGGCCCCGTCACCCCGGCCCCGGGGGGCGGGGCCGTCTCCCTGTAAGGGGCCGCCTCCTTTTATTGAGATGCGGTGGAGCGGCGGCTCGGGCAGCATGGTCGGTCGGGCCTTCGCACAGGGGCCTTCAGGTGTGGAGCCTCACACGCGCCCTCGCGGCGACGGGTGGGCCTGCACACGTGGGCCGAAAGTATCCTGGGTTCAGTATGGGAACGCCTCCTTTGACATCGCCTCTCTCCGACCTGCACGCACGCCTGCCCGAGCTCACGCTGCGTGACCAGCGGCGACTTCGCCGCAGGCTCGACGGGGCCCGCAGGGTCAGAAACCGTGCCGCGCAGCAGAAGATCGCCGCGGAGATCACCTCCGACATCGAGCGGGCCGAGCGACGGGTCGCCCAGCGCCGCGCCGGTGTCCCCGCGATCACCTATCCGGAGGCGCTGCCGGTCAGCCAGCGCAGGGACGACATCCTGGAGGCGATCCGCGACAACCAGGTCGTGATCGTCGCCGGAGAGACCGGTTCCGGCAAGACCACCCAGCTGCCGAAGATCTGCCTTGAGCTGGGCCGGGGCGTCAAGGGCCTGATCGGGCACACCCAGCCCCGCCGCATCGCCGCCCGTACCGTGGCCGAGCGCGTCGCCGAGGAACTCGACACCCCGCTCGGCGACGCCGTGGGCTACAAGGTGCGCTTCACCGACCAGGTGAGCGACGGCACCCTCGTCAAGGTCATGACGGACGGCATCCTGCTGGCCGAGTTGCAGAACGACCGCGACCTCGACCAGTACGACACGCTGATCGTCGACGAGGCGCACGAGCGCAGCCTCAACATCGACTTCATCCTCGGCTATCTCAAGCAGCTCCTCCCGCGCCGCCCCGACCTGAAGGTGATCATCACCTCGGCGACCATCGACCCCGAGCGCTTCTCCAAGCACTTCGGCGACGCGCCGATCGTGGAGGTCTCCGGCCGGACCTACCCCGTCGAGGTGCGTTACCGGCCGATCGCCGAGGACGACGACCAGATCCAGGCGATCGGCAACGCCGTCGACGAGCTGTGCGCGGAGGGACCCGGCGACATCCTGGTCTTCCTCAGCGGCGAACGGGAGATCCGCGACACCGCCGAGGCGCTGTCGAAGCGCAAGGACGCCGAGATCCTGCCGCTGTACGCCAGGCTGTCCGCCGCCGAGCAGCACCGGGTCTTCCAGCGGCACACCAACCGCCGGGTCGTGCTGGCCACCAACGTGGCCGAGACCTCGCTGACCGTGCCGGGCATCAAGTACGTGGTCGACCCCGGCTTCGCCAGGATCTCCCGCTACAGCCACCGGACCAAGGTCCAGCGCCTGCCCATCGAGGCGATCTCCCAGGCCTCGGCCAACCAGCGCAAGGGCCGCTGCGGCCGTGTCTCCGAGGGCATCTGCATCCGGCTGTACGAGGAGGACGACTTCGTCACCCGGCCGGAGTTCACCGACCCGGAGATCCTGCGCACCAACCTCGCCTCGGTCATCCTGCAGATGACCTCGATCGGCCTGGGCGACATCGGGGCCTTCCCGTTCGTCGAGCCGCCCGACCAGCGCCAGGTCAGGGACGGCTACGACCTGCTGCTCGAACTGGGCGCCTTCGACCAGGCCAGGCAGATGACCCCGCTCGGCCGCAAGCTGGCCGGGCTCCCGGTCGACCCGCGCCTGGCCCGCATGGTGCTGGAGGCCGACCACAACGGCTGCGTACGCGAGGTCATGGTCATCGCCTCCGCCCTGTCGATCCAGGACCCGCGCGAGCGACCGGCCGACAAGCAGCAGGCCGCCGACGAGAAGCACCGCCGCTTCGCGGACAAGGAGTCCGACTTCGTCTCGTACCTGAACCTGTGGGAATACCTGCAGGAGCAGCAGAAGGAGCTGTCGTCCAGCGCGTTCCGGCGATTGTGCAAGGCCGAGTTCCTCAACTACCTGCGCGTCCGCGAGTGGCAGGACGTCTACAGCCAGCTCCGCCAGATGTCGAAGAGCCTGGGTGTCACCCTCAACGGCACCCCCGGTGACGAGCAGAAGATCCACGTCTCCCTGCTGTCGGGCCTGCTGTCCCACGTAGGCGTCAAGGACATCGACAAGAAGACCGCCGACGCCGGTGGCGGCCGCCGTCCCCCGAACGAGCCGCGCAGGCCCATGACGGAGTACGTCGGCGCCCGCAACGCCCGGTTCGCGATCTTCCCGGGCTCCGCGCTCGCCAAGAAGCAGCCGCTCTGGGTGATGTCCGCCGAGCTGGTGGAGACCTCCCGGCTCTGGGCCCGGGTCAACGCCAAAATCGAACCCGAGTGGGTCGAGCCGCTCGCCCAGCACCTGATCAAGCGCACCTACTCCGAGCCGCACTGGGAGAAGAAGCAGGGCTCGGTGATGGCCTACGAGAAGGTCACCCTGTACGGCGTCCCGATCGTGGTCCAGCGCAAGGTCAACTACGGTCGCATCGACCCCGAGCTGAGCCGGGAGCTGTTCATCCGGCACGCCCTGGTCGAGGGTGACTGGGAGACCCACCACGCCTTCTTCAGGGAGAACCGCAAGCTGCTCGAAGAGGTCGAGGAGCTGGAGGAGCGGGCCCGGCGCCGCGACATCCTCGTCGACGACGAGACGCTGTTCGACTTCTACGACCAGCGCGTCCCCGCCGACGTCGTCTCCGGGCGCCACTTCGACTCCTGGTGGAAGAAGGCCAGGGCCGACCAGCCCGACCTGCTCAGCTTCGAGAAGTCGATGCTGATCAGCGAGACGGCGGGTGACGTCAGCCAGCGCGACTACCCCGACGTGTGGCGCCAGGGCGGCCTGCGCTTCCCCCTGACGTACCAGTTCGAGCCCGGCACCGACGCCGACGGCGTCACCGCGCACATCCCGCTCGCGCTGCTCAACCAGGTCAACGTCGAGGGCTTCGACTGGCAGATCCCCGGGCTGCGCGAGGAACTGCTCACCGCGCTCATCCGGAGCCTGCCCAAGCAGATCCGGCGTAACTTCGTCCCCGCTCCCAACTACGCCAAGAAGGCCCTGGAACGGGCCGAACCCACCCAGGAGCCGCTGCTCGCGGTGCTGGAACGCGAGCTGCTGAACCTGACCGGCGTCCAGGTGCCGCGCGAGGCCTGGCAGCCCGACCTGGTCCCCGACCACCTCAAGATCACCTTCCGGGTGATCGACGGTCGCAAGCAGAAGCTGGCCGAGAGCAAGGACCTGGCCGGGCTGAAACGGCGGCTCGCTCCCAAGCTCCGCCAGACCCTGTCCAAGGCCGCCGACGGCCTGGAGAAGACCGGCCTGACGGGATGGACCGTGGGCGCGCTGCCCAAGACGTTCGAGCAGCGCAGGATGAAGGCCTACCCGGCGCTCGCCGACGAGGGCGCCACCGTGGCCGTACGGATGTTCGAGACCGAGGCCGAGCAGCGCCGGGCGATGTGGGAGGGTACCCGCAGGCTGCTGCTGCTCAACACACCGTCACCGGCCAAGTGGGTGCTCGGCCGCCTCGGCAACCAGTCCAAGCTCGCCCTGAGCCGCAGCCCGCACGCCGGGGCCACCGCCCTGTTCGACGACTGCATCGCCTGCGCCGCCGACCACCTCATGACCGAGCACGGCGGTCCGGTCTGGGACGAATCGGCCTTCGCCGCGCTCCACGACAGGGTCCGGGCCGAGCTGTTCGACACCACCGCCGAGGTGGTCGCCAGGGTCGAGAGCATCCTCAAGGTCTGGCACACCGTCTCGAACCTGCTGCCGGGGTCCCGCTCAACCCCCGCGATCGAGGACATCCGCGACCAGGTGGCCAACCTCGTCTACCCGGGTTTCGTCACCGAGACCGGCTACAAACGCCTGCCCGACCTGCTCCGCTATCTGAAGGGGGCCGAACGGCGGCTGGAGAAGGTCCACGAGGACGCGTTCCGCGACGGGGAGCGGATGGACAGGGTGCACGACATCGAGGACGACTATCACGAGCTGGTCGAGAAGCTCCCCCCGGCCCGCCGCTCCGACGACGACGTCCGCCAGATCCGCTGGATGATCGAGGAGCTCAGGGTCAGCTACTTCGCCCAGACCCTCGGCACCCCGTACTCGATCTCCGACAAGCGCATCCGCAAGGCGATGGAGAAGCTCTGAACTCCGTAATCACAGGAAGATCGAGGTGTCGAGGTCGAAGTCGACGGGGGAGGGGATCCGGAGCGGCTTGCCCATCTCGGTGTGGGTCATGGTCCGGTAGCTGCCGTCCTCGGGGTCGCTGAGGACCGTGACCGCCGGAGGAGAGGCGACCGGATCGACGATCAGCATGATCGGGACGCCGCAGCCCGCGTAGATCCGGGGCTTCGTGGCGCGGTCCATTTCCATGCTCCCGGGTGAGACGATCTCCGCCACCAGGACGAGCCCCGAGGAGAGGATCTCGCGGTCTCCCCAGAGGGGCGCGTTCACGGGAAGCAGGCAGTAGTCGGGGACGATGGTGTCACGAGGGCCTTCGACGCAGATGCCGACGTCGCCGGAGAAGCTTTCCCAGCCGTTCTCGCCCTCCACGGGGATCAGAGCCCTGCTGAGACATCTGGCTATGCGCGCGTGCCGGGGGGTCGCGGAAGGACTCACGATCAGGTTCCCGTCGATGACTTCGGCCCGAAGGCCGCGGATGGGGGGAAGGGACTCGAAGATCTCCCTCGGGGTCCGAGGGAGTGGCCGGTCCTCCGGAGTGGTGTGCTGGGCGGGTGGCTGGGGCGCGGTGCGCTGGGTGGATCGCTGAGACGCTGTCATCACCATCGGCCTGTATCCCTCCGTGTCCGAACAAGCACTCTAAGTGTCGCATGGCGGCCCGGCCGGACGTGGGGCGTATGCCGCGTGATTATGGATCAGCTCGGCGGTGACGCGGCGAAGGCGTGGAAGCGATGCGGGTATGCGGGCACGCCTGTGTGAGGGGCTCGCTCCGCCGTGGTCCCGGCCGGTGTCGCCTCGGTCGGCCGGGCTACGATCGTGAGCTTGAACGGAAAGGGAGGCACCGTGGTCCGGGCGCTGGTGTTCGACGTGGGCGAGACGCTGATCGACGAGACGCGCATCTGGTCGCGCTGGGCCGACCGGCTGGGCGTCACCCGGTTCACCATGCTCGGCGTGCTCGGCGGCATGGCCGCGCTCGACAGGTCGTTCGAGGACGCCTTCCGGCTGCTACGGCCCGGCTTCGACGTCGAGGCCGAGCAGGAGGCGTGGAAGCGTGACGATCCGGACGGGCTACGGGTCAACTTCGACGCCGACGACCTCTACCCGGACGTGCGGCCCGCCCTGGCGGCGCTGCGCGACCTCGGCCACGAGCTGATCATCGCGGGCAACCAGCCGCCGCAGGCGCGCGACGCGCTCGTCGCGATGGACCTGCCCGTCGACGCGGTGCACACCTCCGACGGCTGGGGCGTCTCCAAGCCGGCCCCGGAGTTCTTCGCCAGGGTCGCCGCGGTGTCGGGACGCGAGCCCGGCGAGATCCTCTACGTGGGCGACCGGCTGGACAACGACGTGCTCCCCGCGCGGGCGGCGGGCATGCGGACCGCCCTGATCCGCCGGGGACCCTGGGGGCACCTGCACGCGGAGCGCCCCCGGGCCGCCGAGGCGGACCACGTCGTCGACGACCTGCACGCCCTGGTCGCCGCGCTCGCCCGCTGACCGTCGTACGCCGCACCTTGTCCGGGGAAGCCCCGTCCGGGGAAGCCCCGTCCGGGGAAGGTCAGGGAGTCCCCCACTGCGTGCCGACGCCGGCGCCGGCGCGCACCGCCGACGGGACACCGGCGGGGGCGTCGACCGTGTACGCGTAGAAGGTGCGCGGCTCGACGACGGTGCCCGAGGTCTCCGGGGTTCCCGAGTTCACGTAGACGTTGTTGCGCTGCACCGCCCGTCCCGGGCCGCTGTCGGCGTAGCCGCTCGCGGAGAAGAGCGGGTGGGGCACGTCCTGGAAGTAGTTGCCCTCCACGACCACCCCGGCGTTCTCCGTCGAGGCCACCCCGTACAGCTCGTTGCCCAGGAAGTAGTTGTTGAAGACGTGCACCGGCTCGCCGAAGCGGATGCGCGGGTGGCGCTGCCGGCTGTTGTCGAAGAAGTTGTGGTGGATCGTCACCTTGAGGTGGCCGATGTCGGTGCCCGCGGCGCCGTCGGAGTGGCTGATCAGCATGCTCTTGTCGGAGTGGTCGAAGTGGTTCCACGACACGGTGACGTAGTCGGCGCCGCGCACCACGTCGATCGAGCCGTCGACCGCGCCGGAGAAGGTGTTGTGGTCGATCCAGATGTGGTGCGACTGCTGGCCGACGTTGATCGCGTCGTCCTCGGCCTCGGTGAACCGGATGTTGCGCACGATCACGTTGTACGACCGGTAGAAGTCCAGGCCGCCGCCGGTGATGTGACCCGAGGTGCCCACCCCGATGATGGTCTTGTTCGGCCGGACCCCCTGCTTGCTGGTGATCGCGATGGTGCCCGCCACCCGGATGACGAGCGTCTCCTTGCTGTCGATGTACTCCAGGAACGCGTCGGCGTCGGTCACGGTGACGGTCCGCCCGCCCGCGCCGCCGGTGGTGCCGTTCTGGCCGAGGGCGTTGACCGACGCGAAACCGACCGGGGTGCCCACCGCCGCGGCGGTCCCGGTCGCGGCACCCGCGCCGGCCGGGGTCACGGAGAGGGCGGTGGCCAGCAGGGCCGTGGCGACGGCGGCGGTGGCGGCGCGGAGGGCCGTACCCCGCCGGGTCGCGTGATCGGCGGTGATCTGGGGCATGGTGGTCGCCTTCCTGATGGAGAAGCCTTCACGGGCGTTCCGGGGAGGCTCCGGGGGAGTTTCGGGAGAGGAGGCCGCCGCCCGCCGGTGGGGGGAGTCCGGCGGGCGGCGATCGGGGGAGGGAGCTAGCAGCCGATCTTCCCGACACCCGCGCCGGCGGACACGGTCGCCGGGACGGTCGCGGGGTCGTCGACGGTGTACGGGTAGTACGTGCGCGGCTCGACGACGGTGCCGGCCGTCTGGGGGGTGCCGGAGCCGACGTAGCGGTTGTTCCGCTCCACCACCCGGCCGGGACCGCTCTTGTCGTAGCCCACGTAGATCGGGTGGGCGACGTTCTCGAAGTAGTTGCCCTCGACGAGCACGCCGGCGTTCTCCGTGGACGCGACGCCGTAGAGCGCGTTGTCGCGGTAGTAGTTGTTGAGGACGTGGACCGGTTCGGCGAAGCGCACCCGGGGGTGCCGCTGGTCGGTGCCGTCGAAGAAGTTGTGGTGGTAGGTGACGCGCAGCTTCCCGACGTCGGCGGTGTAGCTGTCCGAGTGGCCCAGCAGTGCCGACTTGCTGTGGTGGTGGAAGTGGTTCCACGAGACCGTGACGAAGTCCGACTCCCGCTTGATGTCGAGCAGGCCGTCGTAGCCGTCCGAGAGGTCGTTGTGGTCGATCCACACGTGGTGCGCCTTGTTCGTGACGCTGATCGAGTCGTCCTCGGCGCCGGTGAACCGGATGTTCCTGATGATCACGTTGTTGCCCGGCCGGGTCGTCGAGCCGAGCTGGAGGCCGCCACCGGTGATCTCGGCGGTCGTGCCCACGCCCAGGATGCTCTTGTTCGCGACCACGGTGAGCATGCCGGACACCTGGATGCGGCCGGACACCTGGATCACGTACGGGCCGGGCCGGCCGACGTAGTCCTTCAGGGCCGCGGCCGTGGTCACGGTGACGACGGGCCCTCCGGCACCGCCGGTGGTGCCGTTCTGGCCGAGGGCGTTGACGGTGGCGAAGCCGGTCGGCGTGCCGGTGCAGGCCGCGGCGAGTTTCCCCGCCGCCTGCCCTGTCACGGAGCCCGTCCTCGCGGTGGCCGTACCCGAGGCGGTGGTGTCGGCGCTCGCGGCGCCACCCGCGCCGGCGCTCGCGGCGCCACCCGCGCCGGCGAGCGCGGCGACCAGGAGCGCCGCGGCGGCGGCCGAGCGGAGGCGGGGGCGGGGGCGGTGTTCGGCGTTCATCGTCGTCTCCCTCAGATCTTCCCGACGCCGGCACCGGCGGGCACGATGGTCGGCACCGCGGAGGCCGGATCCGCGCCGTAGGAGTAGTAGGTGCGCGGCTCGGTCACGGTGCCCCGGGTCTCGATGGCGTGGTTGCAGTCGACCAGGATGTTGCCGCGCTCGACCAGGCGCCCGAGGTCCCCGCTGAACTCCACCCGTCCGGGGTTGTTGACGCTGTAGAAGTAGTTGTTCTCGACCAGCACCCCGGCGTCGTAGGTGGACGCGATGCCGTAGCTGTTGTCCCGGTAGTAGTTGTTGTAGACGTGCACGACGTTCGCGAAGCGCACCCGGGGGTGCCGCTGGTCGGAGGCGTCGAAGAAGTTGTGGTGGTAGGTGACGCGCAGCCGGCCGATGTCCTGCGGGCCCGCGTCCTCGTCGTGGGAGAGCAGCAGCGTCTTGTCGTGGTCGTGGAACCTGTTCCAGGAGACGGTCACGAAGTCCGAGCCGCGCTTGATGTCGACCGCGCCGTCGTCCCCGTTGGAGAAGTCGTTGTGGTCGATCCAGACGTGGTGGCTGAACATCTGCACGTTGATCATGTCGTCGGTGGCGCCGGAGAACGCGATGTTGCGGATGATGATGTTGTGCACGGCGTTCGCGGGCGGCGAGGTGACGGAGTCGCTGACCGGCAGGCCGATGTTCAGCCCGCCGCCGACCAGCGCGGCGTTCGCGCCGACCCCGATGATCGTCTTGTCCGACGTGACGTTGTGCATGCCGTCGCTGGAGCCGGTGGGCAGGGTGATCCGGCCGGTGACCTGGATGACGTACGGCCCGGGGCGGGCGATGTAGTCGAGGAACTGCGCGGTCGTGGCCGCGGTGACCGTGGGGCCTCCGGCACCGCCGGTGGTGCCGTTCTGGCCGAGGGCGTTGACGGTGGAGAAGCCGATCTGGGCGTTGACCGGGTCCGCGTACCGCGCGGTTCCGGTCTCCGCCACAGCGGGGCCGATCAGGGCGGAGATCAGGAGGGCGACGGCCGTGAGGATGAGTGCCGTGCGCGGGGTGGTTCCGGGTGCGGGACGCGGCGGCTCCATGGGTTCCGAGGGAAGGGGCCGTGGTGGCGGAGGGGGGGTGGGTCTGGGGGACACGTGTTCTCTGCTCTCTGCGCGCGGTCGCGGTCGCGGCGGCGTGCGGTCAGGCGGCAGCGTGAAGCCGGGAGAGGAGTACGGGATGTCCGCGGTGCGCGGCTCGTCGGCGCGCCGGCCCCGGTCTCCGGTAAGGAGACGGTGCGCCGGTCGCGCGGGAGGCGGTGCGTTCCCACAGCGCGGCGGTCGTCGTCTCGCCGGGCCGGTCCGCCCGTGGGGTGAGGCCGCGCGGCGCGCCGTGGGAGGTGAGGCGGGAGTGGTCACCGCACTCGGGAAAAGGGAGGGCTCGGGTCAGTGCGCGGTTATGGCATCACCACCTTTCAGAGGGCGGGCGCTTCCCGGCGGGGCGCTAGGAAAGCGCTTTCCAGACGGGCCCGAGTTTATGTTTCCAACAAGTTTCTGTCAATGCTCCCGGCCTGCCCTCGGGAGGCGCGGGTGGCGGGCCCGGGTTCACGGAGGTGGCGGAGGGTGCGCGGAGGGTGCGCGGAGGGTGCGCGGAGGGTGCGCGGAGGGTGCGCGGCGCGGAGGGAGAACCGTTCCGGCGTATGGGGCTCGGGCGGGAGGCGGTTCCGGCGCACGAGGTGCGCGGGCGGGAAACCGTTCGCCCCGGGCCTCGTCGTGTCGATGAGGCCCGGGGGCGCGTCCGGTGATTCGTGCCCGGTTCGCGAGCGCCGGGATTTCCGCGGCGATTCTCAGGTGTCGCGGTACTCGATGTCGGGCTCGATGTGGACGGCGCGCTCCTCGGCGGACAGGTCGCCGTCGTCGAGACCCGCCTCCGAGGCGTACTCCTCCGAGGTCTCGTCGGGGCTCAGCCCCTCGTCCGGCGCCACCAGGCGGGTCCCGTCACGCGGGCTCCGCTCGCGGTCCGGTGCCTCGCGCCGGAGGCGCTCGTCGAGGGTGTCCTGGTGCTCGTCGTCGTGTTCGACGATCTCGTGGTTGAGGCCGAGGTCGTCGGTCCACTCCTCGACCTCGATCGCCTGCTCGTCGCTCAGACCCTCGCGGTCTGGGGGTGTTTCGGTCATACCGCGGCCCTACCCGTTTTATCGCCTTAAATCCCAGGTCAGCTCTCCGTCGCGCCTCCGCCGAGCCCGTGAGCGGCTTTCTCAGCCTTCGGCGCCCGGAGGGTCGTCCGGCAGGTAGACGGGGTGCTGGTTCTCGCGGGCCAGGCGTCCGGCGGCGAGACGGGGCGCGACGTGCGCCGGCAGGAGGGGGGCGGCGGCGTCCCAGGGGAGGAACGCCGCCTCGTCGAGCTCCGCGACCTGCAGCCGTATGCGGGCGGGGTCGTCCAGGACGCCGCCGTCGAACATGAAGTTGATCATTGCGCGGGGGCGGTCCCTCGCCGGCGGAATCCACTGGACCACGAGCAGCTCGCCCGCCTTGACGGACACGCCGAGCTCCTCGGCCACCTCGCGCGTGGCGCCGTCGTGGGGTGCCTCGCCCTCCTCGACGATCCCGCCGGGAAAGTTCCAGCCGGGCCGGTAGTTGGGCTTGACCAGCAGGACGCGGTCCTCCGCGTCGGTGAGCAGCATGCAGGCCGAGACGAACACGCTGGGCAGGGTGGCGTACCAGTCGGCGGGGTCGGGATAGGGCTCGCTCATCCCTGCCACGCTACCTCCGTGACCGGCCGGTCACGGATGGATCCGCCGATCCGTCCGCTGCGAGGGAGCCCTTCCCGCCTGGCGGGTCGCCGCCTCTCGCTCAGCCGAGTTTCCTGACCAGGAGTTCCATTTCCAGGTCGTCCCGGGTCGGCACGCCGACGCTCTCGTCGTCGTAGGGGAAGGGGATCATCTCGCCGGTGCGGGTGTAGCCGCGGCGCACGTACCAGGCCAGGAGTTCCTCGCGTGCCGAGATCACCGTCATGCGCATCTCGCCCACGCCCCAGGCGTCGCGGGCGAAGCGCTCGGCCTCGGCGAGGACCGCCTTGCCGAAGCCGCCGCCCTGCAGGGTGGGGCGTACGGCGAACATCCCGAAGTACGCGTACCCGCCCCGGTGCTCCACCTGGCAGCAGGCGACGATCTCGCCTTCCACCTCCATGACGATCATGTGACTTTCCGGCTTCTCGATCTCGGCGGTCACGCTCTCGGCGTTCGTCCGCCGCCCGCTCAGCAGGTTCGCCTCGGTCGTCCATCCGGCGCGGCTCGACTCGCCCCGGTACGCCGAATCGACCAGGAGCACCAGGGCGGGCACGTCCGCGACGGTGGCCGCGCGGAACGTCGGTGGCGCGGTCCGGAAGGGGCTGTTCATGCGGATGATCCTCTCAACAGATGTGAGACGTATGCGAACACCGAGTCGCCGATCATGCGAATCATACCTAAATAGGGCTTTTATCCTTTCTTTTCGTGTAGAGAGTTCTTCGTGTGGAGAATCCTTTATGCCGAGCGGAGAGCGCCGAGCGGAGAGCGCGGCGGCCGTGTCACCCCTGGTGGAGTCGCCGGGAAACGGCTCGGCGCCGGAAGCGCGGGAGGTGTCCCGCGATCCCGGCGCCCGGACTCCCGGGAAGGTGGCGTTCCCCTCCTGCTCGCCACCTTCCTGTCCGTCCCCTGCAGGCGGGGCGCCCCGGCTTCCCCCGAAGCCTTTCCCCGGGCCCCCGGCCGGGGCGTCGCGCTCGAACGTCCGTTCAGGCGATCTGCTGAGACGGCCCGCTCGGACGTCTCGCTCAGACCCCGAAGATCGACCAGCGCTGGTTGAAGTCCCCGTTGTCGGACCGCTGGGTGATCCTGGTTCCACTGCCGCTCCCGTCGGCGGTGGCGACCAGGCCGCTGTTGCGGTTCTCCAGCTTCAGGAAGGTCGCGTTGACACTGAAGTCACGGATCCACTGCTGGCTGAGGCTGCCGTCACACGCCTTGGTGATCACGGCCGCGCCGCTGCTCTTGGACTTGCCGTTGACGTCCAGGCAGCCGCCCTGCTGGTTGGCGAAGGTGAAGGCGATCCTGCCGCCTCCCAGGACCTGGACCTGCTCCATGGTCCACCGCTGGTTGAGGAAGGGGCCGTCGTTCTGCAGGACCGCGATGCCGAGGGCGGCGGTGGCCGGGCTCTTGGCCAGCGCGGTCTGCGGGGCGTTCTGCGGTGAGATGTTCACCAGCGTGCCCGCGCTCGCCGACGCGGCCGGTGAGGTGGCCAGGACCCCGGCGACGACCGCCGCCGCGGCGAGCGCCGAGGCGGCGATCGAGGACCTGCGCCCGAGGGCGCCGGAACGGGGATGGACAGGCGACATGAGATGCTCCGTTTTCTGAATGGCGGGCGAAGGCCGCACCTGACGATCGGAACGCCCCGTCTGTTCGGTGGCGTCCGTACAACCGGCAAGGTAGCGCCCTGCCGAACGCGCCCACCATGGAGAAATACGCGCTCGTCCGGACTTCGGCCGGAGGAGAAACGGGTCTGGCCCGCGCGAGACAGGACTCGCGCGGGCCAGACGTGGGGAGGCCGCGGACCCGGCCCGGGTCCTCGGCGATGATCTAGGTCACTCGGCCGCCTGGAAGGCGCGGCCCGCGAGGGTGGGGACGCCGTTGCTCCGGAACAGCCCGCTGTTGGGCTCGGTGTCGGAGGAGGGCAGGCCGAACCAGGCGTAGCGCTGCACGTACGGCAGGGAGGCCAGCATCTTGGTGGACGCGGTGACGAAGGCGGCCTGCTGCGCGTCCGTGGGGAAGCGGACGCCGTTCGAGAAGTCGATCAGGGCGTACTCGGTGAGCCAGATCGGCTTGCGGTAGCGCTCGTACACGGCCTGGATGTACGACTTGAGCTGGCCGACCGCCGCCTCGGCGCGGAAGTCGCCGCCGTACCAGTGCAGCGTGACGAAGTCGACGCGGTAGTTCTTCTGGGCCGCCCCGGTCATGAACCGGTCCAGCCAGCCGCCCGCCCGGTCACCGCCCCAGGCGACGGCGGGGCTGCCGACCTTCAGGCCGGTCGCGGTGAGCCTCGGCCACAGCGACAGCGCCTTGTCCACGGTCATGTTGGACTGCTCGGCGAAGTCCGGCTCGTTGAAACCGAGCAGGTAGGGAGAGCCGGCGTTCTTCGCCTGGGCGAGGTTCTGGTCGGTGACGCTGTCGGCCCCCCAGATCATCGGGACGAACTCCGTCCCCTTGGGTGTGGTGACGCCGTTGTGGTTCGTGGACCACGTGTAGTACCAGCTCGCGCCGGAGGCTTCGAGCGCCGCGCTGACGTTGGGCGCCTGCCACACGCCCACGCCCTTCTTGCCGGAGGTTCCCGTGGGGGGGACCTCCGGGACCGGCGTGGTCGGGGTCTTGCTGGGAGTGGAGCTCGGGGTGGAGCTCGGCGTCGGCTTGGTCGGCGTGGCGCTGGGGGTGGAACTCGGGGTGCGGCTCGGGCTCGAACTCGGCGCCGGCCTGGTCGGGGTGGCGCTGGGCACCGGGGTGGCCGAGCCCTTGCCGAAGACCTGGAACTCCCAGAGCGAGACGCCGTACTGGCTGGACCGCTTGGTGGTGTGGAGCCGCACGTACCGGCCGGTGGCCGACACGTTGAGGGTCTGCACGCCGCCCTTGCCCGCGGTCGTGCTGTGGATCGTCTTCCACCGGCCGCCGCCGGAGGACGTCTGGATCCGGAACGCGGTGGCGTGGGCGCGCTCCCAGTTCAGCACGATCTTGTTGATCGCGGTGGACCTGCCCAGGTCCACCTGCAGCCACTGCGGGTCGGTGAACTTGCTGGACCAGCGGGTGCCGCTGTCACCGTCGACCGCGGCCGCGGCGGACAGGTCGCCTCGCTCGACCGAGGAGGCGACGGCCGCCCGGCCCTGCGACAGGGGGGCTTCGGCCGCGCCCGCGGGAAGGGCGCCGTTCACCGCGGAGGCGCCCACGACGGCCACGAGCGCACTTACGAGCGCGGCGCGGCGTACCTGACGAACAGCCGTGCGACCTGCTGCGATACCACGCGGAACAGTCTCACTCATATGGATGAGGTCCTTCGTACGGGGAGTAGAGATCGGACATTGTCGGCGTATCGGGAGGCGTGCCGGATGGGCCGGACCGCGGATTTCCTGTCGGTCGTGTCCGGTGCCGGACGTGTTCGCTCCTGTACAGGAGACCGGCGGGCGGGCCGGGGACAACGGAAATCCGGAAAGGGATTCCGCGCCCTTCCCGTCGCCCGCGCCGTCCGGGCTCGCGATGGGGCGGTGACCGATCTGCGATACTCCGGAAGTGCGCCGTTCGTCCCGCAGCCCGCTCCGGTTGGTCGCCGACGTCGCCGTCTCGCTCGTCGTGGGGCTGTATCTGGTCGCCCTAGTGATGGACGAGGTGGTGCCGCGCGCCGGTCCGCTGGTGATCCTCGGGACGATCGCGGGTGCGGCGCAGGGCGTGGCGCTGTGGTGGCGGCGTTCCCATCCGGTGCCGGTGATGGCGATCGCGCTCGCCGGAGGGGCCCTCGTCCACTTCCTCGCGCCGCAGGGGATCTTTCCGTTCGCGGGCCTCATCGCACTCGGCTCGCTGGCCGCCGCCCGGCCGCCCCGCGTGTCGCTGCCCGCGCTCGCGGCGCTGCTCGCGCTGACCGCGTCGAACTTCCTCACCGCCTCCAGCGAGGAGGCGCAGTTCGCGATGGCGTTCCCGGTCGTCGCCTGGGCGCTCGGCGAGGTCGTGCGCAACCGGCGCGTGGCGATCGACCAGGAGTCGCGCAGGGCGGTCGGCGAGGAGCAGGCGCGGATCGCCCGGGAGGTGCACGACGTGATCGCGCACAGCGTCTCGGTCATCGTCGTGCAGGCGGCGGCCGCCGACGACGTCTTCGACGAGCGCCCCGACCAGGCGCGCGCCGCGCTGCGCTCGATCGAGGCGGCGGGGCGCGACGCGCTCGGGGAACTGCGCCGGCTGCTGGCCGTGGTACGGCCGGAGACGGGCGAGGAGTCGCTCCGGCGGCCGGGACTCGACCGGCTCGGGGAGCTCGTGGAGCCGTTCCGCGCCGCCGGTCTGGAGGTCGCGGTGCGCAGGGAGGGAACCGGCGCCGGTACCGGTGGTGCGCTGCCGGCCGGGGTCGACCTCTCCGCCTACCGGATCGTCCAGGAGGCGCTCACCAACACGCTGCGTCACGCGGGCGCCGGCCGCGCGGAGGTGACCGTCAGGGCCGCCGCGGGGATGCTCGAACTGGACATCCTCGACGACGGGCGCGGGAGCGGCACGGGTGACGAGGGGGGTGGCGACGGCGGCACCGGCCACGGGATCGCGGGGATGCGCGAGCGCGCCGCGATGCTCGGCGGCACCCTCGACGCGGGCCCGCTGCCCGGCGGCGGGTTCCGCGTCCACGCTCGCCTGCCGTTGGGGGCGGTGCGATGAACGTTCGTGTCCGTCTGCCGTTGAGGGCGCCGCGATGAACGTCCGTACCCGCGCTCGCCTGCCGTTGGAGGCGGTGCGATGAGCATCCGGGTGGTGATCGCCGATGACCAGGCGCTGGTCCGCGGCGGCTTCCGGATGATCCTGGAGGCGAGGGCGGATCTCGAGGTGGTCGGCGAGGCAGGGGACGGCGGGGAGGCCGCGATTCTGGTCGAGCGGCTGAGGCCCGACGTCGTCCTGATGGACGTGCGGATGCCCGGCGTCGACGGGCTGGAGGCGACCCGGCGGATCGTCGCCTCGGGGAGTCCGGTCCGGGTCATCGTCCTGACCACCTACGACGTCGACGAGTCCGTGTTCGCCGCCCTGCGCGCCGGGGCGAGCGCGTTCCTGCTCAAGGACGTGCGGCCCGCCGAGCTGGTGGAGGCGATCCGCGTGGTGGCGCGCGGCGACGCGCTGCTCGCGCCGTCGGTCACCCGCAGGCTGCTCGACCGTTTCGTCACCGTTCTGCCTGATCCCGGTGGCTCGCCGCCCGATCTCGGCTCGCTGACCGGGCGGGAGGTCGAGGTGCTGCGGCTGGTCGCGCTCGCGCTGTCCAACGCCGAGATCGCCGAGCGGCTCGTGCTCACCGAGGCCACGGTCAAGACGCACGTCTCCTCGGTGCTGCGCAAGCTCGGCCTGCGCGACCGGGTCCAGGCCGTCGTCCTCGCCTACGACGTGGGACTCGTGCGCCCGCGCTCCACCTGAACGAGGAGCCGGTCCTCCGGGAGCCGCGCTCCGGACGACCCCGACGGGTACGGATTCAGACGCGCAGATCGCCGAGGGCCGGGAGCAGCTGGAGCTTCTCCTGGCTCTCGCTGCCCGGCACGGCGGTGAAGACCAGCAGCATCTGGGACTGGTCGGGGTCGACCAGGGTCTGGCAGTGCAGCTCCAGCAGGCCGAGCCGCGGGTGCAGGATGCGCTTCGTCCCGCAGAACGGGCCCAGGACGGGGTGCTCGTGCCAGAGCGCGGCGAACTCCGGGCTCGCCGCCAGCAGCGCGTCGACCAGCGCGGCCGCGCGCGAGCCCCTGCCGTCCCGCGTGTACGCGTCGCGCAGGCTGGCCGTGAAGAGGCGGTCGTGCGTCGGGTGGTCGTCCTCGGGATAGATCAGCCGCGCGGCCGGGTCGGTGAACCAGCGGTAGTGCATGCTGCGCGCCATCCCGGTGTGGACGCTCTCGTCGCCCATCAGCGCCACCGCGAGCCGGGTCTGCCTGAGCGTCTCGCCGAGATGGCTCATCACCTGCGCGGGGGTGTCCTCCAGCCGGTCGAAGATGCGCATCATCCCGGGGTTGATGTGGTCGCCGCGGAAGACCCGCCGCGGGGTGGCGTGGCCGGCGAGGCGGAACAGGTGGTCGCGCTCCTCAAGGGAGAGGTGCAGTCCCCGGGCGATCGCGGCGAGCATCTGCTCGGACGGGTTGGGCCCGCGCCGCTGCTCGATCCGGCTGTAGTAGTCGGCGGACATGCCGCACAGCGCGGCGACCTCCTCGCGCCGCAGCCCGCCGGTGCGCCGCCGCCGCCCGCGAGGCAGCCCGACGTCCTCGGGCTGCAGCGCCTCCCGCCGGGTGCGCAGGAACTCGGCCAGCTCGGCCCTGTCCATGTGGTGAGTCTCCCCTTTCCGGGAACGGCCGCCGTGAGGATCTCAGGCGGAGGCGAATTCGACCCTGGCCAGCCGCTCGGAGACGTCCCAGAGCCGGGTCGCGGCGGCCTCGTCACGGGCCGGCCTGTAGACGGCCAGCTCGGTCGGGCCCCCGGTGAACTGGCCGAAGCCGTCGGGCCCGTAGAGGCGGCCTCCCCGTGCCCGCGGGTCGGTGGCCGCGTACAGGGCGGGGAGCGCGCCCTTGTCGACGGTCTGCACGAACAGGCCCACGCGGGAGAGCCGCGTCATGATCGCCTCAAGCGGCGAGGGGCGCTTGCGGCCCAGGTTGGGGCCGGACGCGTAGAGGTTCGTCAGGGTCGTGCCGGGGTGCGCGACGTTGCTGACGACGCCCCAGCCGCCGGCCCGGCTGCGCCGGTCGAGCTCGAGGCCGAACAGCAGGTTGGCCAGCTTCGACAGCCCGTACGAACGGATCGGGGAGTATTTCCGCTCGCTCTGCAGGTCGTCCCAGTCGATCTTGGCGGTGCGGGCGGCACTGCTCGACATGGTGGTGACACGGGCCCGGCCGGCGCGCAGCAGCGGCAGGATCCCGCCGACCAGCGCGACGTGGCCGATGTGGTTCGTGCCGAACTGCAGCTCCAGGCCGTCGGCCGTGGTGTGCCGGGTGGCGGGCGACATGACGCCCGCGTTGTTGATCAGGATGTCGACCGGCCGGTCCTCGGCGTTCAGCCTCTTCGCGAAGGCGGCCACGGAGTCCAGCGAGGCCAGATCGAGCTCACGGAGGGAGACCGTCGCTCCGGGAGCCGCCGCGCGGACACGCGCGACGGCCGCCTCGCCCTTGACGGGGTTGCGGACCGGCAGCACGAGCTCGGCGCCCGCCCGGGCCAGGCGTACGGCCAGACCGAGGCCGACGCCGTCGCTCGCACCGGTCACCACGGCGAGTTTCCCGGTCAGATCGGGCACAGACACGTCTTTCATGATAACTCCCTGGTCAGAGGCTGTTTACGGTTGAAGTAAGCGTCGCAAACGCCACGGGGCCGGTCCATGTCGCGCTTATCCACGGATCACCTGTCCGTGGATGAGCGGATGAGCGACCCGGTGCGTGCCGCCGTCTCCGTCCCAGGAGGGAGAGGCGTGGGCGGGCTCGGTCCGGAGGAGGGGGCGAAGGCCGCTCCCGCGTTCGATGCGCGCGGAGGCCGTCCGGACCTAGCGTCACCGCCATGACCGGAAACCCTCCCGACGACCGACGGCTCGCGACCCAGGCGGACCGGACGACCCGGATGTCCGAGACAGCCCGGACATCTCATGCGTCCCAGACGCCTCAGGCGGATCAAGCAGCTGAGGCGGCTGAGGCGGCTCGAACGGCTCCGGTGGCTCCCGGCGGGCGTCCGGGGACGTTACGGCGTATCGCGCCCGCCCTCGGGCTGTTCCTTCTCTCCCCGCTGGTCGCCGAGTACCTGCTCGGCAACGTCCCCTCGTCCGACATCTGGGGCCTGGTCATCCTCGCGCCGATGTACGGCGGCGGCGCGATCATCATTCGCGAGGTGGTCCGGCGCACCGGGCGCGGCTGGCCGGCGATCATCCTGCTGGGGTGCGCGTACGGCGTGCTCGAGGCGACCCTGATCGACCAGACCCTCTTCAACCCCGCCCCGCTGTTCGAGGGGGACGTCTCCCGCGCCGCCACCCTCATCCCGGCACCGGGTCTCAGCGCGACCAACGCCGTGGGGTTCACCGCCGGACACGTGATCTGGAGCATCGGCGTCCCGATCGCCCTCGTCGAGATCCTGGTGCCCCGCCGGGCCACCACCCCCTGGCTGGGCGTACCCGGCCTGATCGTCACCTGCGTCGTGTTCGTCCTCGGCTCCCTCGTTCTCTTCAGCGGCATCTACGACGACAGCGGATTCATGGCCTCGCCGCCGCAGCGGATCGGCGCCGCCGTCGTGGTCGCGCTCCTGGTCGTCGCCGCGTTCCTCGTCGGGCGGCGCCCCCGTCCGGTGACGGGCGGGCGGACGCCGGGGCCCTGGCCGGTGGGCGCGCTGGGGTTCGTCGCGTCCGCGGCGTTCTTCTTCCGTCCCGAGGACTGGTGGGGGGTCGCCGCGGGCATCGCGCTGCTCGCCGCGACGACGATCGTGATCAGCCGGTGGTCGCGACGCGAAGGCTGGGGCGCCGCGCACCGGCTCGCGCTGGCGGGCGGCGCGCTGCTGACCTACGCGCTCGGCGGCTTCCTCCTGCTCATGCTGCACGGCACCGCGAACACCGCCAACCTGATCGGCCAGGTGATCCTCGTCCTCGGCGCGCTCGCCCTCTTCCTCGTGGCCCGCCGGACCGTGCGCGGGACGTCCGGCACGCGAGGAACGGCCGGGGTGGGGTGACCCCGGGGCGTTCCGCGAGCGGCGCCCGGTGCCCGGCCCGGACGCCGTTCGGGGAGGAACCGTCAGGGCTGGGCGCGGAAGGGGCCGGTCACCTCGTAGGTGATGCCGCCGCTGCCGGTCGACGATCCCGAGGTGCCGCGCTGGGAGGAGAAGTACAGGCGCGAGCCGTCCGGCGAGAACGCGGGGCCGGTGACCTCGGAGGAGGACTGGCCGAGGACCCGCAGGAACGGCGCCACGACGCCCTCGGAGGTGATGACGTTGATCTCCATGTCGCCGCCGTCCTCGGCGACGAACAGGTCGCGGCTGTTGGGCGCTCCGGTGATGTTGTCCACGCCGGTCAGCGGGGCGGCGCCGCCGGTCACCAGCGAGTCGTCGTAGGCCAGGTCGAGGGTGGAGGCGGCGGTGTCGTACGCCCAGACCCGGTTGTCGCCCTTGGTGGTGAAGTAGCAGACGCCGCGGTCGTACCAGCAGCCCTCGCCGCCGTCGAAGTGCTTGGCCGCGCCGACCTGGCGCCGCGTCGCGGTCGGGAAGCCGTCGCGGTCGGGGATGTCCTGCCAGGTCACCGGGCCGGTGACCTGACCGGCCGGGGCGCAGAGCACCTGGAGCCTTCCGGTACGCAGGTCACCCCAGGTGTCGGGGACGAAGCGGTAGAAGCAGCCGTCGTCCTCGTCCTCGGTGAGGTAGACGACCTGCCGTACGGGGTCGCAGGCGGCGGCCTCGTGCTTGAAGCGGCCCATCCGGGTGCGCTCCTCGCCGGAGCGCCCGCCGGCGGGCCAGGTCTCGAAGACCCGGCCGAGCGCGATCTCCTCGCACGACAGCCAGGTGCCCCACGGGGTCGCGCCACCGGCGCAGTTGAGGTTGGTGCCGGACAGGATGCGGTACGCCGACGTGATGGAGCCGTCGGCGGCGAAGCGGACCGCGGAGGCCCCTCCGGCGAGCGGGATCTCGGAGTTGGACACGTAGATCCAGCCGGCGCCGTCGGGGAAGCACGCCCCGCCGTCCGGCGCCCAGTGCCAGGTGTGGCCGGCGACCCGCTGCCCGGATCGGGCGATCACCCGGCTGGTGAACCCCGGCGGGAGCTGGATGCCGTTCGCGTCCGCGGCGAGCAGGCCGCCGTACGGGCTGGGTCCTGGCTGGGCGACGGCGCCGAAGGCCTGCCCCCACAGCGCTCCGGAGAACGCCGCGCCCCCGCCTCCGATGACAGCAGCGCGTAACACGGTCCGACGATCCATCGTTGCCTCCGGGTTGGCCGATACATGGTCATCAGCCGGAACGTAAATCGCTCAGGCGACCTTCGCCACCCCTTGGCGTGAACACGAGGTGATCTTCTGGAGCCCGGCTCGCGAGGATCCGCGGTCCGAGCGCCTCTGGCCAGGTGAAGTTATCGTCGATAACAAGACGTGGGGAGGCAACGGATGCGACACACGCGCGCCACGGTGATGCGTACGGCGCTGCGGCTGCTCAACGAGGTCGGGCTCGACGGGCTGACCACCAGGCGGCTGGCGCAGGAGCTCGACGTGCAGTCACCGGCCCTGTACCGCCACTTCGGCAGCAAGCGGGAGCTGCTCGACCACATGGCCGCGGCCATGGTCGAGGACGCGTTCGCGCACCTGGCCCGCCCGGGACCGGGCCAGGACTGGGCCGGCTGGCTCGCCGAACGGGCGCGGGCACTGCGCCGGAGCCTGCTGACCTACCGCGACGGCGCGCGGCTGCACATCGGCACCCGGCCCGTCGGGAACCAGGTCGCGACCTCCAACCTCGTGATCGACGTGCTCGGTGAGGCGGGCTTCCCCCCGGCGGACGCCCGGCGGGCCGTCCTGGTCATCAGCCGCTACACCGTCGGGTGGGCCGTCGAGGAGCAGGCGGGCGCCGACCGCCCGGCACCGGGGGAGTCCCGCGAGGCGGCCGACGCCGACTTCGAGTACGGGCTGAGCGCGATCCTGGCCGGTCTTGGCGCGAGCCTGGACGGTGTCAGCGCTGTTCGCGTGAGCCCGGACGGTGAGGCCCGCTGACGCGGTCCTCGTTCAGGCTTACGCGGCGCCGGGCGACCACCTGGCGCGGCCAGGCCGTCGCCGCACAAGGACGTGGCCGATCAGTTGTCGGCCTCTCCGAGCCAGACGAGATCGGAGCGGAGCCGGTACGCGGCGCTGTCGGCGCTCCGCCAGCTGCCGAACCCCCGAGCGGTCACCCCGACGGTGGCCGCCTCCCCGCCCGGCAGGGCCAGCCCGTACGCCACCACCTCCGCGACGCCCTCTCCGTCGTGGTCGCCGAACTCCTGGACCAGCGCGAACACGCGGGGCAGGCCACCGGCCAGCGCCCGCACGTCATCTCTGGTAGGACCGGCATTCTCGGGAAAGGCGTCTCCTCCGCTTTCGTTTGCCGCCTCCGGCGAGCTCGTGCCGTGGTAAACAATCGGGTGGTCGGAACCGTTGAAGTGCTCCATCTCGGGTGTTTCCTTTCCGGCCGCCGGGACCGGGGCGGGCGTGGCCTCCAAGCGAAGCCCACCCCGGTCCCTTTTCTGTTTCTCGACGTTGACGTAACCCCATAACTCGTAATTGGTCGTCAACTGCCGTTTTTGTGTACTTACTGTGATCACTTGATTACTTTCGGTATAGTGGCACAACTGTAAGGGCTCGACAAGTTGTCCGACCTCATCGATTGGATCGCGCCTCGATGTGCGCGCCCAGCTCGGAAGGAATGGGTATGGCTGCTCCGAAGTGGATCACGTTGCGTTCCCAGTGGCTCGGTCAGCAGCTTCGGGAACTGAGGGAGGCCAACGATCTCCTCCTCAAGGATGTGGCCGAGTATCTGCAACGTGATCCGGGCACCATCAGCCGCTTCGAGTCCGGCGGATATCCCATTCGCAGACCCGACCTGTTCGCGCTCCTCGACCTGTATGGCGTCGCGGACGGTCATCGCCGTGAGGCGTTGCTGAAGCTGAGCCAGGAGGTCTGGCAGAAGGGCTGGTGGGACGGTTATGCCGGAGAGGTCGTCGGCTGGCTCATCGACTACGTCTGGCTGGAGTCACGAGCCAGGAGGATTCACACGTTCGACAACACGCTGCTACCTGGTTTGTTGCAAACCGAGGCTTATGCGCGTGCAGTGATCGCTGCGGCTGATTTCGACGTCGACGTCGAGCAGAGAATGCGCTGGCTCGAACTTCGCATGGCCCGTCAGGGGATCCTCAAGGGTGACGCTCCGCCGCGACTGTCGGTGATCGTCGACGAGGGGGTACTCCGGCGTCAGGTTGGCGGCTCGGAATGCATGGCGACACAACTCCGGCATCTGGCTGGATGTGCCGCCCAGCCGAACATCGAGGTTCGTGTACTCCCGTTCAGCGCCGGAGCGCATGCCAGTCCAACCGGTGCGTTCCGGATTCTCAAGGTTGAGGATCCTTTTCCCGAGGTCGCTTACGCGGATACCGCGAAGGGTGCCATATATGTCGAATCGCCAGATACGGAACGCTTGGTGCAGACATACGATGAATTGCAGAAGCTCGCTCTCACATGTGAGGAGTCGGCCAAGCTGATCTCCGCGACGGCAGAGGAGTTGTTGAGGTGAACGTGATGAAAGGGCGTGAGGTGCCCGCCCCCGGTGAGCTGGCCGGTGTCGTTTGGCATGTCAGTACGCGAAGTGAGAACGGCGGCGGGAACTGCGTCGAGGCCGGGCCGCTGGGCGACGGCAGCGGGCGGGTCGCCGTACGTCACAGTCACCGGCCCGACGGCGAGGTGATCGTCTACACCCGCGCCGAGTGGAAGGCGTTCATCGGCGGCGTCAAGGACGGGGAGTTCGACTTCTCCGCCACGTGAGATACGTGACGGAGGCCTGGGTACGTCGTGGTGCGGGCGGCGTCACGAGCTGCCGCATGAACGTCTCCATGTCTCACGCCAACAAGCGATCATCGACCAAGACACGCTCGAACGGTCACGGGAGATGACCGGATACCGGGGCCGGAATAGGTGTCCGGTGGATGGTCAGACCGCGAGCGGGGTGGTGATGCGCCCGCCGAGAAGAGGCCCTTCGAGGTGGGCGGGAGTGAGCATGACACCGCTGACCCTCGATGCCAGGGCCAGGGCGGCGGGCAGGTGGTTGTCGATCTGATCGTCGGCCGCGGGGTCGATGCCGAGCTCACGCAGGTGATCGTCTAGGTGGCCGGGGTCGGCGCCCTCACGGGTACCTGGAAATCCCGGGTCGAAGGAGGTGTGGACCTGCCCGTCGGCGGCATGGGCGAAGCGGTGGTGGCCGTAGTCCTGGCGGCTGACCGCGATGGCCTGCCCGCCGTCTCGTGACAGCTCTCGGAGCATCTCGGGGCGCACCCCCTGCCAGCCCGACCTCTCCACCGCGACGGTCCACGCTCCGAGAGCGACCACCATGACGAGGTCACCCTGGCCGCCGGTCACCTCAAGACGCTCGTACACATCCTCGTCGGTGAGCGGCCCGACGTCCTGCGGTGCGACTCCGAACCGGCGCAGGACCTCACCTTCGTCCAGGCCCTCGACGAAGGTGAGCGTGTAGTTGGGGCCCAGCGTCCCGGAGTCGTCCTGCCAGGCGTAGTCGTCGGGGGTCGCGCGCCCGTCACCCGGTTCCCGGACGGTGGCGCGGACCAGCTCGACCCGGTCCGCGGCCGCGAGCGCGTCGGGATCGGCCACGAAGAAGGCGTCGATGACCTGGGAGTCGATACGACCACGCTCGCTGACGCTCAGCCCCTGGGTCTTTCCCCATTCGCGGACGCGTTGGCTCAGCTCCCGGTTGAGGACGAAGTACGACACGCGTAACGGGGAGACATCACGATCCGGCACGGAAGAGAACCTATCGGCGGGCGGGCGGGGCTTGTGGCGCTGCCTGCACAGCTCGCGTTCAGACCCTGTGAAGGGCTCGACCGAGGAGATGTGTTCACGCGCATCCGGAACGTCGACCCGGCACCGCCCGATGCGGCATAGTGATGCCGCCCGTGAGTAGCGGATGAGCGGCCGGCGTCGCAACGGAGGTACGGGTGGAGATCCTCGAGGGCCCCTCGGTCGACGTCAAGCCGGATCGGCACTGCGCCGGCATTCGGGTGGTCACGCCGTTCCGCGGCATGTTCGCCGTCCGGGACAGGCTCATGGAGGAGCTGTACGGCCGACTCGACGAGCGGGGCGTCGATTTCGGCCCCGCCTTCTTCCGCCTGCACGTGATCGACATGGCCGGCTCGATGGACGTCGAGGTCGGTGTCGTCACAGAGAAGCCGGTCGAGGGCGAAGGCAGGGTGTGCCCCGATGTGCTGCCGGCGGGCCGGTATGCGACGCTGACCTACGTCAACCACGGTCGCCGGGCGAACCGTACCCTGATCGAGTGGGCGCGGGGACAGGGCCTGACGTTCGACTGCGTGGAGGACCCGGCCGGTGACCGGTTCGGCTGCCGGTACGAGGCCTATCTCACCGACCCGAGGTCCGAGCCGATGAAGACCCGCTGGCGCATCGAGCTCGCCATCCGCCTGGCCGATCAGCCTTCTTAGGAAAGCGTCACGATCGCTGCGAGGATCACCCGATCGGCAACGCGTCGCCACCCGTCGCCTCGCGGCCCAGCAGGCGCCGCTTCACCACGGCCCTGCACCGTCCATGAAAGCGCCGACCTGCTGGCCGCGCTCGCCGACGACGTGTGAAACCCCGGTGCCGAGCTTCGCGGTGACCGGATCTGATTTTGGGATCAGATTTACCGGGACAATCAGATCCAAATCTTAAGAAAGAATCTATGATCTCGTAACCTTCTCGGCGTCATCGCGACACTCGGCCATTCTTTTGGGGACAAATAAAAAGTTGCCTAGGTTGCCGCAGGAAACAATGGTGTCAATCTGTTGATAATCTCTGCGAAGTGTGATCGACTCGGCATTCATATCTCCATGAGATGAGGTTTACGATGCGATTATACGAACTTCCGATGCTGCTGCTCGTCCTCACACTCGTGGTCAGCAATACGGCCACCTCGGCGCATGCGCTCACGCTCTCGTCGGAAGATCCGCCAAAGCCTGGCGAACAGGTTGAGAAGGAGCCCTTCAGCTACCTCTCGCCCGAGACAAAAGAAAGGATGAACGCGCAGGAACTACTTCGGCGGGCAGCCGATCCGGTCATGGACGCCGTGCATTCCAGCACCAAAGACCTGGGATTCGCCGGACTCAAGCTGGAAGACGGCTTCGTTCGGCTCTGGTGGAAGGGGGACGTTCCCGCTCAGGTGGAGCCGGTTCTTGCCCAGGCGCGTCTGAGCGCTCCGGTGAAGGTGGATTCGGCCCGCTTCTCGCGGGAGGAACTCAGGAAAACCGCGGAGGCGATCAGGAAAGACCTTGTCGACAACCCCGGCGGGCCACTTCATGCCGTCGGCATAGAGTCCGACGGCAGCGGGGTCTACGTCGAGGCCGAGACCTCATACGCCAAGAGGGACCTCAGTAAGACATACGGCTCGCTTGACTCTTCCGTGCCCGTTGAGGTCAAGATCGCCAAGCGGGCGGTTCCTGCTGGACGCATGAACGACACCGCGCCGTTCTATGGAGGAATGCGTATTGTCAGTGACGACGGTCTGGCCTGCACCGCAGGATGGCCGGTGGCGGCGACGAGCAATCCCAGCTTTCAATATCTGCTCACAGCGGCTCACTGTACCGGCATGTATACGCACTGGCGAAACGGCGATCGCTCCGTGTACGTTGGTCAAACGCTCCTCGAAAGAACCGACCATGATTTGGCGCTGATTCATGTTCCAAACGGCGCGGCAAGGCACATGTGGGACGGTGGAGTGGTGGGAGGGTGGAACACCTCGGCCGAGTTCTCAAAGCGAATCGCGAGCTGGGGTCACGTATACGAAGGACAGTGGCTCTGCCACTCCGGGCAGAGGAGCGGTGCGGTCTGTGACTTCGAGGTCGTGACCAGCGGCGATTACGCCTACTGCGGTAACGATCCATACGGCAACTACGCGTGCCACTACGACCTGTTCCGTGCCAATCAGCTCTACGGGCAGGGGTCGCTGTCTGGTGACAGTGGAGGGCCGGTTTTCTACCCGGACACGGCCGGGTACGTTCACCCGGTCGGTGTGACATCCGGATCGACCTCGGGCAGCCTGATATTCCAGGATGTATATACCGCGCTGGCGGACTTCCCGATACAGCTGCGAGCCTACTGACGATTCGAGAGCGTGTGCGACCGGTAGTGAAACTCTGCCGGAAGCGGTGATCTCACGGTATTTCAACCGGCACGGGGTTACCTTGCTGATCGACAACGACCCTTCCCTCTAGCGGTCGATCGATTCGTACGGTTCCGCTCCTCAGTATTGCGAAAGCCGGCTGATCGCAGTCGGACTGCGCGGTACTCGATTCACCGGTAAAGATCACCACAGCGGACTGGAGCTGACCGGCTTCGAAATGATCGCCACCCGTCGAGCTGCCGCAGGCATTCGGACCGGCGATCATTTCGAAGGAAAGCGAAGTTTTCGACGTGTCCAGAGACACACTGACGATCGCCGATGATCGCCTTGTCTGACCAAGGCGCCAAAACGCGTCAGGGCTCACCGCCGGCCAGCTTACCGATCCTCCGTTGTCCGTATGGAAGCTCCACGAGGGAAGTGACAGCGAGCCCCTGTCTGTCATCCATTCCAATGGGTTCAGGCGCGCTTCGACGACGGTCATGGTCTCGCCGGGTAATTGTCGAAGCCGCTCAGAGAGGCGATCGAAAGCATCCGCTGCCGATATCTGAGTTAGGCTCACCCTGTCTCCGTGGAGGAGGATCTCCTGGCTCTTCGGCGGATCGTCGGATAGCTTCTCCCGCAAAGTGAACCGCGTTCCCGGCCTGGCGTTACCCACGGACTTGGGGAGATCGTCAACGATGACTATCGGGCGTGGATCTCGTGCGTACGGAAAATCACGCCATCGATCCGCTGCCGCGCGAGATTCACCACCCATTCCTGCCTGTCCGGAACAGGCCGTCACGAGCACAATCGCGGAGGACAACAGAATTATTTTTTTGATGGTATTGATGTCGCCCATGCTTGAAACGCTACTTCATGGTATGACATCACGCCAGTGTCAGATAAGTCATGACGTGCATCTCAAGGTGCGGATGGTGTCCTGCGGCAACGAGCCTTTTAGTCCTGAGCGACGGCTTCTTTCGTCCGGTCGGGGCTCTCCGTCCGCGGGGTGGGCGTTTGCCGATGGCGGGATTCCGGCGGGCACCGGTACGTGGTTTGCTTGCCCCATGGACGAGTCGCAGATCACTCATTATCTGGACAGATTAGGTGTCACCCGGCCCGCGAAGCCGGATGTTGGGAGCCTGCGGGCCCTGCAGCTCGCGCACCTGAGAGCGGTGCCGTTCGAGAATCTGAGCATCCATCTCGGTGAGGCGGTCTCCCTCGAATCCGACGCGCTGTTCGACAAGGTCGTCGGCCGTCGTCGCGGAGGCTTCTGCTACGAGTTGAACGGGTTGCTCGCCGAGTTGCTGACCGGCCTCGGTTACCGGGTGACGCTGCTGGCCGCCAGGGGCTTCAGCGGCAGCGTGCCGGGGCCGCTCTTCGACCACCTGGTGCTCCGCGTCGATCTCGACGAGCCGTGGCTGGTCGACGTCGGGTTCGGCGACTTCGCCGACGAGCCGCTGCGGCTCGACGAGCGTGCGGAGCAGAAGGACGGCGGTGGCGTGTTCCGGATCGCGCCCGCTCCCGGTGACCACGGCGACCGCGGCGATCTCGACATCACGCACAACGGCGACCCGGCCTACCGGCTGACCGCCCGGCCCTACGAGCTGGCGGACTTCGTCCCGATGTGCTGGTGGCAGACGACCTCCCCGCGGTCGCACTTCACCAAGGCGCCGGTCTGCTCGATGCGTACGGCCCGGGGCAGGACCACGCTCCGCGACCGCAGGCTGATCCAGACCGTGGACGGCGAGCGCACCGAACGCGTCCTGGACGAGAGCGAGCTCCTGCCCGCCTACCTCGACCACTTCGGGATCACACTCGACCGGATCCCGTCCGCCGGGGCGTGACCCTCCGTTCCCGGCCCGCTCGGTGGCGAGCGGGAGAGGCGGTGGGCAGCGCGGTGTCAGGCGCTCTGGCGGTCTTCGCTCCTGCCCGTGCGGATCTGCTGGATCCGCTGCTTGCTCAGCCCCAGCAACTCCCCGATGTCGGGGTCCGACAGGCCGAGCCCTGCCGGCTGGTCGACGCGGGCCCTCGCCGTTCTGGTGTAGTCGTCTCGTTCCACCACGCGCGGCAGACTATATCCCTTGCTTACCAGCGACAATGCCCCTTGTCGCCATGTTCGTTATGGTGTGTCGCCCTTTTACGGCCGGTGATTCTGGGAAACCAGGTCATTTCTGCCGCGAGGCTCCCGTCGAGTTGAGCCGGCAGGCCCATGGACGGTGGAACGTGACCTCGGTCAGGCGGAGGCGAGGGAGCGGTCGCGGTTGACGAGGGCGGCGTAGGGGCCGCCGGCCACGAGGAGCTCGTCGTGGGTGCCGCGTTCGACGACGCGGCCGTGGTCGAGGACCGCGATCTGGTCGGCGTCGCGGATCGTCGACAGGCGGTGGGCGATCGTGATGGTGGTACGGCCGCGCGACAGGGCGTCCAGGGCCTCCTGGACGGCGCGCTCGGTCTGGGTGTCGAGGGCGCTGGTGGCCTCGTCGAGGATGAGCACGGGCGGGTCGCGCAGCAGGGTCCTGGCGATGGCCAGGCGCTGCTTCTCGCCGCCGGAGAAGCGGTAGCCGCGCTCGCCGACCACGGTGTCGTACCCGTCGGGCAGTGACGCGATGTGGTCGTGGATCCGGGCGGCCCGCGCGGCGGCGACGATCTCCTCGTCGGTGGCGGAGGGCTTGGCGAACCGCAGATTGTCGGCGATCGAGGAGTGGAACAGGTAGGTCTCCTGCGAGACGACGCCGACCGTCTCGGCCAGGGCCTCGAAGGTGAGGTCGCGCACGTCCACCCCGTCGATCGTGACCCGGCCGCTCGTCACGTCGTACAGGCGGGGCAGCAGGTAGCTCAGCGTGGTCTTGCCCGAGCCGGTCTCGCCGACCACGGCCAGGGTGGTGCCCGCGGGAACGGTCAGGTCGACGTCCGAGAGGGTCGGGGCCTCGCCGTAGGAGAAGCCGACGTGCTCGAAGCGGATCTCGCCGCGTACGGTCTCCGGCGTGCGGGTGCCGGGGTGGATGTCCACCGGCAGGTCCAGATACTCGAAGATCCGGCCGAACAGCGCCAGGGAGCTCTGCACGTCGACGCCGAGCCGCAGCAGTGACACGGCGGGCCGGAACAGGTTCATCTGGAGCGTGGTGAAGGCGACGACGGTGCCGATGGAGACGGCCGAGGTCAGCCCGGTGGCCCAGTAGATCACCGCGGGCATGGCCGCCATGATGATCTGGATGGTGGACTGCCGCCAGCGCCCGGCCATGCTGGAGCGGACCTCCAGGTCGGCCAGCTCGTCCGAGGCGGTGGAGAACCGGCCGGTGAGCTCGGGGCCGCGGCCCATCGTCCGGCCCAGCAGGATGCCGCTGATCGACAGCGACTCCTGGACCATCGACGACAGGGCGGCCATCTTCTGCTGCCGCTCGGAGGTGATCTTCCTGCGTTCCCGGCCGACCCTGCGGCTGATCGCGACGAAGACGGGGAGCAGCAGCAGCGACACGATGGTCAGCCGCCAGTCCAGCACGAGCATCGCGATGATCGTCGCCACCACGGTGGTCAGGTTGGAGACCATCGAGGCCGCGGTGGAGGTGACCACCAGCTGCATGCCGCCGATGTCGCTGGCGATGCGCGACTGCACCTCGCCGGTCCGGGTGCGGGTGAAGAAGGCCATGGACATGCGCTGCAGGTGGCCGTAGACGCTGGTGCGCAGGTCGTGCATGACGCGCTGGCCGACCCCGGTGGAGATCAGCGTCTGGACGACGTCGAGCACGCTGGTGACGACGGCGACCGCGACCATGCCGAGCGCGAGCAGCGTCAGCAGGCCGGTCCTGCCGTGCGGGATGGCGTCGTCGAGCACCGAGCGGAGCATGAACGGCGAGGCGAGCGAGACGAGCGAGGACAGCCCGATGAGGGCGCCCACGACGGCGAGGCGGCCCCGGTAGGGGCTGAACAGGCCGACGACGCGTCGCAGGGGCGCGCGGGGTTCGTCGTTCATGTCGGGTGTTTCGTGCCGTACGGCACTTCCGGTTTGTTCGGTCATGGAACTCCTTTGTGATGTTTACTCAAACAGAGGTTACCTCACATTCATTCCGGGCGGCACTGGGATAAGTTCGGCGCTGTGGAGACGGAACTGGCCGACCTGGTGCACGGTGTCGGCCATCGACTGCGGCGGGGGTACGGCGAGCGGCTCGGCCCGCTCGGCCTGAGCCCCGGCCAGGCGCGGGCGCTCAGGGTCATCGTCGACTCCGAGCCGCCGCTGAAGATGGTGCAGCTCGCCGAGAGGCTGCGGATCGTGCCGCGCTCGGTGACCCCGGTGGTCGACGCCCTGGAGGAGGCCGGACTGGTCCGCCGCGAGGTCGACCCCGCCAACCGCCGCTCCACCCTGCTCGTGGTCACCGGCGAGGGCCGTGAGCGGTACGAGCGGGTGCGCGAGGCGCGCAGGCGGGTGGCCGAGGAACTGTTCTCGGTGCTCACCGCCGAGCAGCAGGACCGGCTCAGGGAACTGCTGGGCACGGTCGACGCCAGTCCTCCTGGCCACTGACCCACTGACCCACTGACCCGCCGACCGCCCAGGACTCGGGCGGCGGCCCGGTGCCCGGTGCGGGGGCGAACGCCGCAGGCCGTTCGGGGACGGAGCGCGAGGCCGTCGAGGTCCTTCTCCGATTTTCTTGTACGGGGAGAACGGGACCCGTTGAATCAGTCCGATTTCATCACGACGGGTGTTTCCTTAATGATCACCGCATGATATGTGTTTTCCGCCATGTCCCATTGTCTAATCCTCGCGGGAATTCGAAGAGGGGACGCGGCGGATTCGCCGGACGGCGCCGGGCGAATCACGAACCGTGAACGGCGGGGGCGGGCGGCGGTCAGGCCGGACGTCTGCTCTTCGCGTCACCGGTGTTCACGGTGTTCACGGTGTTCACGGCGTCACCGGCGCCACTGGTGTCCGCGGTGTCCGCGGTGTCCCCGGCGTCCCCGGTGTCCCCGGCGTTCGCGGTCTCGTCGAGGCGCCAGCGCGGCCGGCCGCCCACGAACGTGGCCACGCACCGGCCCGGCCCCTCGTGCAGCAGGAGGGTGTAGGCGTCCCGCTCGCCGGCCTCGCCGGCCTCCACGGCGAAGACGGCGAAGTCCGCGCGGCCGCCCCGGTCCAGGGAGCCCAGGCGGCCGGGGCCCTCGGCCATGCCCAGTGCCCGCGCGCCGCCCAGCGTCACCGCCTCGACCAGGAGCCGGTCGTGGCCCGGCGCGTGGGAGAGCGCGCGGGCGACCGACAGCGGGTCGCCGCCTGTACGGGTGCCGACGGCGATCGCGCTCCCGCCGTCGAGGAGACCCTCGGCGGCGAACGGCGACGAGATGGCGATCACCGTGCCGCGGGCTCCGAGGAGCTTGCGGTCGGCCTCGTCCAGCGGGCCGGAGATCGCGACGTGGCAGCCCGCGCCGAGCACTCCCACCTCGTCGAGGAACCCGACCGGGTGGCGACCGGGCTCGGCGTGCAGGCGGAGCCCGAACGTCCGTGACAGGACGGCCAGGTCCTCCATGACGTGAGGGTCGGGGGAGTGGGCGGCGATGCCGATGACGCCCGGGTGGTCGACCTCGCGGATCGCGGTGATCAGCCGGTCGCGCCCCTCGTCCTCCCAGCTCTCCTCGTCCTCGCAGCGGGTCTCCAGGTAGGTCACGCCGCCCAGCCCGGCCTCGCCGAGGGTGGAGGCGGCGTCGAGGTCCGCGGCGACGCCTCCCGCCGCGGTGACGCCGTGCGCGGACGGCGTGGCGGAGGCCCTGTCGAGGCGGAGATGCGCGTCGATCAGCCCCGGCACGATCATGCCCGGCCAGCGGGTCGGGGACAGGAGGGGGTGGGCGGCCTCGATCTCGGCGCGCGGCCCGACCCGGACGATCCGGTCGCCCCTGACGACGATCGCCCCGTCCCTGATGGGAGGGCTCGCGACGGGCAGGACGAGGGGGGCGCAGTGAACGGAGACGATTCCCCGGGGGCGCGTGCCGATGATCCGCCCGGCACGCGTCGACATAGGCACTCCTGTAAGTTCGTCCCCTTTGGAGAGGTTAAGGGGAGTGACGGTAGATCTCAAATGCATCTCCGGCCAAGGACTCCCCACCTTCTGACAGAAGAATGTTGATCTATCTGAAAACGGTCTATACCGTCTTTTAACGTGATAGGACCCCCCAGGTTGCTGAAAGTGTTGCTCGCCGCGATCGTGCTGATCCCCATCGGGCTCACCTCCGTTCCCGCCTCCGCCGACCCCGCCCCCGAGCCCGAACACCCCTGGCGCCTGGACCACTGGCCCCGGACCCAGCCCTGGCAGAAGGACGCCCCCGAGGCCGGGACCGCGCGGCGCGCCGACCCCGGCGGCCCGGCACCGATCGACCCGCAGAACTGGAAGAACCCGGACCACATGACGTGGGCCGACTACCGCAAGCCCCCCGGCACCAACTGGGCCGACCCCGCGGTCAAGGGGTCCAAGCGCACCTTCCGCGGCGCGCTCGTCCTGGCGGACTATCCCAACCAGCCGTTCGTGGTCACCCAGCCCCAGGGCTCGACCGTCTTCAGGAACCCCAGCGCCGAGGCCCACGACATCCCCCGCGACCAGGTCGCCCAGTTCTACAAGGACTTCCTCAACACCCCCAACGAGCTCAACCGGGGCCACACCATCCACGAGTACTGGATGGAGGACTCGGGAGGCCGCTACGGCGTGGAGCTGACCGCGTTCGGCCCGTTCCGGATGCCGGGCAAGTCGCACGAGTACGCCATGGAGTTCCAGGGGGGCACGGCCTGCCCGGCCGGCGACACCTGCACCCGGAACATCAGGACCGACGCGCGGGCGGCGTGGGTCGGCTCCGTCGGCCAGGAGATCCCGGCCGGCTTCGACTTCGTCTTCTACCTGAGCGCGGGCCAGGACGAGTCGGCCACCTGGCAGGAGTTCGGCCCGATCAAGTTCCCGACCAAGGAGGCGGTGACCGACGACTTCGGCCCGCCCGACCCGGCCCTGCCCAACTGGGCCAGGACCCGCTACGTGGAGTGGACGTCCTGGGCCTCGGCCTCGTCCATCTGGCCCAACGCCGGGGGCGGCTCCTCCACCCAGGCCGAGAGCTCCGGGCAGGGCGTCTACGCCCACGAGCTCAGCCACATCCTCGGCATCGGCGACAACTACAACAACCCGTTCGGGGTGCCACCGCGCCGGGCGTACACCGGCATCTGGGAGATGCTCAGCCGGGGCAGCTTCAACGGCCCAGGCGGCCCGCACAGCCGCTGGCTGATCCCGCCCACCTCGGGCGGCTCGATGGGCGCCCAGCACATGCTCCGCAACAAGATCAAGCTGGAGATGGTGGACGAGGCCAACGTGCTGCGCCTGTCCAGGGAGGCGCTGGCCGAGTCGGGGCTCGTCGTGGCCAAGGTGACGGCCCGGGTGGCCCAGCCGGGACCCACCGGCCTGTCGGGGGTCAATATCGCCTTCGGGGACGGCGACCGCGCCCCGGCCTGTGACACGAACACCGACCCGTTCTGCGACGGCGGCGGCTACGACAACTACACCGTCGAGGTCGTGGACAGGATGGGCGCCGACTCCTTCACCCCCGACTCCGGCGTGCTGCTGGCCAAGACCAAGAACGAGGACCGGGCGCCGTTCGAGTGGGTCGTCGACGCCAACCCGCAGGACATCGGCATGACCGACTACGTGCTGCCGGACGGTACCGCCGTGCCCATCACGGTCGGCGACTACCGCCAGCTGTCGGACGCGCTGTTCCACGCGGGCACCGGCTCGGGCTCGGAGTTCGAGTACGTGGACCAGGCCAACCGGCTCCACTTCTACGTCCTCGACCTCAAGCGCGACCGCAAGGGCATCCTGTCGTACACGGTGGCGATCCGCTCCCTGGACGGCGCCGGGCCGAACAAGCGCGGCGTGAAGGTGCTCCCGTCCGTCGGCGTCCCGTCAGGAAAGGACCTGACGTCCTGCCGCTTCCCGCTGTTCAACACCGGCAGGGCCGCGCAGGCGCGGGGGCAGCACCCCGAGGACGTGAGCGCCTATCTCAAGGGTGACGTCTACCGGCTCTCGGCGACCGTCGACGGCCGCGGCTGGACGGCCTCGCTGCCCAACGAGCTCGCGACCGCCGACTCCGGCGAGAACACCGTGGTCACCGTGAACGCCCGGCGCGGGTCGGGAGGCGCCCACCTCGCCAAGGTGACCCTGACCGCCACCTCCGAGAGCGACCCGTCCAAGACCGCCAAGGCGACCTGCCTCGCGCTGGGGCGGTAGGGCGGCGAAAGGCCGGACACGTCACCCGGGCGCCGTGGCAGGGCCCGGGTGACGTGAAGGGCACTTCGCGCGAGGGCGCCCGCGACCCCCGTGAGAGGCGCGCCCGCGCGGAGGACGCCCCGGAAAGAGGCGTCCGGGAGAAGCGGGTCCACCCGCCGGCGGCCGTGGAGGCACGCGGCCACCGGCATTGCATCTGGTTGAATCAATCATGGGAGAACGCGCCGGCCGGGACGGGGACCGCGGCGTGCCGTGGTCTTCGCCGAGGGGTGTGGATGGCCGGGCCGTCGAACGTACCTGACCAGCATGGTTCGAAACCGCCGAAACCGCCGAGACGCAGGATCCCGCTGGCGGCGCCCGCCGCGGCCGGCCTCACCGCGGCCGTGGCCAGTATCCTGGCGACCTCGCTGGACGTGTGGGACCTGCCCACCGAGGCCAAGGTCGGCGTCACCGCGGTCGCCGGTCTCCTGGTCGGCCTGCTCACCTGGGCGACGGCCGGTTCGCGGTCCGGGGAGCGGGACGCCGGTGCCGCCGGGACGCCGTGGCGCCCGCCCGACCAGTGGCCGCCGGTCTCCGCGCACTTCACCGGCCGTACCGAGTCGCTGGCCGAGCTGCGCGAGGTCTTCGCCGAGCGCCGCCGCGCCCGGGACCAGGCGGGGAGCGCCTCGCCGCTGGTCGTCTCGGTGTACGGCAGGGGCGGGGTGGGCAAGTCCATGCTCATCGCGAGGTTCGGGCACGAGATCGCCGGCAGCTTCCCCGACGGGCGTCTCTACGCCGACCTGCGCGGCGAGGTGGAGGCCCCGGTCGTTCCCGAGGAGGTGCTGATCGGCTTCCTGCGCGCGCTCGGCGTGCGGCTCACCACCGACCCGGGCGGCCTGGCCGAGCTGCGCACGCTCTGGCTGACCTGGACCAAGGGCAGGCGCATCCTGATCTGCCTGGACAACGCCCACGACGGCGACCAGGTCAAGGACCTGATCCCGGCCGAGGCCGGCTGCGCGGTGATGGTCACGTCGAGGCAGCCGCTGTTCCTGCTCAACACCTACGACAAGCGGCTGTCGGTGTTCAGCGAGGCGCAGGGCGTCGAGCTGCTGGCGCGGCTGGCCGGGGACGACAGGGTCGCCGCCGACCTGGAGTCGGCCCAGGAGATCGTACGGATGTGCGACCACCTGCCGCTGGCCATCAGCATCTGCGGCGGGCGCCTGGCCACCCGGGAGAACTGGACCCTGCGCCGCCTCGCCGACCGGCTGAGGGACGAGCGCAGCCGCCTCGGCCAGCTGGAGATCGGCCGCAGGCTGGACAAGAGCGTGCGCGCCTCCCTGCAGCTGAGCTACGACGACTGCACCGGGCTCCAGCGCCGCCTGCTGCGGCTGCTCAGCATGGTCAGCGCCCCCGACGTGCCCGGCTGGGTGGCGGGGGAACTGCTCGCCACCTCCGAACCCGAGGGCGCCGACCAGCTGGAGGCGCTCATCGACGCCCAGCTCGCCGAGTGCTCGGGCATCGACCTGTCCGGGGTGATGCGCTACCGGCTGCACGACCTCGTCAAGATCTTCGCCCGCGAGCTGGCACTCTCCGACGACGACGAGAACCACCGCAGGGCGGCCGTCGAGCGGGTCCTGTCCGGCTACCGCCGCCGCGCGGAGGCCGCGGCCGTGGCCCGCTGGCCCCAGGACTGGGGACGCAGGGCCAGGCCCACCGGCGCGGAGCCCGCCCCGGCGGCGACGCGTGAGCAGACCTCGGCGGCCGACTGGCTCAACGCCGAGCGGCTCACCCTGGTCGCCGCGATCGGCCAGGCCAGGAGCATGGAGATGTGGGAGCTGGCCTGGGGGCTCGGCCGGGCCTTCTGCTCGCTCTGCCACTCCCTGCGGGCCTACTGGTCCGACTGGCGGGCGGTCGCCGAGATCCTGTGCGAGGCCGCGGACCACATGGGCGACCCGCGGGCGGTGGGCATCGCGCTGCTGGACCGGTCGGCGGTGGCGGGCGGGCAGGGCGGCCACCGCAGCGCCATGAAGGACGCGGAACGGGCACTGGAGATCTTCATCGACCTCGGCGAGACCTGGTGGGCGGCGCGGGCGATGCGCGCGGTCGGCATGGCCCTGTTCAACGACGGCCACCTCGACCGCGGGCAGGGCCACCTGATCGGCGCCATCACCGCCTTCAAGGGTGAGGACGACCGCTGGTGGGTGGCCAGGACCCAGCGCAACCTCGCCGAACTCCGGCTCGCCCAGCGCAGGCCGAAGGAGGCGCGGGAGCTGCTGGAGGACGCCCTGTCGGTGTTCGAGCGCGACCGCAACCGCTACTCCGAGGCGCAGACGCTGCGCGCGTACGGCGAGGTGCTCGGCGCGACGGCCAGGGAACTGCACGCCGCCGGCGACGTCCGCGCTGCGGGTGAGGACTTCGCGAGGGCCGGGTTCAGCCTGGACCGGGCCGCCGAGATGTTCCGGATGCGGGGGGAGCTGTGGGAGGAGGCCAGGTGCCTGCGCGCGGCCGGGGAGGTCGGCAACCCGGCCAACGCGCTGCGCGAGCTCACCTACGTGCGCCGGGCCACCGAGATGCTCACCGCGCTCGGCGACTCCTGGGGCGTCGCCAGGTCCGAGCTGTCGGCGGGGCGCGCCCACGGGCGGCTCGGCCGCACGCGCGAGGCGCAGGAGTCGCTCCTGCGGGCGGTGCACGACTTCGGGGAGCTGGGCGACCGCTGGTGGATGGCGAGGAGCCTGCGCTACCTGGGGGAGGCCCACCTGGAGGCGGGGGACCGGGAGGCCTCGGTCTCCGTCCTGCGGCAGGCCCGGAGTATCTACCGCAGCCTCGGCAACCAGGCGGGGATGGACAGCACCCTGGAACTCCTGCGCCGCGCGGACGGCTGAGGCGTACGCGGGGCCGGGCGGGGCCGGGGGCGTCAGGACTCGGCGGCCGTCAGCAGGTGCCGGGCGGCGTCGCGCGCCTCGTCGATGCTCTCGTGGAACAGCTTCCTGACCTGCTGGGCCTGCTCGGTCAGGTGTTCCAGCCCGGGGAGGGCGAGCGCGTCCTCCGCGGTCTCCGCGATCAGCGCCTCGTACTGCGGGGTCCGCTCGGCGAGCACCTGGAGCTGCCGGTAGGCGCGGTAGACGCCGTCGGCCTTGCGGACCTGCCTGGCGTACTCCTCCAGCGCGCGGACCCGCCTGGTCAGTGAGATCTCGGCGATCTCCAGGGCCTTGACGTAGGGGGTGAAGGCCTCGGCCACCTCGGGCGGGGGCGCGCCCGGTACGAGCCGGTCGTGCTCGGCCTTCATGTCCGACAGCCGCACCAGTTTCCTGGCGATCTGCCAGGTCTGGTCGGGCAGGGTCACCGCGTTGTCGATCGTGTCGAGCAGGCGGGCTCGGTTGATCTCGGAGTTGAGGACCGTCTCGGTGGCGTCCTGCGTGCGGCGCAGCAGGTCACCGCAGTCGCCGTCGAGGTCCTCCGGCAGGATGAACCGGTCCTTGTGCTCCATGGCCACCCGGACGCGCCGCCGCTCCCGCCGGTTCTCGGGGTCGTCGCTCAGGCCGCGCAGCGCGGAGAAGGAGATCAGGACGAGGGCGGCGATGAAGCCTCCCGTGGCGCTCAGGCTCGCCATGAGCAGCAGGAGCCCGGCGATCGCGATGAGTTTGACGGGGTCGGGCCCGCCGCGGCGGGGGACCCGTCCCAGCCGGGCCGCGCGAAGTGCCTGCGGGCTGGCGCGTAAGACAGAGGAGACCGGGTCGGGCAGGGCCGGATCGATCAGCAGGTGCGGGGGGCGTCTCCTCGGATCCACGCGACCTCCTCGTGGCGGGGTACAGGCGGGTCCTTCCACTGTCCCTCATAGATAGAGATATGGCGCATTTACGGATGGCATATGAGGACATCGGTAATTACGGAAACCGGCGCCGGGTGTTAACTGCCCGGGCGTAAAGCGACGTATAAACTCGAAGGCGATGAACGACTTGACGCGTTGGATCGATCTTGAAGGTGCCGCCAACGTCCGCGACCTCGGCGGGCTCGCCACGGTGGACGGCGGGACCACACGCTTCGGCCGGATCTACCGGTCGGACAACCTGCAGGGGCTGACCGGGCGGGACGTCCGGCAACTCGTCACCGACCTGAAACTCCGCAACGTCGTCGACCTGCGCTCGGGCGCCGAGGTGCGCCTGGAGGGACCGGGACCGCTCACCGAGGTGCCGGAGGTGAACATCCACCACCACACCCTGTTCGCCGAGGGCGGCGTGTACACCGACGTCGAAGCCGACACCATCGAGGGCGACAAGGTGCTGCCCTGGACCGAGCGGGACGAGGAGGATCTCGCCGAACTCCGGGTGACCGGGTTCTACTACGGCTACCTCCGCGACCGCCCCGACTCGGTGCTGGCCGCGCTGCGCGCCATGACCCGCGACGAGGGGGCCGCCCTTGTCCACTGCGCCGCGGGCAAGGACCGCACCGGTGTCCTCTGCGCCCTCGCGCTCGAGGTCGCCGGCGCCACCCGCGAGGCGATCGTCGACGACTACGTCGCCACGGCCGACCGCATCGAGGGCATTCTGGTGCGGCTGCGCTCCAGCAACACCTACCGCACCGACCTCGACACCCGCCCGGCCGACGACCACCGCCCGAGGCCGGAGTACATGGAGCAGTTCCTGAGCGTCCTCGACGACCGGTTCGGCGGCCCGCTGGAGTGGCTCGCCTCGCACGGCTGGACCGAGGCCGACTCGCGGACCCTCCGCGCCCGCCTGCGCGACTAGGGTCTGTTTCAGAAGTCGGCTGAGGGCTGGTTTCGGTTGAGAGCTCTGTGTGCTCGGGCGGTTGCAGCGGTCCAGCAGGTCACGTCGTTGGCGATGCGGCTGGGGTCGGTCTCGACGCTGAGGTGGTGACGGCTACGGACGGCATCGCGGTATTCGACCTCGTAGGTGCTGTTATCAAGGCGGGAGACCGAGGCGAACCAGAGCGGGTCGTCCTCGTCGGGCTCAACGATGACGAAGGTGTTGTCGGGCGCGGACAACTCAAGGATCATCTCGTGCAGAGCGTCCTCGGACGGTTCCACGATGAGTTCGCCGCCCTCGGTCTCGGCTTTCAGCTGGATGTCGTCGCTCTTCATCGCTTCGTCCTTTCTGTCGCATCCTGCGCCTGCCGCAACGGCCGGTTTTAGGATCCCAGCCTGGGTCGTGGGCGTGGTCACAGCCACTCACCGATCACGGCGACCTGGACGGTGGCCTCGAAGCGGACGGCGAGCTTGTCATAGCGGGTGGCCACCGCCCGGTGGCGCTTAAGCCGGTTGATGCCGCACTCCGCCGCGTGCCTGGCCTTGTAGTCCTCGGCGTCGAAGGCGGGCGGGCGGCCACCGGCCGAGCCGCGCTTTTTGCGGTGAGCGATCTGGTCGGCGGGCTCAGGGATGGTGGCACGGATCCCGCGGCGGCGCAGGTAGGCGCGGTTGGCCCGGGAGGAGTAGGCCTTGTCGCCGCGCACCCGCTCGGGTCGGCTGCGGGGCCGGCCCGGACCCAGCCGGGCCACCTTGATCGCCTCCAGTACCGCCGCGAACTGCGGAGAGTCTCCACGCTGACCAGCGGTAAGGAGGATGGACAACGGCTTTTGCCGCTGCTCGCAGGCCAGGTGGATCTTCGTGGTGAACCCACCGCGAGAACGACCGAGCGCGTGATCAGCAGGCTCCGGCCCGCCGATACCGCCCGGTGGCTGTCGTTGCGCGTTGCCATCGCGGCGGGCGCCGGCCGCGTGCTGATGCGCGCGGCAGACGGTGGAATCCACGTTGACCTGCCAGCAGATCAACCCTGCGACATCCGCCCTGGCCTGCAGCCTGGACAGGATCTGCTCCCAGACTCCTTCGCGCTGCCAGCGGCGAAACAAGCCATAGACGGTCTGCCAGGGCCCGTAAACAGCGGGCATGTCCCGCCATGGGGCGCCGGTCCGCACCCGCCACCTGATCCCGTTGATGAGCTGGCGTTTCGGCCATACAACCGGGCGACCACGCTTGGCCGTGCCCGGCAGCACCGGCTCCAACACCTGCCATTGCTCATCGGTCAGATCCCCACGCACGCAGCGATCATCTCGACGAGAAGTAACACAAAGATCAACTTATGAAACAGGTCCTAGCGGTTCTCCAGGACGAGCTCGCCCGCGCGTGGCGGTTCTCCGGCAGGACGGGCCCGCCCGTGCGAACCAGGGGTTCTCCGGGACGAGCCCGTCCGCTCGGCTAGCGGTTCTCCAGGACGACGACCCGGCGCTCCGCGGCCGAGCGCCGGGCGGCCTCCAGCACGGTGAGAGCCTCGACGACCTCCCCGGGGGCGACCGGCGGCGGGGCGCCCTCGCGCAGGCACGCCAGCACGGCCCGGTAGAAGCCGGCGTAGGCGCCGGGCTCCGTGGGGACGGCACGTACATCGCCACCGGGGCCACCGGAACCCGCGCCGCCGTCCGCGCCGAGGGTGCCCCACCGCTCGGCCGGCTCCTCGCCGAAGCCGGGGGAGGCGGGGGTCAGACCGGCGCGCAGCTGCTCCTCCTGCACGTCCAGGCCGTACTTCAGGTAGCCCGCCCGCGAGCCGAGCACCCGGAAGCGGGGTCCCAGCCGGGGAGTGACCGCGCTGACCCACAGGTGCGAGCGGGCCCCGCTCGCGTGGGAGACGGCGATGAAGGTGTCGTCGTCGGCGTTCACCCCGGAGCGGCGCACGTCCGACTCGGCGTAGACGTCGACGGCCGGGCCGAGCAGCCGCAGGGCCTGGTCGACCAGGTGGCTGCCGAGGTCGTACAGCAGCCCGGCGACCTCCTCGGTCCCGCCCGTCTCGCGCCAGCCGCCCTTCGGCACCGGCCGCCAGCGCTCGAACCGCGACTCGAACCGGGTGACCTCGCCCAGCTCGCCCGCCGCGACCAGGCGTCCGAGCGTGAGGAAGTCGCCGTCCCAGCGCCGGTTCTGGAACACGGTCAGCATCAGGCCCAGATCGCGCGCCAGCTCCGCCAGGGCACGCGCCTCCGCGGCGGTCGCGGCCAGCGGCTTGTCCACCACCACCGGCAGGCCCGCCTTCAGCGCGGCCTCCGCCAGCGGGACGTGCGTGCGGTTGGGGGAGGCGATCACGACCAGGTCGACGGAGTCCCACAGCTCGGCCGCGTCCCGGACCGCTCGCGCGCCGTACTTCCCCGAAACCTCGGCGGCCCGCTCCGGGTCACCGGTGACGACCGCGGACAGTCTCAGGCCGGGCGTCGCGGAGATCAGCGGGGCGTGGAAGAACGCCCCGGCCACCCCGTACCCGACGAGGCCCACGCGCAGATCGGTCATCGCGCGGCCGAGGAGCCGACGGTCAGGGTCTCGTACGGGCGCCCGGTCCCGTCCCCGGCGTGGAGGTCAGTCACCGCGCTGCTCGTCACGTTCGGCCAGGAACGCCTCGAACTGGGCGGCGAGCTCGTCGCCGGTCGGCATCTCCGAGGACTCGGCCATCAGGCTCTCGCGCTCGGAGCCCGCCGCGAACGCGTCGTACTGCTGCTCCAGGCCGGTGATGGCGGTGGACAGCTCCTGGGAGGCCTGGATCTGCTCGGCGATCTCGGCGTCGGTCTTCTCCGCGGCCTCGCGCAGGCCCTCCAGCGGGAACACCAGCCCGGTGCTCCTGGTGACCGCCTCCAGCGCGGTCACCGCGGCCGACGGGTATTCGGCCTGGGCCAGGTAGTGCGGCACGTGCACGGCGTAGCCGAGGGCGTCGTGCCCCTTGGCGCCGAGCCGGAACTCGATCAGCGAGGCCACGCTGCCGGGCACCTGGACCTTGCCGAAGGCGCTGGTCTGGCCGGTGACCAGCTCGGGGCGGCTGGCGTGGCCGGTGACGCCCAGCGGGCGGGTGTGCGGGACGGCCATCGGGATGCCGTGGATGGTCACCAGCCTGCCGACGTTCAGCCGGGTGACCAGCGTGCCGACGGCGGCGGTGAACAGCTCCCACTCCCGGTCCGGCTCGGGGCCGCTGAGCAGCAGGAACGGGGTTCCGGTGGTGTCGTGCAGGAGGTGCAGCGACAGCTCGGGGCTCTCCAGGTCCACCCAGTGGTCGGTGTCGAAGGTCATGGTGGGCCGCCGGGAGCGGTAGTCCAGCAGACGGTCCACGTCAAAGGTCGCGACGACCCGGTGCTCCAGCTCGTCGAGCAAGTGGGTGATGGCGAGCCGCCCGGCGCCGCCCGCGTCCACGAACCCGTCGAAGTGGTAGAGCAGCACCGGATCGGTCAGCTCAGGGACGTCTCCGCTGAGCCGGTAGAGATCCGTCGGGTCGAACACCGTTTTCCAGCCTTTCGTCGGTCGTCTCTTCAGCTCAACCCGCGGGGGGTCCGCTGAATTCCGCCTACCCTCGGCGATCACACGGCACCCTACCGGGGCACAATGGGTCACATGCAGTCTGACCCTGAGCTGGAGGAGTTCGCGACCCGTCTGTTCAACCTGGCGAGGACCGGCGAGACGGAGCGACTCCGAGCCTACGTCGGAGCAGGGGTTCCGGTCGATCTCACCAACGACAGGGGCGACACCCTGCTGATGCTCGCCGCCTACCACGGCCACGCGGAAACGGTCCGGGCACTGACCGAGCTGGGCGCCGACCCCGGCAGGGCCAACGACCGCGGGCAGACGCCGCTGGCGGGCGCGGTCTTCAAGAAGGAACCCGACGTGATCAGGGCACTTCTGGAGGCCGGGGCCGATCCGCACGCCGGAACCCCCTCGGCGGCGGACGCGGCCCGCATGTTCGGCCAGCATGAATACCTGGAATGGTTCGCGCGATAACTCAGAAACCACGATATCCAGGTGTTTCCTGACGTATAGGAAAACGGGCCACCTTCAGCCATCCTGGGGGAGTGGGAACTACTACTAAGCGTAGGTCAGGCCTATCTCTCCGCATCCCCCCGTTACCCTGTCCCTTCCCCAGTGAGGTCAACCCCCATGTCGAGAGGGTCAACGCCGAGACCCTCGACTGGCTCGTCGACAGGGGCATCCTGGAGGACGCCGAGACCGTCGAGCGCTACCGTCAAGCCAAGTACGGCTGGCTGGGAGCCCGCACGTACCCCTATGCCGAACACCACACGCTCCGCCTGGCGACCGACTGGTGCGTGTGGCTGTTCGCCTTCGACGACGCCTTCTGCGAGTCGGGCCGCGGCGCCGGTGAGATAACCCGCGCCCTGCCCCGGCTCTTCACCGTCCTCGACGACCTGGAGGCAGGCCAGGAGGTCGACGACGTCTTCGCCGGGGCGCTCCTGGAGATCAAGACCAGGATCTCCACGTACGGCGACGACGACCAGCTCGACCGCTGGCGCGCCGTCACCAAGGACTACCTCTTCGCCCAGGTGTGGGAGGCCGCCAATCGCGAGGCCGACGTCGTGCCGAAGGTGGACGACTACATCTTCATGCGGCGCCGCACCGGCGCCATGCTCACCGTCTTCGCCCTCATCGACCTCGCCAGCGGATGCAGCCTCACCCCCGAGGAGTGGCGCCACCCCGACGTCAAGGCGATCACCGAGAGCGCCAACGACGTCGTCGTCTGGGACAACGACCTCATCTCGTACGCCAAGGAGAGCGACGGCGCCAACTCCCGCAACAACCTGGTGAGCGTGCTCGCCAGGCACCGGGGCTACTCGCGGCAGCAGGCCATGGAGGCGATCGGCGCCATGCGCAACCGGGCCATCGCCGACATGGTGGCGCTGCGCCCCTCGCTGGAGGCGCTCGGCTCCGAGGCGGTGCTCGCCTACGTGCGCGGCCTGGAGTTCTGGATCAGCGGCAGCGTCGACTACTCGCTGACCAGCTCCCGCTACACGGGCGCCTGGCAGCAGGAGGCGCCGAAGCCCCCCGCGGGATGAACGAACTCAACCCCGGAGGACCTGGCCGTCCTCGTGGTCTCCGAGCGCGAGGACGATCAGCTCCTCCAGGTTCAGCTTCCTGCCCTGGGCGAAGGCCTTCTCGTGAGCCTCCTCGCCGAGGACGCGCTTGCACTCCTTGACGCAGCGGTCGTGCTCGGAGTTGAAGAACGGGGAGCCCAGCTGCGGCATCCCGAAGGTCCGCCAGTTGGCCTGGCCGCCGCCCATCAGCCGGGCGGCGAGCGCCGCCTGGCCGTCCTCCAGCGCCTGCTTGGCCACCACCTCGATCGCCAGGCCGATCCCGAGCACGTCGTGGAAGTAGCGCTTGAGCCGGAGCGCCTCGCGCGCGTTCGACATGGCCTCGGGGGAGCGGCCCATCGCCTGGTACACGCTGGCGAGCGCGTAGATGGCGTACGAGCGCAACCACAGCTCGCCGCGCTGGGTGCAGACCGCGATGCAGTCGCGCAGCAGCACCTCGGCCTCGGCCGGCTCGTTCTGGATGAGCAGCACCATGGACAGCTCGACGATCGAGGGCAGCAGGCCCGGGTTGAGCTCGCGCCCGCTCTTGTGGAACTCGATCGCCACGCCCAGCAGCGCGCTCGCCTTCTGCAGGTCGTTCTGCAGGAACGCGGCCGTGCCGAGCATCTTGGTGGCCAGGATGACCGCGCCCGAGTCGCCGACCCTGACGGCGTCGGAGCTGCACTGCTCCGCCGCCTCGATGGCGCCGGTGATGTTTCCCTGCGCGCTGTTGATGTAGGACAGCACCCACAGGGCCTTGCACCGGTCGGGGCTCGGCTGGCGCGCCAGCTCCAGGGTCTTCTCCAGGTAGAGCCTGCCCTCGCGGGCCAGCCCGCAGGCCACCCACATGAACCACAGGGAGGACAGGAGCTTCAGCCCCGCCTGCACCTCGCCGGGGGTGCGCAGGCAGTGGTCGAGCGCGACGCGGATGTTGTCGTGCTCGTGGCGCATCCTGACGTACCAGTAGACCTGCCGGGCGCCCGACCAGGCTTCCTCGCTCCGCTTGGCCAGCTGCAGGTAGTAGTCGCGGTGCTTCTGCCTGATCGCGGCCGTCTCGCCGAGCTTGTCCAGCCACTCCTCGCCGTACTGCCGCAGGGTGTCGATCAGCCGGTAGCGGTGCCCCGAGGGCGTGCCGTCGCTCAGCAGGATCGACTTCTCCACCAGGCTGGAGATGAGCTCCATGATGTCCTCGGACGGGAGGTTGTCGCCCGAGCAGACGTAGCGGGCGGCGTCGAGCTCGAAGTCTCCGGCGAAGACCGACAGCCGCGCCCACAGCAGCCGCTCGGCCGGCTCGCACAGCTCGTGGCTCCAGCCGATCGCGGCCCGCAGCGTCTGGTGCCTGGGCAGCGCCGTGCGGCTGGCCCCCGCGAGCAGGCTGAACCGGTCGGCCAGCAGGCCGAGGATCTGCTCCACCGACAGGGCGCGCATCCGGACCGCGGCCAGCTCGATGGCGAGCGGGATGCCGTCGAGGCGGCGGCAGAGCTCGGCCACCGGGCCGACGTTGTACTCGTCCAGCATGAAGTTGGGCACCACCGCGCTGGCCCGCGCGACGAAGAGCTGCACCGCCTCGTTGGTGAAGACGTCCTCGCCCGGGGAGTCGCCGGGAACGGCCAGCGGCGGGATGGTGACCGTGTGCTCGCCCCTGGCGTTCAGCGACTGGCGGCTGGTCGCCAGGATGGTCAGCCCCGCGGCGTTGCCGAGCAGGTCCTCGAAGAGGGCGGCGCACGCGTCGACCAGGTGCTCGCAGGTGTCGATGATCAGGAGGATCTCGCGGTCGCCCAGCCACTCGACCAGCGTCTCGTCCGCCGAGCGGGCGGACTGGTCGGCGATCCCGAGGGCCGAGGTGATCGTGTGGCGGACCATGCCCGAGTCCTGGAGGCGGGCCAGGTCGGCGAACCAGACGCCGTCCTTGAAGTCGCCCCGCATCTGGTGCGCGATCCGCAGGGCGGTGCGGGACTTGCCGACGCCCCCGATGCCGGTCACCGTGACCAGGCGGTGCTCGCCCAGCCGCTGCCGGAGTGTGGTGAGCAACCTGGTGCGCCCCACGAAGCTGGTCAGCTCGTTGGGCAGATTGCCGTCTCGCCGCCATCCTGCTGGCGTTGTCATGGCGCCTCACGGGGGGATAGCCGGAACCTGCCACCGCATCGTACCGTCTGGGCTCCCGCCTGTCCCCGGCGTCGCGGGGTACGGGGCCGGGCTTTCAGGACGGCCGGGGAGGAAACGGATCCTCTCGGGGCCGGGCTTTCTCCGAGGGCGAAGGGCGACCTTTCCGCGAGAGGGAGGGCGCGGGCGGCGCGGGTGGCTAGCATGGAGCGCGTGACAGTGCGCGAACCCGATGACCTGCGTCCCGTCGATCTCGCCGACGACGGGCTGCCGATCCTGCCCGACCAGACCGCCGACGACACCGATCTCGGCTGGAGCGAGTGGCGCGAGGCCGACGACGACGCCCGACTGATCGAGGACCGCCCTCCCCACTGGGGATGATCCCGCGGGCGGGGTCCCGCCGTGGGAACCCCGCCGTGAGCCGCTCCGCCGGGAGCGGCGCCGGGAGACGGGCTAGGAGACGACGTCCTTGACGCGGAAGCGGCGGAAGGCGAACGCGATCAGGATCGCCGAGTAGGTCACGGAGACGGCCACCCCCTTGAGCATGCCGTCGTACTCCGGCTGCGGGGCCAGGGCGTCCAGCCACGCGGTGTTCCAGAACGTCGGCAGAAACTCCCTGAGCCGGCCGAGCGCCTCGACCGCCTGCAGGATGTTGCTGACGATCACCAGGCCGACCGCCCCGCCGACCGCTCCCAGCGGGGAGTCGGTGCTGACGGAGAGCAGGAAGGCCAGGGCCGCGACCACGAACTGGCTGACCAGGGCGTAGCCGATCACCACCCCGAACCGGGGCAGCACGTCCAGGGCGGCGATCGTCTCACCGGTCCCCGGCACCCGGACGTCGTTCCACCCGAAGGCGAGGGTCCCGGCCAGCAGGGCCATCACCGGCAGGCAGATCACCGCCGCCGCCGAGTAGCCCATCGCGACGACCAGCTTCTGCCGCAGCAGGCGGTCGCGCGGGATCGGGGCGGCCAGCAGGTAACGCAGCGACGACCAGCTGGCCTCGCTGGCCACGGTGTCGCCGCAGAACAGCGCCACCGCGACGACCAGCAGGAAGCTCGCCGACACCGACAGGGCGAAGGCCGCGAAGTTCAGCCCGCCCTCGGTGGCCAGGTCGGAGATGCGCAGCGTGGTGGTGGGCTGCCCGGACCCGGCGCCGACCTTGAAGGCGATCACCAGGATCCACGGCAGCGCGAGCAGCAGGCCGAACATCACCAGCGTGCGGCGCCGCTTGAACTGCCGGACGATCTCCACGGCGAGCGGCAGCGTGCGCCCCGGCGCGTATCCGCGCGCCGAACCGTTCTCCGCGACGCCGTTCTCCGGGGCGCCGTTTCGCGCGGCGCCGTTTCGCGCGGGGCCGTCGCCCGTCGCGCCGGTCATGGTGCCACGGGCACCGTCGGTGTCGCTCACGCCTTCTCTCCGATCAGGTCCAGGAAGACGTCTTCCAGGCGGGTGCCGGAGCCGTTGACCGGGGTGCGGCTGCTCAGCAGCTCGGCCACGGTCCCGGCCGTGACGAGGCGCCCGCGGTGCATGACCACCACGTGACTGCAGGTCTGTTCCACCTCGGCGAGCAGGTGGCTGGAGACGATGACCGTGCGGCCCCCTCTGGCGTAGCGGATCAGGACCTCGCGCATCTCGCGGATCTGGGGCGGGTCGAGACCGTTGGTGGGTTCGTCCAGGACGAGCAGGTCGGGCAGGCCGAGCATGGCCTGCGCGATGGCCAGGCGCTGGCGCATGCCCTGCGAGTAGGTGCGGACGGCGCGGTCCAGGGCCTTGCCGAGGTCGGCGATCTCCAGGGCCTCGGCGAACCTGGCGTCCTCGGCGGGCCGGCCGGTCGCCTTCCAGTACAGCTCCAGGTTGTCGCGGCCGTTGAGGTGCGGCAGGAAACCCGGGCCCTCGACGAACGAGCCGAGCCTGGACAGGACCGGGGCGCCGGGCACCACCCGGTGCCCGAAGATCCGCACCTCGCCGCCGTCGGGTTTGATCAGGCCCATCAGCATGCGCAGGGTGGTGGTCTTGCCGGCCCCGTTGGGGCCGAGCAGGCCGAGCACCTGGCCGTGCTCGACGGTGAACGACAGGTCGTTCACCGCGAGCTCGCCGTTCCGGTACGCCTTGGTCAGGCCGTGGATCCGCAGCGGCACGGAGTCCAGCTCCGGGTCGTGCTCGTCGGCGGCGCGGCGGCGCCCGGCGAGCAGCAGGGCCGCCGCGAGGGCGAGGGAGAGCAGCGGCAGCGCCCAGATCCACCAGGCGGGGCCGGTCGAGGGGGTGCGCAGGGTGGCGTGGGTGGGGACGGTCACGGCCGGTGAGGCCAGGGCGACCTTGTAGACGGCCGGGGGCGCGGGGGTGCTGTAGCCGAGGTCGGTGGTGGTGAACGCGACGCGCAGCCGGTGCCCGGCCTCGAACCTGTGGTCGATGGCCGGCAGGGTCACGGTGGCCTCGCCGGAGCCGCCTTCGGGGATCGCGATCCTGACCGGGGCGACGAGCCCTTCGGGCAGGATCGGTGCCTGCGTCGCACCCGCGACGTCGTAGAGCTTGGCGAACAGCGTCACCTCGCCCGCCGCGCGCGTCCCGCCGCCTCCGGCCCGCGCCTCGGCGGCCCCCGCTTCCGCCTCGCCGGTGTCCGGGCCGCTCCCCGCGGCGTCACCCGCCGCGGGGGCGGACGGTTCGGGCGTCACCCGCACCCGTACGGTCGAGCTGCCGGTGACCTGGAGCGGGGCGGCCAGCGGAGCGGAGTCGAAGGTGGCGCTCTGGCCCGCCATGTCGATCGACAGGTTCGCGGTGGCACCTCCGCCGAGACCGCCGAAGCCGGGGACCGCGGAGATCGAGGCGGGGGATCCGCCGGGCGGGTTGGCCACCTGCTGGTCGGGCCCGCTGAGCGGTACGGAGGTCTGGCCGGTGCCGGACAGTCCCGGATAGCCGTCGGCGACGGCGTGCAGCTGGACCGGGCGCCGGGTGCCGGGGTCGCGTCCGCCGTCGCGGGTGACGGTGAAGGCGCCGCCCGCCTGGCCGGCCCCTCCGTCCTCCTTCAGGTGGCGGTCGAACCAGCCGAGCGTCCTGTCGTGCAGCCAGTCGACCTCGCCGTTGCCGCCGTCGTGGCCGCCGTCGAACCAGGCGACCTCCACCGGGGCGCCGGTGGCGGCGATCGCCCTGGCGTTGGCGTCCGCCTGGCCCAGGGTGAACAGCGAGTCGCGCTGTCCCTGCAGCAGCAGCGTCGGAACCTTGATCCTGCCGGGCACCGAGATCGGGCTGGACCTGCGCAGCGTCGCCACCGCGTCCGCCGTCGCCCGGCCGCTCTCCGCCACCTTCTGGTACATGTCACAGATCTCCGGCAGGAACCGGCCGCACCGGACCTCCTCCGCGGTGAGCGGCCGGGGCGGCGCGGACGGAGCCCCGGCCCCGTCCTCCCCGTCCTCCCCGTCCTCCCCGTCCGCCTCACGGCCCGCGCCGCTCCCGCCGCCGAGGGCGGCCAGCCCGGCCGCGCCCGGCGCGGGACCGCCGCGGCTGAAGAACAGCCCGGCCCACATGCGCTTGAACACCCCGCTCTCCGGGCCCTGCCCGGTGGCGTTCGGGAACAGCGCGTCGGCCAGGTCGTACCAGGTGATCTGCGGGACGATCGCGTCGATCCTGGGGTCGTGGGCGGCGGCCATCAGCGCGATGGCCCCGCCGTAGGAGCCGCCCGCGACGCCCACCCGCGGGTCGCCCGCCGCGTCGAGCCGGACCTCGGGCCGCCTGGCGACCCAGTCGACCAGCTGGCGCACGTCCTTGACCTCGTAGTCGGGGGAGTTCAGCGCGATCTGCCCCGAGGAGCGGCCGAAGCCCCGCGCGGACCAGGTCAGCACGGCGTAGCCGTCCCGCGCCAGCCGTACGGCGGCGTCCCTGACGCTCTGCTTGCTGCCGCCGAAGCCGTGCGCGAGCAGCACGGCCGGAGCCCTGCCGCCTCCGGCCGGAGGGAAGAAGCTCGTGTCCAGCGTGACCCGCTGGTCGTCGCCCGGCCCGTCGACCACCGTGATCATCTGGTTCCGGGCCCGTACGTCCGGTTCGGACGGCCACACCAGCCAGACCGCGACACCGGCGACCAGCACGGCGATCACGGCGACCACGGTGATTCCCGGGCCCCGGACGGCCCGTTTTCCCCCACGTTGCATGACGAGAGCCTACTGATCGGAGCTGAGAGCCTCCTGAGACCGCTCTCAGGAGCGTTCCCGCCGGTCAGGCACGGGCGAACCGCCGGCGGGCCGCCGCGGCCGGCGGCGGAACCGAACGCGGGTGATCACCTGCGGGGCAGGAGGGAGGGAGTGGTCCCGATGCTCAGGGTTGTCCCCGATTGCGGAGCGAGGTAAAGGAGCGGCATCATTTCGACGCGTGAAGCCAGTAGAGAGCCTTCGAAGAAGAGCCACTCCCGTCCTTGAGTGGGCTCTGCCGTATTGGACGCGTGGGAAGGCCGGCAGGGAGACCCCGGAGGACCTGTTCAGGCTCCTCTATCTCGGGTGGCTGGTGGCTTTCTCGTTCAAGGTGCTCGGAGCGTCCTGGGACGTCTCCTGGCACTTCAAGTGGCTCCGCGACGACCTGGCCCCGCCGCACCTGCTCAACAGCGTCGGCACCGCCCTCGTCCTCGCCCTCACGATCATCCACGTCTACACCGGCTACGGCGTGGACAAACTCGCGCAGCGCCTCATCACCTGGGGCACGGGCGTCTTCCTGGTCGCGGTCCCGCTGGACCTGATCAACCACCGGATCAACGGGCTCGACATCACCTCGTGGAGCCCGTCCCACCTGATGCTCTACATCGGCACGCTCTTCATGGTCTGCGGCGTGATCCGGGGCTGGTTCGTCCGGGCGGTCCCGGGGCGGACGCGCACGCTGGTCCTCGGCGGGCTCTTCGTGTTCCTCTTCGAGAACGTCTGGTTCCCGGCCCAGCACCAGGAGTACGGCGTGTACGCCATCGCCGCCTGGGACCGGGGGGCGCCGGAGGCCGAGCCGATCCTGATCCAGTTCGCCGCCGAGCAGATCGGGCTGCCGGTGAGCGACAGGGCCGTGGCGCTCCACTTCGCGCTGCCCGTCCCCGACCAGCTCTACCCGCTCTACGCGGCGATGGCCGCCGTCATGGTGGCCGTCTACGCCCGCGCGATGATCGGCCGGATGTTCTCCGCCACCGCCGTGATCGGCGCCTACATCGTCTTCCGCACCCTGATCTGGCCGCTCCTGGCCGTGGCCGACTTCCCGCGCTCGGCGATCCCGGTCTTCCTGATCGCCGGGGCGCTCGCCGTCGACCTGGCGTTCCTGATCAGGATGCCCGTGGTGAGGGCGCTGGTCGGCTCCGTCGGCGCCACCCTCCTCATCGACCAGGCACTGCGCTTCCAGCACTCGATGTTCATGGCGCCGCCGCTGGTGCCCCCCACGACCATGCTGGTCGGGGGGGCCGGGCTCGCCGTCCTGTGGCTGGCCGCCGAATGGTCGTTCAGCCGTCACACGCTGCGGGCTCAGGACAGGGAGGCGCTGGTCAGCGCGACCGCGACCCCGTAGGCCAGCCCCATCACGGTGATCTCGGCCGCCGCCCACGCGACGACCGCCGTCGCCCGCCGCTCGGCGATGTGCGGCAGCAGGCGGAAGCGGATGTGGGCGGCGAACGGGATCAGCAGCGCCACGCACGCGACCTTGGCCACGACCAGCAGGCCGTACTCGTTGGTCAGCAGGGCCCCGGGCAGCTCGACCCCCGGGGTGAGGGCCATCGTGGCCAGGCCGTTCACCAGGCCGGAGAGCCCGACCACGACCAGGGCCAGGGTCGCCAGCCTGGAGAACGCCGGCAGCACCCGGGCCAGCAGCTCCCGGTCCGCGGCGACCAGCAGGACGACCGCGAGCAGGCCGCCGGTCCACGCCGCCGCGCCCATCACGTGCAGCTCCATCGAGATCATGATGGGGTCGTGCCAGGCCGAGTCGACCGCGTGGCCGGTGACCGGGATCGGCAGCAGCCCGAAGAGGGCGATCACGATCCGCAGCTCGGCCGGGACCTTCTCGCCGTACCGCACGGCCAGCAGCCCGATCCCGGCGTAGGACAGCGCGCAGGCGGCGCTGAAGAGCATGCCCTGCCCGGCGCCGACGCTGTCGACGTACTCGGCGATCATCCCGGGGGTGGGGACCGGCCCGGGGTTCAGCTCGGCCGTCTGGAACACGATGACCGCCAGAGCCAGCAGCGCCCACGCCCAGGCGAAGGTGACGGCCATCGGCCGGGCCCGGCGCATCACCGGCTCGGTGCCGTCCGGGTCGTCGAACCCGAGCAGCTTCGGCAGCAGGCTGAGCCCGACCACCGCCACCGCCGCCAGGTCCAGCAGCACCCGCAGCACCGGCAGCCCGTACTCCACCAGCGGTCCGGGGATCGCGATCCCCGGCACCGCCTCCTGGGGGGCGAGCGCCGTCGCGGCCAGCACGGCCAGCAGGGCCGCGGAGACGAACCCGCCGATCACGAGCCTCCTGGCGGTGCCGGCCTCGGCGACCCGCTCGGTGGTCACGGTCATCCCGTGCCCCCCTGCTCCCTCGTACGGCGCATCGCCACGACGGTGGCCCCGCCCAGCAGGACGATGGAGCCCGCGATCCACAGCACGGCCATCCCGGCCCCGCCGTTCTGCGCGGCCTCGGCGGCCTGGGCACCCAGATCGGGCTCCTGCGGCGCGGCGGCGGAGACCACCGGGGCGGAGGCGGCGGGCGCCTGAGCGGAGCCGCCGGAGCCGCCCCGGCCGGGGGCGGTCAGGGTGAACGTGATCTTGCTGGAGACCGGGTGGCCGTCGGAGGAGAGGATCCGGTAGCCGATCGCGTACACCCCGGCGGGGCCGAGGGGTTTCACGGCGACGCTGACCTTCGCCCTGTCGACGGCGGTCTTCCCGGCCTCCCACCGCGTGCCGTCCGGGCCGATCACGCTGATCTGTGCGAAGCCCTGCCGGACGGGCTGGTCGAAGGTGAGTGTGATCTTCTCGGGTCCGGTGGCCAGCTCGGTACCGTCCTTGGGGTCGCTGCTGATCAGCACGTTGTGGGCCTGCGCCGGGGCGACCGCGCCGAGCAGCGCGGCGGACGCGAGCAGCAGGACCGTGAGTAGCCGCCTCACCGGTCGTGGCCTTCCTTTGGGATCGTCATGACGAAGGACATGCTCCCACCCCGGCCTCCCGCCCGGGAATCGCGCTCGCGCGGGTCAGCCGCGCCCCTGCCCCGGGTCACGTCCCGGCGAGAGGGCCCGGGGACCTCCCGGCGGAGGGTAGGAGCCCGGGGGAACGGAGTCAATGACTAACAGGATGACAAACATTCAAAAAACGAAGAATATGCGGAGTTATCTGGTAAAAGCCCTTGAGGGATGGTTTGTTTGGATTTATCGGGATGGAAAACAACCGTGAAACCTTGACGAATTCGGCACGTGATCCTTAGCCTCGCTTCGAGCAGCGTCACCGATTCGCCGCGCTCGCGCGCGGCAGAGAAGGCGCCATTCGCCCACGCCGGTGTCGGGCCGCGGGCCTTCCCGATGGAAACGCCGCGCCGGGCACGAGATCCCTGGACGGATGCTCGTCGTCGACGCCCTGCTCGGGAACCGGTCGGGAAAAGTCAGCACAAGGGAGCCGCGGGGCCATTTGGAGGCCGCCGCGACAGGCCGGACGGAAGGCGTCTGAAATGTCGATGTCGCTGGTACACGGATGGGAAAGGGCGTCCCGCGCGGACGTCGTCGAAGAGATCGGCCGGACCCGATGACGGCCGGCCCCGCGCGGATCGGTGCGACGTCCGTGGAGTTCACCGGGGCGCGCGGCGGCGAGTCGCCGCTCAGCTGGGGCCAGCTGGCCATCTGGCGGCTCACCCGGTGGCTGGACGACGACGACCCGTACTTCAACATGCCCTGGGTGCTGCCCGTCTACGGCAGACGCGACCTCGACACCGTCCTGCGGGCGCTGCGCGCGCTCGTCGAGCGGCACGAGACGCTGCGGACGACGTACGAGGAGACGCCCGGCGGACTGGTCCAGCGCGTGGCGCGCCAGGGCCGGTTCACCGTCGAGACGTACGACGCCGGGGAGGCCAGACCGCTCGCCGCCGCCAGGGAGCTCTCCGTCCGGCTGGCCGCCACCGCGTTCGACTACGCGGCCGACCTGCCGTTCCGCTGCGCCGTCGTGACCGTCGACGGCCGTCCCAGGACGGTGGCCCTCACCCTGTCCCACCTGGCCGTGGACGGTGGGGCCCTGGAGGTGCTGGCGCGCGACTGGCGGGACCTGCTCGCCGGTGGCGAGATGGCAGCCCCCGGCTGGCAGCCGATGGACCAGGCCGCCTTCGAGCGCGAGGGGGCCGGCGCCGCCCGCGGCGAGCGGACGCTGCGTCACTGGCGCGCGATCCTGGAGCGGGCGCCCCTGAGCATGTTCGACTTCCCCCGCACGACGCCGGAGGAGCCGCGGTTCGTCAAGGTCGGCATGGAGTCGGCCGCCACCGCGGCGGCGGCCGAGGTGCTGGCGGCGCGCTGGTCGGTCAGCACGGCCAGCGTGCTGACCACGGCGAGCGCGGTGCTGCTGAGCGCGCTCACCGGCCACCGCGAGGTGGTCATGCAGCTCATCGTGGCCAACCGGCACGACCCCCGGGTCGCCGCCATGGCGGGCAGCGCCGTACAGGACGGGATCTTCGTCCTCGGCCTGCCGGGTGGAACGTTCGCGGACGCCGCCCGCGCCGGGCACCGGCAGGCGCTGACCGCCTACCGGAACGCGCACTACGACCCGTACCGGATGATGGCGCTGCGCGAGGAGATCGGCCGCGAGCGCGGGCGGCCCGTGGACCTGTCGGCCTACTTCAACGACGCGAGGACCGTCGGCCACTGGCCCCACCTGCCCGCGGTCGAGCCACCGGGCGACCCCGCCGCGATCGCCGCCCTCACCGAGCGGACCAGGACCTTCCACGTCGGATCCTGGCCCGAGGTGGACGCCACGGCCCTGTTCGCCACCGGCACCGCCACCAACACCTGCGAGCTGTACCTGATGGCCGACACCGCCTACCTGCCGCGTCCCACGGCCTACGCGCTGCTGCGCGGGCTGGAGACCCTGCTGGTCGCCTCCGTGGCCGGGGACGTCCCGCTCGACGAGGTCGCCGGGCTGTGCGGCATCGTCCCGGCCGAGCGCCCCGTCACCCGGCCCGGCGGCGGGGACGGGTCCTCCGGCGGCGCGCCCGGCACCGGCGCGGCGAAGGCCGCGAGGGACCCCGGAGCGCAGGGACCGAGGACGGTGGCCGGTGACCACGTCTGACCGCCACGTCGCGCCGGACGGCCGCGCGGCGCTCGCCGAGCCGACACGCAGGGTGGGGCCATGGTGGGTGGCCGGCATCTCGCTGGCCAACCTGGCGCTCTGGATGGCCTATTTCGGGCCGCTCCAGGTGCTGCTGCCCTCGCAGGTGGCGTCGATCGACCCGGTGGGCAAGGAGGGGTCGCTGGCGCTGGTGACCGGGGCGGGGGCCGCCGTCGCGATGCTCCTCAACCCTGTCGCCGGAGCGTTGTCCGACCGTACGGCCGGGCGGTTCGGACGCAGGCATCCGTGGTCGCTGGGCGGGGCGCTGGTCGGAGCCGGGGCGCTGGTCCTGCTGGCGGGTCAGGAGTCGATCCTCGGCGTGGCGGCCGGATGGTGTCTCGCGCAGGCCGGGCTCAACGCGATGCAGGCCGCGCTCGGCGCGGGGGTGCCCGACCACGTTCCGGTCGGCCAGCGGGGTGAGGTCTCGGGCTGGATCGGGATTCCCCAGTCGCTCGGGGTGGTGCTCGCCGTGGTCCTGGTCACCATGGTCGCCACTACCACCGAATCCGGATATTTCTTGATAGCGGCGCTGGTCCCGCTCTGTGTGCTCCCCTTCGTCCTCACCACCCACGACCCCCGCCTGGCGGCCAGGCCGCCCTTCGAGCCCCGGGCCTTCCTGAGGGGGTTCTGGATCAGCCCTCGCAGCCACCCCGACTTCTTCTGGGCCTGGCTGACACGCTTCCTGATGCAGCTGGGCAACGCCGTCGCCACCCTCTACCTGCTGTACTTCCTCACCGACGCGGTCGGCTACGAGCGGCTCTTCCCCGGCGAGAAGGCCGAGGACGGCCTGCTCGTGCTGATCCTGATCTACACCGCGGCCGTCGTGCTCACCACCGTCGTCGCGGGTGTGATCTCCGACAGGCTCGGCCGCCGCAGGGCGCTCGTCACGGTCTCCGGCCTGATCAGCGTGGTCCCCGCGGTGATGCTCGCGTTCTGGCCCCAGTGGCCGGTGGCGACGGCCGGTGCCGCGATCATGGGGGTCGGCTTCGGCATCTACCTGTCGGTCGACAACGCCCTGGTCACCCAGGTCCTGCCCGCCGCCGAGGGGCGCGCCAAGGACCTCGGCGTCATCAACATCGCCAACTCCGGCCCCCAGGTGCTCGGCCCCGTCGTCGCCGGTCCCATCGTGGCCGGTCTCGGCGGCTATCCCGTCCTCTACCTGACCTCGGCGGCCCTCGCCCTCCTGGGCGCCGGCCTCGTCTGGAAGATCCGCTCGGTCCCCTGAGCGTCCGGCTCCCAGCGCCCACCCCGCGGAAAGGTCGGCGGAGGAGCCGGTGAGGGTATGAGGTCCCTCGTGCCGGTGTGGCGTCCTTCACTCAGCGTTGTATCCATGCCACTCCCGATTCGATCGGTGACCTTCCGGTCGCTGCGGGTGATGGAACCCTTCGGGTATGGCAGTGGTAGCTCCCCGGCCCGTCCTGGGAATCGTGCTTCTGATCTTCGTCAGCGCCGCGTGGGGATCGGCTTTCCCGCTGATGAAGGACCTCATCGTCCGCATGCCCGTGGCGGACCTTCTCGCCGAGCGGTACGGCATCGCCACCCTCGTGCTGCTCGCTCTCCGCCCGAAAAGCCTGCGGGGGCTGTCGGAGAGCACCTGGCTGACCGGCATCCTGCTCGGCCTGCTGTTCGGCGTGGGCCAGACGGCCCAGGCGGTCTCACTGCACGATCTGCCCTCGTCGGTCTCGGGGTTCACGGTCGGCTCGTACGTGGTGATCACCCCGGTTCTCGGGCTGTTCCTGCTCGGGGCCAGGACCTCGGTCCGCGTCTGGGCGGCGGTGGCGCTGGCCATGGCCGCGATGACCGCGTTCACCCTGATGAGGGGGGCGGAGGGCGACATCGCCCTGCCCGCGCTGGCCGCCACCCTGCTGTCGGCGGTCCTGTACGCGGTCCACACGCTGGTGCTCGGCAACTCCGCCGAGGCGCGGCAGAACGCCTACGCGGTCACGGTGATCCAGCTCGGCACCATCGCCGTCATGACGGGGGTCCTCGCCGCGCCGGACGGCCTGACCCCGCCCGCGAGGCCGGGTGACTGGGCGATTCTCGGCCACCTGTCGATCGTGGCCTGCGCCCTGGGTTTCCTGGCCCGCTCCTGGGGTCAGGTCCACGTCTCGCCGGTCTCCGCCGCGGTGATCCTGTCGGCCCAGCCACTCTGGGTGACCGCACTCGCCGTGGCGCTGTACGGGGAGCCGCTCACCACGGGCGTATACCTCGGCGGGGGGCTGATCGCCCTCGCCATGCTCCTGGTCGTACTGCCCAAGGGGCTGTTCAGCTCAGTTCGGCGAGGGAGAGACCCAGTTCCGCCGCCGCGGCCGTCCGGATGAACTCGATCATCCGCGCCCGCGAGAGCACCCGCCGGTGTACCGTCACCTGCGTGGACAGGCCGTCGATGAGGGACATGACCCGCCAGGTCGCGCCCTCGGGGTCCGCGCAGGTGAAGATCCCCGCCTCCACGCCGTCGTCGATGATCGCGCGGAGGGCGCCCTTCCACCGCATGTCGATCCTGCGGGACATCTCCTCAAGCTCGGCGTTGCGCATCGACTCCGCCCAGGCGTCGATCCACAGGGCCCATGACTTGGACTTCCCGCTGGGCGGATAGAACCTGAGCAGAGCGCGCAGCCGGTCGAGCGGGGAGCCGCCCGACTCCTCCATCTTGACGAGCGCGTTCAGGTCGAGCTGGGCGGCGTAGGAGAAGGCCTGGGCGAACAGCTTCTCCTTGGTCTCGAAATGGTAGAAGAGCAGCGCCTGGCTGACACCGGCCGCCTGGGCGATGTCAGCGGTCCGCGTGTGACCGAACCCCTGAGCCGCGATGACATCGCAGGCGGTCCGGAGCAGATCTTCACGACGTAATCGCCCAAATCCCCTTGCCACAAGGGAACCCTAGCGGGTCACGGCGCGCCGGCAGGGGCAGGGGCGGGGGTCGGCGACCGCACTCGAGGTCCTGCGCCCGGAGGGGGATCGCCGTCCGGACCGGGGTGCAAGGGGATGCGCAGCACGAACCGGGCACCCCGCGTGCTGTCCTCCAGCCTCAGGAGGCCACCGTGCGTGCGGGCGATCTCCCCGGGGTACCGAGGGATGCGCACACCTCCCTGTCCTGCCTGACACTCGTCGCGGGAGGGGCGAAGTTCGCCATCCGGGGGGCGCCGACCAGGTTGGGGGTCGACGCGATGATCTCGTCCTTCGCGTTCAGCAGTTCAGCAGTTGCATGCCGTCGGTTTTTCCCGGCGGTACCACCGAAGGCAGTTGCCCACGCTTGGCCAGATGGACGCTCTGCAGCGCGGCGCCCGCCGCCTCCTCGGTCTTGAAACTGCCCGCCGGACCGTGAACGGAGAACGTCGCGATCGCGATGAGGGCGATTCCCGACACGACGGTCATGGAGACGGCGATCAGCGTCAGCCGGAGCCGTACGGACCACCTTCTCCCCGTGAACACGTCGCTCTCCAGCCATTCGACAAGGATATTAGGCAGATTAATTACCGTATCAAGATGATTAATCGCCAAGGAGCGACAAACATCCTTATACCTATGTAAATAGGTATTCATTCGAATGAATATGAACTTTCGTGGATGTCAGTGCTAGTGCAGTGCCAGTGCCACCCGCCGCCCCCGGCTCGTCTCCGCCGCCGTCCCGCCCTAGAGGGTGATCCATTCGGTGGAGGTGGTGACCTCCTCGAGGACGGCGGGGATGGGGTCGACGCCGATGCCGGGGGCGGCGGGGACGTCGAGGTGGCCGTCGTGGAGTTCGAAGGGCGGGGTGAGGTCGGTGGTGTAGTAGCGGCGGGAGGCGGAGGTGTCGCCGGGCAGGGTGAAGCCGGGCAGGGCGGCGAGGGCGAGGTTGGCGGCGCGGCCGATGCCGGTCTCGAGCATGCCGCCGCACCAGACGGCCAGGCCGTGGGCGCGGGCGAGGTCGTGGATGCGTCGTGCTTCGAGGTAGCCGCCGACGCGGCCGGGTTTGATGTTGATGATGGAGCAGGCGCCCAGGGTGATGGCGGCGGCGGCGTGGGTGGCCGATTCGATGGATTCGTCCAGGCAGATGGGGGTGGTGATCTTCTTGGCGAGGTGGGCGTGTTGCAGGAGGTCGTCGTGGGCGAGGGGTTGTTCGATGAGCAGCAGGTCCAGGGGGTCGAGTTTGGCCAGGTGGGGGGCGTCGGTGAGGGTGTAGGCGGCGTTGGCGTCGACTTGCAGGGCCAGGTCGGGGCCGAAGTGTTCGCGCACGGCGCGGGTGGGGGCGAGGTCCCAGCCGGGGGCGATTTTGAGTTTGACGCGCCGGTAGCCCTCGTGCAGGTACGCGGTGACGGCCTCGAGAAGTTCGGGAATGGTGGGCATGATGCCGATCGAGACGCCGGCGGGGACGCGGTCGGTGGCGGCGCCGAGATAGCCGGCCAGGGATTGGCCGCTGGTGCGCAGCTGGGCGTCCAGGACGGCGGTTTCCAGGGCGGCCTTGGCCATGCGGTGGCCTTTGAAAGGGTGCAGGGCGCGGTTCACGCCGTGGGCGTCGGTGTGGGTGGGCAGGGCGGGGATGAGGAAGCGGCGTAGCACGTCGGCGGCGGCGTCGACGTATTCGGGGGAGTAGAGGGGGTCGGACATGGCCACGCACTCGCCCCAGCCCTCGGCGTCAGGGGTGACGACGCGCACCAGGAGCACGTCGCGTTCGGTCTCGGTGCCGAAGGAGGTGCGAAACGGGGCGACCAGCGGCATCGCCACCCGCCGCAACTCGATACCGGTGATCCTCACGCTCTCTCTTTCCTTCGCCGTGCGATATCCCGCCACGGCGGGACCCGCCACGCCGGTCGCGGTGGTCGTAGGGGATTTCGCCTTCGGGGTGCGCCGCTCGGTGCCCGGGTCACCTGTCATTCGCCGTTCCGTCCCCCTCCGGGATGTGCCGCTCGGCGCCCGAGCCATCCGTACCGGCCGAGGTCGTCATCCGGTCCCCTCCGGTGGTGCCCCCCGCCGGGCTCGTTCAAGCGGGCCTGCCCAGCTGGGCGCGGAACAGCCGGTGCACGTTCCCTCCGATGATCTTCACGATCTCCTCGTCGGCGAAGCCGTGCTTGAGCAGGGCGTCGGTGACCAGGGGCAACCCGCTCGGACCCGACAGTCCCGGCAGGGCCGCGAGGGGATCGACGTCGTAGTCCATCTCGCAGCACGGGGGAGTCACGTCGTGCATGACCTCGCGGACGAAGTCGGGGCCGAGTCCCACGTGGTCGATGCCGCCGACGCTCGCGATGTGCGCGATGTGGTCCACCAGCCGGTCCACGGTGTACTCGGCCGGATCCTCCGAGAGGAAGGCCGCCAGGAAGTTGACGCACACCACGCCCCCGGTCGCGGTGACCGCGCGGATCTGGTCGTCGGTGAGGTTGCGGTGGTGGTCGCGCAGCGCGCGGGCCGAGGAGTGGGTGGCCATCACCGGCCGGGTCGCCAGCTCCAGCACGTGCTCCACCCCGGAGGCGCCCAGGTGGGAGACGTCGAAGATCATGCCGAGCCGTTCCATCTCCCGTACCGTCTCCACCCCCGCCGCGGTGAGCCTGCTGCCGGTGGCGTCCTCGCCGCTGCCGTCGGCCAGCGCCGTACGGCCCCAGTGCGCGATCGAGGCGACCCGGACGCCGAGCCGGTGCAGTGTCGGCACCAGCTCGACGGCGGCGTCCAGGCCCGGCATGCTCTCCAGCGCCAGGACCAGGGCGATCCTGCCCTCGGCGAGCGCCTCGTCGATCTGCGTCCCGTCCAGGCAGAGGCGTACGGCGTCGGCGTTCCCCTCGGCCAGCACGTGCGCGCACTCGATCATGCGAAGGGTCTGCCGGAGCGCGCCCTCGGGACGGTACTGGCCGTCGATGAAGACCGGCAGCACCTGGAGGTTCACCCCTCCCTCGCGCAGCTGGGGCAGCCAGCGATCGCGGAAGAAGGACGCCCACCGGTGCGGGGGCCTGGCGGTGACGGCCATCAGCAGGTCGTTGTGGGTATCGGCGACCACGGAGTCGCTGTGGAGGTCGGCGGACACGGGCGGGCCCTTCTGCGCGGACGGCTCTCGTTCGCCACGACCGTACCGGCACCCCGGCCCGTCGCGTGCTTCCGCGCCGCCTCGGCTCCCCCGGCTTCCGTATGAGGGTCCCCCGGCTTCCGTACGAGGGTCCCTTCTACGAGGGTGTGGACCCGCGCGCGTCTTTCCGGCGGAGGCGGGTCGGCTTTCCGGCGGGGGCGGGGTCAGCGCGCGAAGCGGAAGGCCTCCGGACGCGGGGCCCTGGTGATGCGGCGGTAGGTGGTCGCGGTGCCCGGCCAGTTGCCGGTCACCCGGCCGGACGCGTTCTTGTACCAGCTCGTGCAGCCCGCCTGCCAGACCATGCCCTCCATGGCCCGGTCGAGGCTCCGCCGCCAGGTGGCCATCGCCTCGGGCCGGACCTCCATCGGCCCGCGCGAGGCCAGGTACGGCAGGCAGCCCATGACGTACCGGACCTGGCATTCGATCATGAAGACGATCGAGTTGTGACCGAGGTTGGTGTTGGGGCCGTACAGCAGGAACAGGTTGGGGAAGTGCGGCACGGCGATGCCCAGGTACGCCTCCGCGCCGTCCTTCCACTCCTTGGCCAGCCGCCGTCCCCCGCGCCCGGTGACCTGGACGGGGGCCAGGAAGCCGGTGGTCTCGAAGCCGGTCGCGTAGACGATGACGTCGGCCTCGCGGAGTCCGGCGGTGGTCTCCACGCCGCCGGGGACGATCCGGGTGATCCCGTCGGTGACGACGTCCACGTCGGGGCGGGTCAGCGCGGGATAGAAACCGCTGTCGATGACGACCCGCTTGCAGCCGACCGGGTAGCGGGGGGTCAGCTTGGCCCGCAGCAGCGGGTCGGGAACCTGCTCACGCAGGTGCCCCAGGGCCCGCTTGCGCAGCAGGCCCGTGCTCCAGCCTCCGGCCAGGGCCGGGTAGAGGGTGTTCTCCGTGTACCGGTAGAGCCACTCGCGGTAGGCGCGCTGCAGGAACGGCGCGAGGCGGAAGGCCGTCCGCGCACGGGGGCCGAAGACGGCGTCCGGCTTGGGGATCACCCAGTTGGGGGTCCGCTGGAAGACGTTCAGGTGCCCGGCCACCTCGGCCACCCTCGGGATGAGCTGCGCCGCCGACGACCCGTTCCCGATCACGGCCACCCGCCTGCCCGCCAGGTCGACGGAGTGGTCCCAGCGCGCGGAGTGGAAGGCCGCTCCGTTGAATGACGACATTCCCGGAATGTCGGGTAATTGGGGCCGGTTCAGTTGTCCCACGGCCGACACCACCACGTCGAACAGTTCCTCCCCGGCCGTCGTACGGACCCGCCATTTGCCCAGCGACTCGTCGAAGGTGGCGGCGGTGACCGCGGTGTTCAGCCGGATCCTGGGGCGCAGGCCGTACTTGTCGGCGCATCCCTCCAGGTAGCGCAGGATCTCCGGCTGCTCGGGATAGCGGCGCGTCCAGCTGGAGTATCTCTCGAAGGAGAAGGAGTACAGGTGCGAGGGGATGTCACAGCCCGCCCCCGGATAGATGTTGTCGCGCCAGGTTCCCCCGACGTCGGCCCCCTTCTCGAAGATCGTGTACGAGCGGACGCCGGCCTTCTCCAGCCGGATGGCCATGCACAGCCCGCCGAATCCGGCACCGATGATCGCGACATTAGGCCTCATGCGCACGCCCTCCGGGTGTCAGTGTCCACTTACGCTAGGCGATCTACCCGCGCAGGGAAAGCCGCCGGGGAGGCCACTGTGGAAGCCGCCGGACGCCGGTGCGGGAACCGGTGCGGAGGTGGCTGTGAACGCCGGTGCGCAAGCCGCCGTGGAGGTCGCTGCGGAGGTCGCTGCGAACGCCGGTACGGAAGCCACCGTGACGAGCCCTCCGGGGAAGGCCGATAGTCTGCGCACGTGCCTACGCTTGCCGACATCGTCACAGAGCTGGAGTCCCGTTACGACCCGAGATGGGCGGAGTCGTGGGACGCGGTCGGGCTCGTCTGCGGAGATCCCTCCGCCGAGGTGCGCAGGATCCTGTTCGCGGTCGACCCGGTGGCCGTCGTCGCCGAGGAGGCCCTCGACTGGGGCGCCGACCTCGTCGTCACCCACCACCCCCTCTACCTGCGCGGCACCACGAGCGTCGCGGCCACCACCTTCAAGGGCCGGCTGGTCCACACGCTGATCAAGAACGACATCGGGCTCTTCACCGCCCACACCAACGCCGACGTCGCCGACCCCGGCGTCTCCGACGCGCTCGCCCGCGCCGTCGGCCTGACCGGCCCGCTCGTCCCCCTCAGTCCCGCCGCCGACGACCCCCGGCGCGGCCTGGGCCGCGTCGGCTCGTTGCCGGCCCCCGTCTCCCTCGCCGACTTCGCCCGGCTGGCCGCCCGCGGGCTCCCCGCCACGGCGGGCGGCCTGCGGGTCGCCGGAGACCCCGGCCGCCCCGTCCAGCGGATCGCGGTCAGCGGGGGATCGGGAGACTCCCTCCTCGGGACGGCCCGCGCCGCCGGGGTGGACGTCTTCCTCACCGCCGATCTGCGCCACCACCCGGCCAGCGAGTTCATGGAGGCCTCCGGCGGTCCCGCGCTGATCGACGCGGCCCACTGGGCCACCGAATGGCCCTGGCTCGCCGACGCGGCACACCATCTCGCGTCCGCGTCGGCCGCCAGGGGGATTACTGTTGAGACGCGCGTATCCGAGACGGTCACGGACGCCTGGAACACAACAGCAAAGTGCGAGGATTTCACGTGAAAGCAGCCCCTGCGGCCCAGAAGCGTCTGCTTGACCTGGCCGAACTCGACTCCGCCATCGACCGGCTGGCCCATCGCCGCCGCACCCTGCCCGAGCTGGCACAGATCGACGAGCTCTCCGGGCGCATCGCCCGCATCGCCACCCAGGTGATCGCCGCCGAGACCGAGTCCGGCGACCTCGCCCGCGAGCAGAGCAAGGCCGAGGCCGACGTCGACTCCGTCCGCACCCGTGCCGAGCGCGACCAGAAGCGCCTCGACTCCGGCCAGGTGTCCTCCCCCAAGGACCTGGCCAGCCTCCAGTCCGAGATCGTCTCCCTGAAGCGCAGGCAGGGCGATCTGGAAGAGGTCGTGCTGGAGATCATGGAGCGCCGCGAGGCGGCCGACGGGCAGGTCGCCAGGCTCGTGGCCGAGCGCGACGAGCTCGCGGGCACCCGCGGCACCGCCGAGGACCGCAGGGACGCGGCCTTCGCCGAGATCGACAAGGAGAGGGACGAGCTCCAGGGCAAGCGCGCCGGGGTCGCCGAGGACATCCCCGCCGACCTGCTCGCCCTCTACGGGAAGCTCAAGGAGCAGTTCGGGGTGGGCGCCGCGATGCTCCAGGGAGCCCGCTGCCTCGGCTGCCGCACGAGCCTGTCCATCGCCGAGATCAACCGCATCAAGGCCGCCTCCCACGACGAGGTCATCCGCTGCGAGGAGTGCCGCCGGATCCTCGTCCGTACCGCCGAGTCCGGTCTGTGAGCCCTGTGAGCTCCGTGACCTCGTACGTCATCGAGGCCGACGGCGGCTCGCGGGGCAACCCGGGCCCGGCGGGCTACGGCGCCGTCGTCAAGGACGCCGCCGACGGCCAGGTGCTGGTCGAGACAGCCGCGTCGATCGGCACCCAGACCAACAACGTCGCCGAGTACCGCGGGCTCATCGCGGGCCTGACCTCCCTCCTCTCTCTCGCCGGCGACGGCGCGAAGGTCGAGGTCAGGATGGACTCCAAGCTGGTCGTCGAGCAGATGGCCGGCCGCTGGAAGATCAAGAACGAGGGCCTGCGCCCGCTCGCCCTGGAGGCCGCGGCCCTCGCCAGGCGCCTCAAGGTGACCTGGCGCTGGATTCCCCGCGAGAAGAACAAGGACGCCGACCGCCTGGCCAACGAGGCCATGGACGCCGCCGCCAAGGGCCGCGCCTGGACCCTCTCCGGTTCCTCCGCCGCCGCGGAAGCGCCCGGCGGCCGGGTTTCCGGAAGCGGCGTCTCCGGAAGCCGAACCTCGGAAAGCGGCGTCTCCGCCGGCCGGGCCCCTGACAGTGGTGCTCTCGAGAGCGGCGCCTCAGGAAGAGCTGCTTCCAAAAGCGGTTCCCCCGCCGGCCGCACCGCTCCCGCCCGTCCCGCCGAGGACCTGCTGCTCTTCGACACCGGTGACCTCGGCAACGGCGCTCCCGACGCCGGCGACCTCGTGGCCGGTGACTCCGGCGGTGACGGGGACGGCGGCGGGACCACCACGCGCGAGCGAGCGGGCCTGGCCACCCCCACGGGTACGGGCACCGGCTGGCGTTCGCCCACCTCCGTCGCGACCTCGCTGTACCTGCTCCGGCACGGTGAGACGCCCCTCTCCGTCGAGCGCAGGTTCTCCGGGCTCGGCGACCCCGAGCTCACGCCCAACGGCGTCGCCCAGGCCGAAGCCGCCGCGGTGAAACTCGCCGGGAAGCCGTACGACATCCAGGTGATCGTCAGCTCGCCGCTCAGGCGCGCCCGCGCCACCGCGGAGATCATCGCGGCCAGGGTCGGGCTTGAGGTCCTCGTCGAGGAGGGGCTGCGGGAGACCGACTTCGGAGACTGGGAAGGCCACACGTTCACGGAGATCCAGCGCCGCTGGCCCGACGAACTCGCCGCGTGGCTGGCGGACCCGTCCGCCGCGCCGCCGGGTGGGGAGAGTTTCGGGGAGGCGGCGCGGCGGGTCCAGGCGACCGGGGACATGCTGATCGAGCGTTACGAGGGCAAGGCGGTCCTCGCCGTCTCCCACGTCACGCCGATCAAGATGCTGCTGCGGTTCGCGCTGCTCGCTCCCCTCGGTGCGCTGTACCGCATGCATCTCGACCTGTCAGCCCTGTCCCTGATCGAGTACTACGCCGACGGCCCGGCGGTGGTGAAGGCGTTCAATGACACCTCGCACCTGCGCTGAACCTGCGGTCTCACGTCCACGACAGACCTCGGCCATGGGGGCGGTGGAGCACCACTCGTTCTCCACCGCGTCCATGGCCGCGTCCATGGCCGCGCCCTCCACTGCGTCCTTCGCCGTGGCCGGAGTCCCCGCGGCGTGCGGAAGCGGTCGTCTCGCCGGTCGTCGGTGCTCTCATCGGTTCCTCCGGTGCTCGTCCGGTCCGTCTTGCTTGATCCATATTCCAGCGCGGACGACTTGCCGCTCGGTTGGAGTCCACTTGGGAGCCGTTAGGCTTGGAACACGGCGGACGAGCCGGCCGGGCGGCCGCGTCGGGTCTCTTCTGAGACCCGCCGAGGAAGGTCCGGGCTCCACAGGGCAGGGTGGTCGGTAACGCCGACCCGGGGTGACCCGCGGGAAAGTGCCACAGAGAACAGACCGCCTCGTCCCAGGACGAGGTAAGGGTGAAACGGTGGTGTAAGAGACCACCAGCGCCCACGGTGACGTGGGCGGCTCGGTAAACCCCACCTGGAGCAAGGTCAAGAAGGGGCGCTCTCCGGAGCGTCCCGCGCGCGACGCTTGAGGGCTGCCCGCCCGATGCCGCGCGGGTAGACCGCTTGAGGCCGCCGGCAACGTCGGCCCTAGATGGATGGTCGCCCCTTCACGCAAGTGAAGGACAAAACCCGGCCTACAGGCCGACTCGTCCGCCCTTTCCTCCTCTGACCTGCGGTGGAGCCTTTGCTGGGCAAGATCAAAGCAGCCGGAGGGCACAATGAGGGCACATTCACATGAGCCCGTCCGCCGCGGCGAAGGCATGGTCCAGGGCCGTGCGAGCCCGTTCGGACGCTTCGGGAACCAGATGCCCGTAGAGATCCACGGTCGTGGTGATGGACTCGTGCCCGAGCCACCGGGACACCTCGGAGATGGGCACGCCCTCGGCGAGTGCCGTACTGGCGAAGGTGTGCCGAAGATCGTGGAACGTCATGTCCGCCGGTACCCCTGCTAAGAAGATCGCGGGCTTCAGGATGTCGGCGTTGAAGTAGTCGCGGCGGATCAGGTTCCCGCGCGTCGTCCGGAAGAGCACGTCCTCAGGCTTGTGCCTGTCGATGAACTCGGCCAGCGCACGGGCGAGAACGGCCGGGATGGGAACGTCGCGGACAGAGGCTCTTGTCTTCGGCGGAGCCAGCGTCGGACGCCGATCGATCACCACGACCTGCTGGTCCACCGTCAGCATGCCCTCGGCGAAGTCGATCCGGTCGACGGCGAGACCGAGCGCTTCTCCTTGCCGGAGACCAGCCGCGGCGCCCAGGAGGATCAGCGGCGCGTAGTCGGGCCGCATGGCCTGGTAGAGCGCGAGCACCTCGGTGGGGGAGAGGAGCCGGATCGTGGTCTTATCCGGCTCCGGCAGGCGGATGTCGACGCAGGGGGAGCGGCGGATCATGCCATCTCGTACGGCTCCGCGCATGATGCTGGAGAAGATCACATAGATGGTCTCGACCGTGCGCGGGGCCAGGCCTTTCACGTGCAGGTCCTTCACCCACTTCTGCACCGAAGTAGGCCGTATCGAGATTAGGGGAACCAGGCCGAACACCGGGTTGATGTGGTTCTTCAGGTGCCCTTCGTAGGTCATCGAGGTTCCGGGCTTGTGCAGCCGAGAGGCCAGCCACGTCCCCGCGTACACCTGGAATCTGGTCTGGCCGAGCTTGGGATCAATCCACTCACCACGCGGTTCGTCGGCACGACGCGTCACGTCGAAGCGGTCGGCGTCAGCCTTCTTCTCGAAGTTGCGTTTGCGCTGCTCGCCCTTCTCGTCCCGGTAGCGAACCTGCCAGCGCACCCCCTGTCCGTGCTTGGCGGTCGGCACCCGCTTGTGCTCAGAGCACTTCGTCTCTGCGGGATCGGGGTGGGTCTTGTGCCACCGGTCGTAGACGGTCATGTCTGCTCCCGGACCCAGGCGCGTACGTCTTCGGGGAGGTAGCGCAGGTGCTTGCCGATTCGGCGGCCGGGCGGCCCGATCCTTCTGCAGCGCCATTGGTAGAGGGTTCCGGCCGGTACCCGGAGATAGGCGGCGACCTCATCCACCGTCCAGAGGTGATCGAGCGTCTTCATGGATGCCGTCCGGGATCGGCCAGAGGCACACCGGTCAACGCGGCGGCGAGGAGGGCGTCACCGAGCGACAGCCCCTTGCCCGCGTACTCCCAGTTGGTGATCACGAGGACGGCGTCCTCGTCGAAGAGGGGCAGGCGTCCGGTGGTGATCTCTTCGGTGCGGGCAAAGTCTCGGCGTTCGTCGCGGATGGAGCCGATGGTGATGGAGTAGTGGCGGGAGCGGGTGGAGAAGTGGCCGCGAAATCCCAGCATGTGGGCCCAATGAGGAAGACGGAGGTCGGCCAACTCGTCCAGGGCGCCTAGGCGCTGGCATTCGGCGATGAGGCGGCGAGGGTGGTCGCGGAGGTTGAAGGCGGCCAGATCGTCGAGGGGGTTGATGCGTCGGTCCAGGGTGCCGACACATTCGGCGGCTTTGGTGGCGTACTTGGCGATGTAGCCGGCCACGGCCTGGTCGGAGAGTTCGCCGTCCATGGTGATCTGGCGGACGTCGAGCTGTCGGCCCCAGCGCAGAGTGCGCGCGGGTTCGTCGCCTGCTGCGGGAACGGTCACGGTCACTGCTCGGACGGCGTGTTGTATGGCGTGCGTCAGCATCTCTGCCGTGGCCCAGGCTGGAGGTGGGGAAGCAGGACCTTCGGGGCCGTCGAGGCGGATGACGGCGTGGAAGTGGACGACTCCGCGCTTCTGGTACTCGGCGACTTTGGCGAAGGAGATCGTCAAGCGCTCGCGGAGCTCCCGCAGGGTCAGACCGGCAGTCTTGGCGACGCGTCGCCGCAGGGCGTCGGTGAAGCGCTGCCAGAGCTTCGGGGAGACGGCGTTGAACAGCACCGATCCCGTGTACTCGTAGCAGTCCGGGCACAGCGGCTCACCCAGACGTGGCTCATCGGCGCCGTGTCGGGTGGTGCAGGACATGACGCGTCCGTGCGGGCAGGTCTGCGCGTCGCGGCGAGCGTGGCAGGGCAGGGTCTTGCCGTTCTTCTCTCGCCGGGTGTGGACGACTCCGAATGACGGGGCGGTCAGGGTGATGAACAGGCACGGGTGTGCGGTGACCGAGGAAGGGACGCCCTTGCCGCCCACCAGGCCAGCGCGGATCAGCTGGTAGGTGTCGGCGCGGTAGACCTCGGCGCAGGCCGGGCAGCGGGAGGCGCGGCGGGTTTTGCACGGCAGGTGCAGGACATCCTCGGGTTCGGTGGCGGTGGTGTAGCGGTGCAGGAGCCGGCCGGTGGCGCGGTCGACGTGCAGGACGCGGCCCCGCATGTGGATGGGCTGGCGACAGCCGCCGGTGGCGCGGAGTCGGGCGGCCCAGCGGGGGTACGTCGGATCGTTCAGGCGGGTGATCATGCCTGCGATCGCGTGCGTGTCGGGGCGTGTTGTGGGCAAGATGGTCTCCTCCTTTCACTCGTTGGGTGAGGGGGGATGGCCTCCGACCTGGCAGGCGTCTTGGCGGATGTACGGCCAGGCCGGGGGCGCCGACGGTTTCAGCAGAAGCCGAGACCGTCGCAGGACTCGCAGGTGATGCCGTGGCTGTCGAGGCCGGTGGCGCCGCAGTCGCAGCACCGCCACCGCTTGGGCGTGATCAGCGCAAGCGGCTCCTGCTCGCCGTCGTGCGCGGTGGTGATGGTGCCTTCTCTCTCGTCTTTCATCGGGCGGCCTCGGAGGTGGTGCGCAGGGTGCGCAGTAGGTCGGAGGCGAGTTGGTTGGACACGCCCAGGCGTGCGCGCAGGGTGTCGCGGCTGATCGGCTTGCCCTGGGTGCTCTGGTACTCGGTGGCCACGCGGCGGGCGTAGTCGACGAGTTCCGAGGACGGGCCGTCCGCGGCTTGGTCCTGGTCGTCCTTGTCGTCCTCGGTGGCGGGGACGAGCGCGGGCACCGGGGCCGGCTCGGAGGACGGGGCCGGGGACGGCTTGGGACGGGGGCCGGAGGCGCGGCGTTCGAGCATGGAGACGGCGATCAGGAAGGCGCCCGCCGGGGTGGCGGCGGTGATCCAGCCCCAGGTGGAGGCTTCGGCTTGGTGGAGGTTGGCGGACAGGGACAGGACGATGCCGAGGATGAGGACGAGGGTGGGCCAGGAGGCCAGGCCGTCCCGGACGCGTCCGGTCTTCTTGTCGCGCTGGCGTTCGCGGGCGGCCATGACACAGGTGAGGTCGACGCACACGGCGACGGCCCAGGCCATCCAGCCGCTCTGTCCGTGTTCGGTGGCGGTGTCGCGGATGTGGGTGAACGAGCCGGCCCCGGCGATCGCGGCCAGGACGATCACCGGTCCGGAGTCGAGCAGGGCGGCGAGCAGGTTTCGCGTCATGGTTCCTCCCTTCAGAAGTCAGGGGGTATGGAAGGTCAGGCGGGGACGTCGACCGGTTGGGCGGCGGTGATGTCGTCCCAGGACGGGGTGAGGTGGGCGTAGGTCTTGGCGGCGTGTTCGGCGGTGTTCTCGGCGACGTAGAAGGAGCGCGCCCGATACCACTGGCCGTCTTGGGAGGCGACGATCGCGACGCCGGGGGTTTCGGCGGGGATCGCGCGGGCGGAGACCAGGGCGGCGGGGTCGAGGTCGCCGAGGGTCATGGTCGCGGTTTCGGGGTCGTTGACCCGGTGACAGATGCGTCCCGAGCACTGGGCGCGCAGTGCGGTGACGCCGGGGCCGAGGTCGGAGCCGATGCGCTGGCCGGAGCAGAACAGGTAGATCCCGAACGCGCGGCCGAGCTGTCCGATGCGCAGCAGCGCGGTGGAGGTCCTGGCGATGTCGTCCTTCTCGGACTTGTCGGCCATCAGATACAGCTCGGCCAGCTCGTCGACGAGCACCACGACCGGAACGGGGCGCACCGCCGGGGGGAGCTGCCAGATGTTGCGGGCGCCGGTCATCCGACACAGGCCCATCCGGTCGATCATCATGCCGATCAGGTCGGCCAGCAGCCGGGTGCACTCGGCGCGCTCGGTGGCCAGCGCGGACAGGCGTGCGGCGTAGGGGGTGAACTCCACGCCGCCTTTGAGGTCGAAGCCGACCAGGGCGACCGGTTGCGGGGCCAGGCCGACGAGCAGGGCGTTGGCGAGGTTGGACTTGCCGGACTGGGTGGCTCCGGCGTTGATCCAGTGCGGCACGGTACGGAAGTCGATCACCCAGGGTTTGCCGGTCTCCAGCCGTCCCACGGCGACTTTGAGCAGGTCGGTGGAGGGCGGTAGTCGGTCGACCTGGACGAGGGGGTCGCGGATGGTGGTGTTGATGACGAGGCGTCCGGGGCGGGGTGAGGAGACGCGGACGGCGTGCACACCCCAGGAGTGGGCGAGGCGTTCGGCGGCCTGGGCGTAGTCATCGGGGATCTGACCTTCCAGCAGGCGCAGGGTGGCACGCCAGCCGTGCCGGGTCGGCATGGGCAGCCACATCCAGGGTTTGGTGTCGACGGCGACCCGGCGAAAGCGGCGCCGTACCTTGACGGTGCCGGTGGAGACGAGGGCGCCGGGGGTGAGGGTGAAGGCCCAGCGCGCCCGCTTCTTCGTCAGCCCGCACCCGAGGGCGACCTTGCGCCAGGTGGCGCGGACGCTGAGGGCGGTGAGTGGGTAGGCGGCGACCAGCCAGAACGACCGGCGGTGAAAGCGCCGCCATGCCCACAGAGTGACCGCGATGCAGGCCAGGACGATGAGGGCGAGCCTCAGAGAGTCAGGCACCCTGCTCTCCTGCGGGGATGCCGGAGACGGGGACGATGGAGGTGGCCTTGTAGCTGATGCCCCATCGCGAGGCGCCGTTCTGCGGGATCTCCCACACGTAGCCGACCATCGCGGTCGGTACGACGTCCTGGCCGGGGGCGATCGGGGGTTGTCCGGAGGTTCCGACCTTGACCAGTTCGATCCGGCCCAACTCGTCCTCGGCGAGCAGGACGGATTCGTAGATCTTGTTGCCCTCCTTGTCGGTCTTGATCTTTCCGGTGTCCTGGTCGACCACGCGGGGACGGGCGGCCTTGACGCAGGTGAAGCGGAGTCGGTGGACATCGACGGGGATCGGGATGTTGCGCATGGATATACCTCCTTATTTGGCTAGGACAACATAGTCAGCCTAGTTGCCATGGGTGTCAATGGCGTGCCTTTGTGCTGAACCAGTAAGCTCGGTAGGCCAAGTTGGCCTAGTCGGGCCAGCTAAGACGGTGGATTAAAACAGGCAGGCGACAGAAGAGGGGCGATGGTCAAGAACACCGGACGACCCGGTTATCTGCAGATCGCCGACGACCTGCGCGAGCAGATCCGGCGCGGCACCTTGGAGCCCGGAAATCCGCTGCCGTCCACCACTCAGCTCGCGACGACGTACGAGGCGTCGCTGAGCGTGGTGAAACTCGCCGTCGGGGTGCTACGAAACGAAGGGCTGGTCATCGGCCAGCAGGGTAAGGGCGTCTTCGTCCGCGACGCCGCCGCCCCGGCCCTGCCGCCGGCCGCGGAGGAGTTGGCCGAGATGCGGGCCACGCTGCGGGATCTGTCGCAGCGCCTGGAACGGGTGGAGTCAAAGTTGGCCGAGCGCGAGTAGTTCGCCGCTCATCCGCGAACATGGCAGCCGGTGACCCGCCGCGCCAGGCCCGCCGCCCGGGTCGGGGGAACGCCCCCCAAGGACATCCGCCGATCCTCCTGGCGCATGCCGACCATGACGAGCACGTAGCCGACCAGTACGGCCATCCCGAGGACGAGGCCGATGATCAGCGGGATCGTGGTCACGTCCAGCTCACCCCAGCCTCGGCGAGGTTGCGCGGGCGGCCGGCCGGGCGCCTGCTCTGCCCGCGCCGCTTGCTCAACCGGCGCTTGGCCGCCTGCCCCTGACGCCGGATCCACCGGTCCCGGGCCAGGCACTTGCGGCAGGCGATCCGCCCCTCCTCCAGGGCCGCGCCGCACACGCAGGTGGGCGTCTCGTCGATCGGCCGAATGTCGTTGATCACTGTGTCTCTCCTCTCGATCGCTGCTGTTGCTGCCTTGCGATATCGAGAGTGCGGCAGAGAGGCGGGACGAGATCACTACAGGATGGGACATGTTCAGGACGTCCGGTCTACGATTGCCACGTCCCTGGACGTCCCTTCTTACGGGCAGGTGAGATGGCGAACGAGCGGTTGCGCACGGCATTGCTGGAGCGGGGAACGACGATCGCCGAGTTGGCCGAGGCCATCGAGGTGGACGCCAAGACCGTGGAGCGGTGGATCACCCAAAGCCGCACCCCCTACCGCAAGCACCGCTTCGCCGTCGCCAAGTACCTCGACGCCGAAGAGGCCTACCTCTGGCCCAACGCGCTGACGCCAAAACAGGCCGCCGCGGTCTCCGAGACCGAGATCGTCACCGTCTACCCGCACCGCTGGGCCGTACCCCGGGACGCCTGGGGACGTCTGTTCTCCGCCGCCAGAGAAGAGATCGGCGTGCTGGTCTACAGCGGCACCTTCATCTCCCAGGACACCGGCCTCATGCGCCTGTTCGCCGACAAGGCCAAGGCGGGCGTACGGGTGCGCATCCTGCTCGGCGACCCCGACTCACCCGAGGTCGCCCAGCGCGGCGCCGACGAGGGCATCGGCGACGGTATGGCCGCGCAGATCAGGATGTCGCTGGTGCTGTACCGGCCGTTGCGCCAGGTCGAAGGCGTGGAGATCCGGCTGCATCGCACGGTGCTGTACAACTCCATCTACCGCGGCGACGACCAGCTTCTGGCCAACACCCACCTGTACGGCATGCCCGCCGGAGACGCACCCGTCCTGCACCTGCGCAAGGTGGTGGGCGGCGGCATGGTGTCGACCTACCTCGACAGCTTCGAAGCCGTCTGGGCCGGAGCCACGCCGGTAGAGTCCTGACCCATGGCCCGCCGGATCGACTTCTACGACGACCCCTCCGCGCCCGCACCCAACAGCCTCGTTCCCTCGGTCAACGTCGTCGTCACCAACGACGCCGGGGACATCCTGATGATCCACCGCACCGACAACGACAACTGGGCCGTCCCCGGCGGAGCCATCGACCTCGGCGAATCCCTCCCGGCCGCGGCCATCCGCGAGACGTTGGAAGAGACCGGCATCACGTGCGAGATCACCGGCATCGTTGGCACCTACACCGACCCCAAACACGTCATCCTCTACACCAGCGACGGCGAAGCCCGACAGGAGTTCTCCATCGTGCTCACCGGCCGCCCGATCTCCGGCGAACCAACGCCGAGCGACGAGTCCCGCGAAGTGCGATGGGTACCGCGCGAGAAGGTCGACTCACTGACCATGGACCGTTCGATGCGCCTGCGGATCGGCCACTATCTAGCCGGCACCACCGGACCGTACATCGGCTAGCGCGACCTGAACCGCCCATACCGCCGAGGTGATGCACGGCGTCGCGTTGGTGATCGATCTGCTCACCAGATGCTCGGGACCGTACCGGGAATGGATCTCCGCCAACCGCACATCGACCTCCAGGGGAAGCCCGTCCGGGCTGGTGGTCATGTCGCAGTAGGTCAGTGCCTCCACCAGCTCCGGACGCTCCTGGTCGAACTCCTCGTTCAGCACATCCAGCAGGCCGCGTTCGGTGGCCTCATAGACCGCGCACGAGTGATGCGCCACCAGCCGGACGAGCTTGTCATCGGCCTGGTGCACCTCGCGCAGGTAACGGGCACCGTCGAGCGGATGGAACCCGGTGTCGACCAGCGGCGGCGCGTACCCGATGTCATGCAACCAGGCCGAAGCGGTCAGCAGGTCGGACTCCTGACCGAGGATCGGCGCCAGCGACTCGGCACGCGCGGCCACCCCTTGCGTGTGCGCCCACCGGCGCGGCAACGGCTGCTCCAGCAGCTCTTTGGCCAGGTCACGTGCCCACTCAGCTTGTCCCATGCGGTTCACGATAGACGCCGTCCCCCGAGGCGAATCCAGTACGCGAGCCGAGACGTCCCAGGACGTCTCAGTCCGGGAGAGGACGGACAAACCGGCCCTTGCCATGCGCGGTCACGATCAGCCCCTCGCGCTCCAGCTCACCAAGGGCATGGCGCACCGTGTTGCGCGAAGCCACATATTGCCGCCGGAGCACGTTCTCACTCGGCAACACCGCCCCAACGGCCAGAACGCCCCCGCGGATCTGCGCCCGCAGATCCCTCGCGATCACCTGATACCGATACTCCGCCGCGCCAACCTGCTGCCTCTCCTCCTTCACCACGCGCCCCTTGCCGGGCATCGTGACGATCAACCCCTCACTCTCCAGGACGGCCAGGCCGCGACGGACGGTCGTGCGGGCCACGTGAAACTCCTCGACAAGGGCCGCCTCGGAGGGCAGAGCGCCGCCGACCGGATACTCGCCGGAGGTGATCTTTTCGCGAAGCCGGTCGGCGATCTGGGGATAGACCAGCCCGCCGGTCAGCCACCTGCTCGTCTCAGAGATCATCGACTCAGGTACGGTACGCGTCGGCGATCTTGCTCAGATCCACGGTCAGCGGCTCCTGCTCACCCTGGCGCCAGCCTTCCCGGGCCGCGGTGGAGATCCGCTTGGCCGCACTCGCCAGGCGAAGTGAGGAGGTCCGCTCGTCCAGCTGGTCGCCCCAGTAGAACCAGTGGAACGCCGTCTGGACATAGACCCGCCGGGTCCGGAAATGCCGGTCGACGACCTCCAGGCAGGGCTGTCCGGTGTTGTCGACGATCAGAACGGTAGTGATCTCCAGCGAGGACAGCTGCTCGCGCAGCAGGGTCAGCAACTCCTGCTGGTGGGCGCGCTGTCTTTCTCGTGCGGTGGTCATGGATGTGCTCCTGTCAGCGTGAAGGGCGTAGTCCCTTGGGTGGGAGCCCGTGCCGACGAGCTTCGTCTTCCGGGGTTGGAGATCGACACCGCAACTTAGGGACGTCTAGGGACGTCTTATGTTAACGTCGCAGGCACTGACCGTGCCACGGGAGGTGCTACCCATGAACGAGAACCTGCGCCACGCCCTCATCCGCGCGCGGCTCCAACCCCTCGACGTCGCCACCCACCTGACCGTCGACCCCAAAACCGTCACCCGCTGGCTGGCCGGCCGCATCCCCCACCCCCGCCACCGCCTGGCCGTCGCCGACCTTCTCGAAGTCGACGAGAGCGACCTGTGGCCCGATGCCATCCGCCACCGTTCAGGGCTCACCAGTGAATTGAAGGCTGTCTATCCCCATCGGTGGGCGGTACCGGCGGACACTTGGCGCACGTTCTTTGCGTCCGCCACCACCAACATCGACATCCTCGTGTACAGCGGTCTGTTCCTCGCCGAAGACTCCGGGCTCCTGCGCATCCTTGCCGACCGAGCACAAGCCGGGGTAGGCGTACGCATCCTGCTCGGCGACCCCGACAGCCCGCACGTGACAACCCGCGGCACCGAGGAAGGCATCGGCGGTGACGTCATGGCCAGCAGGGTCAGAAACGCCCACGCCCTCTACCGGCCACTCCAGAACGTCAAGGGAATCGAGCTCCGGCTACACCGCACGGTGCTCTACAACTCCATCTACCGCGCCGACAACGAACTCCTGATCAACCTGCACGCCTACGGCACCCGAGCCCCCGAAGCGCCCGTCATCTACCTGACCCATACCGAAGCCAACAGCACCGCAGCGACGTACCTGACCAGCTTCGAACACGTCTGGACCAGCGCCGAACCCGCAGGCCGGAAGCTCTGACCGTCAGCCTGTTCAAGATGTCAGGGCTCAGGACCCGTGCGACAGATCCGGCTCGGGAGGTGGGTGACACTCCGGCTAGATGATCTGTTGCTCTCTGATGCCTATTGAATCGGAAAGTTGTGGTTTGGTCCCTGCCATTCGGGCGGGAGTTCTTCGATCTGCAGGTCGGAGAAGATCAGGGTCAGATCATGGGCGTTGGCCTGGATTCGGACCTCGTGGAAGTCGATACCAAGGGCTGTGGCCCAGTGTCGGGCGGTCGGTGAGTCGGTGATGAGCGTGGCCCCGGGGTAGAGATCCTGCCAGTTGACGCCCCAGACGTATCCGTCGAGGTCGACGCCGGTTTCGTAGGTGATGAGCCGGTCATCGAGGGACGCGCGCCACGTGTCGGCCGAGACGGTGGTGGTGCAGGTGGCTTGCACGCAGTGGCGGAACAGGTAGCGCAGCGTCGCCGGTGCGATCCCGCTTCGCGGGTCGGTAGTTACGTGGATCACGAGCTGGTAGTCGCGCATGTAGTTCGTGAAGCCATGGTTGAGCAGCGCCTGGTCGAAGACGTCGTCCAGGGCTTGTTGCAGCTTCGCCGGATCCATGCACGCAGTTCTACCCGACGGCGTGATCTTTCGGTCAGTGCTGGGGTTTGCGGACTTTGAACCGGGCGATCGGTTTGGTGGTGGTGCGGGCGACCTCGGCGATGACCTGGCCGGCGCAGGTGATGCGGAAGGTGGCGTCGGCTGCTTCGACGGTCACGGTCGCTGCGGCGTGGCCGATGCCGACGCCGATGCGCTGTCCGGCGATGGCGATCCAGCCGCGGCTGCTGACCCGCCGCTGCACCCGCATCGGTTCGGTGGCCGGTTGGGGTGTGGGCCCGGCGGGGCGGGCATCGCGCAGCCGGGCCGCCTGATCGCCGGTGAGCGGGTTGGGCAAGCTGCGCAGCAGCGTGGCCCCGTCACTCAGGTGCAACACGGCGCCCTCCAGACGGATGGTCAGCCGCCGTCCGGCGAACGGGGAGCCGACCGGGTATTGCCGGCCGCCGAGGGAGACCGAACCGGAGGCGTTGACGGTCTGCTCCACCTCGACCGCACCGTTGGCACCGGGGTGGGCCGGTGCGGCGGCCGGTTGGAGGCGGGTGCCGCCCTCGGCGATCAGCTGCCGCAGATGCTGGACGGTGAGCCGGGACGGCACCTTCTTGATCCGGGCCCCGGCGATCAGCAATTCGACGATGCCGGCGTCGGCTCGCAGGGTGAGCGTCAGACCGGCGCGGTGGGTGCCCAGCCAGAACTGCTGCCCGCAGACGGTCAGGTTGCCCGAGGCCGGCACGACCCGCGTGAACTCCACCGCCAGATCCACCGGATCGATTCCGTTCACCGGCATCACCGGCGTTGCTATCTCGACCGGCACCGGTGCCAGCGCCGCCGGCTCAGCGACGGTCTCAGGTTTCGTCTCAGGTTCGGAAAGTGCTCCTGCGGCGCGCAGGTCCGCCGGCAGGCGCAGCGGCAGCCGCTCGTCGCAGCGGGGCCGGAACCGGTCGGCGGGGCGGGCCATGTCCAGCCCCTGGTGTGGGCGGTGGGTGTTGTAGTCGGCGACGAAGGCGTCCAGGACCTGCTGGGCGTGCTCGATGCTGTCGAACGGGCCGTGGTCGTCGAGCAGTTCGCGGCGCGGGGTCTGGTGGAAGCGTTCGACCTTGCCGGTGGTGGTGGGTGAGTGCGGGCGGGTCAGGCGGTGGGTGATGCCGTTCTCGCGACAGATCCGGTCGAACAAGACCTCTCCGCCGCGGCCGAAGCGGGCGGTGAACTGCTTGCCGTTGTCGGTCAGCAGCTCATCGGGGACGCCGTGGCGCTCCAATGCGTCGGCCAGGGCCAGGCACACGGCCCGGCCGGTGGGCCGGGTCACCACGGTGGCGGACACGCAGTAGCGGGAGTGGTCGCCGACCCCGGTGACGATCTTGCATTCGGTGCCGTCGGCCAGCATGATCCCGCCGACGATGTCCATCTGCCACAGCTGCATCGGCTCAGATCGCTGCCAGCGCGTGTAATCCTCGCGCCGCCGCCCCCGAGGAGTGAGCTGCACCAGGCCGTGACGCACCAGCACCCGATGCACCGTCGCCCGGGACGGCACCGGGCCGGGGCAGGTGCGGCGGATCAGCTCCCACACCAGCCGGCGAGCACCCCAGCGGGGATGGTTACGCCGCAGCTCACAGATCAACGCCTCCACCGCGGCCGGAGTTCGAGCCGGGGAGGTGTGCGGGCGAGATGAGCGGTTCGACAGCCCGCCCAGACCCTGATCGCGATAGCGGCCCAGCCACCGATGCACCGTTTGACGCGAGACTCCGAACCGCCGGGCGACTTCGGTGACGCTCGCTCCAGATGACACCTGCAACACGGCTTGATACCGCTGCTCGACCACGCTCAACTCCGCCAGCACTCGGCGAAGTGTCATACACGTCCTGAGCACGATCTGTCACGCAGATCATAAGACCTGACACAGCCCGCTCAAGATCGAAAGAAACTTATCTGTTCGTCTTTAAAGGCGATCCGCCTACGGCGTCTCGCCGCGCGTAGGCGGTCGCTGGCCGCGCTGCGGCTCTTCGGCCGGTCGCGGCCAGCGCCACCCACGCGCTTTCGATAACCAGGCGACAGAACTTGCGAGACGAGGAAGCTCTTTGCCGATGTCGTCGTGGTGGCGGCCGTGACGATCGCTCACTTCGGCGCTGGCCGTAGCCAGTTGGGGCGATCGGCTGCCGCAGCTCTCCTTCGTCGAGCCTTGCCACTGGATAACGCAGAGTGGATCGAAGTTGACGCTTTGCCAGTGTTGGTTGCGGTTTGGTGATTAGAGTCGTTCATGGCGAGGGATGCCACGAGCATGCCGTCAGGGGTCGTCATGAAGTATGGGGAGGACTGAAAGCATGAGCGGGGATCTGGTGACCCTGGCCCAGGAGGTGTCGCCGTACGTCACGGCGGCGGTCGGCGCCTATGGCGGTGCGGTGCTGGCCAGGGCCAATGAAGAGGCTGCCGATGCCACGGTCGGATGGGGACGTGCGCTGCTGCAACGCATCTTCGGCGTGACCTCCGAGCAGGAGGTGCCTGAGGCGGTGGCGGAGCTGGCCGCCGATCCGGACAACGAGGATCTTCAAGCGGTCTTACGGGTCCAGATCAAAAAATTCCTGACGGCTGATCCGGAGCTGGCCGCTCAGGTGCGGGCCATGCTGGAGCAGGCTGATGTCGCCACCGGCCGCACCGTCACCACCACGGTTACCGCATCGGGAAAGGGAGCGATAGCAGCCGGGCGCGACATCACCGGCTCGGTCACCACAGGCGATCAGTCCCCTATCACTCCTGCTTGATATGCCGCAGACCCCACCGGAAGCGGTGGTCACCGCATCAGGTGCGAAGGCAGTGGCCGCAGGAGGCGATATCGGCCAGGCCACTACAGGGGATCACTCGCCGATCTATGCGCCCCGTCTGGAGCCGGGCAGTCTGCTTCCCGCCCGGCAAGTCCATGTTCGGCCCCACGAGCCGGTGCGCCACATGGAGGCGCCACGAGCCTGGCAGTTCGTCGGCCGCGGGCAGGAGTTGGAACAACTGCGGGAGATGCTGACCGGTGAGGGGGCGCCGGTGGTGGTGCGCCAGGTGCTGTACGGCATGGGCGGGGTGGGCAAGTCCGAGCTGGTCCGCCAGTACGCCCACCTCTACCAGGATCGCTACCCGGTGGCGTGGTGGATCACCGCTGACTCCCCACGCAACTTGCACCAGGGCCTAGCTGCTTTAGCTGCGGTGCTTCACCCGCCGGTCGGTCTGGTCGGTGACGTCGAGCAAGCCGCCACCTGGGCGCTGGACTGGCTCCAGGCCCATCCCGGCTGGCTGGTGGTGCTAGACAACGTCGAAGATCCCGACGACATCCGCCCGCACCTGAACCGGCTATCAGCCGGCCACCTGGTGATCACCACCCGGCGAGATGTCTACTGGCAGGGCCTGACCCCCCTGGCGCTGCCCGTACTGGACAGGGTGCCGGCACTGAAGTTGATGCGCGCCATCATCGAGCAGTCCCAGCCGCTCAGCCCCGACCAGGGGGCCGACTTGGAGACCATCGCGGCCGAGCTGGGGTATCTGCCGCTGGCGCTGGAGCAGGCAGCGGCCTACATGCACCAGCAACACTGCAGCCCTACCCGCTACCTGCGGCAACTGCGCGAGGAACCCGCGCAGATACACGCGCGATTCCCGCACGGCGGCGAGGCCGAGCGAATCATGGCCCGGTTGTGGCACCACCACTTGACAGCACTACAAGACCACGACCAACGCACCGGCCTGGCCACCGAACACCTCCTGCGGGTGCTGGCCTGCTACGCCCCCGATGACATTCCTCGCCTCCTGCTCGGAGTCCTCCCGCCCGGCGATCACCAGGATGAGGCAACAAAAAACGGCGAGGACGGGTGGGATGAGGCGTTAGGAGTACTGGCTTCCTATAGCATGATCGCCCGGTCCGGAGTGGACGAGGCTGAGACGATCAGCATGCACCGGCTGTTCCAGTCCGTGATCCGCCATGGCCTTGACTACGACGATCCTCGCCAGCACGTCGCGCGCAGCACCGCCCTGATCTGGATGGGGCAGGCGCTACCGCCCGATCCGGACTCTAACGTTAGCGGCTGGCCGTTATGGCGCGATCTGATGCCCCACATCGACGCTTTGGTCTCCTGCAACCGGCACGGAGACGAACCTGTCGAACTCAGCCTCATCCTCAACCAGGCCACCCTCTTCACCCGAGTGCAAGGTCAGCATCAACGAGCCCATGATCTCGCCCAGCGGGCGTTGGCCATCGCTGAGGCCGCCTACGGCCCCGATCACCCCATCGTCGCCACCTTGCTGGGTAACCTCGCGGTCAATTTCCGTGCGCTGGGGCAACCGGGTGAGGCGGTGCTGTTGGAGCAGCGGGCGTTGGCCATCGCTGAGGCCGCCTACGGCCCCGATCACCCCATCGTCGCCACCTTGCTGGGTAACCTCGCGGGCAGTTTTCGTGCGCTGGGGCAACCGGGTGAGGCGGTGCTGTTGGAGCAGCGGGCGTTGGCCATCGCTGAGGCTGCCCACGGCCCCGATCACCCCACCGTCGCCACCTTGCTGGGTAACCTCGCGGGCAGCTTCTGTGATTTGGGGCGGCCGGGTGAGGCGGTGCCGTTGGAGCAGCGGGCGCTGGCCATCACCGAGGCTGCCCACGGCCCCGACCACCCCGACGTCGCCATCCGGTTGAGTAACCTCGCGCTCAGCTTCCGTAATTTGGGGCGGCCGGGTGAGGCGGTGCCGTTGTTTGAGCGGGCGCTGGCCATCACCGAGGCCACCTACGGCCCCGACCACCCCAGCGTCGCCATCGGGCTGGGTAACCTCGCGCTCAGCTTCTATGATTTGGGGCGGCCGGGTGAGGCGGTGCCGTTGGAGCAGCGGGCGCTGGCCATCACCGAGGCCACCTACGGCCCTGATCACCCCGACGTCGCCATCCGGTTGGGTAACCTCGCGGCTAGCTTTCGTGCGCTGGGGCGGCCGGGTGAGGCGGTGCCGTTGTTTGAGCGGGCGCTGGCCATCACCGAGGCCACCTACGGCCCTGATCACCCCGACGTCGCCATCCGGTTGGGTAACCTCGCGGGCAGCTTCCATGCTCTGGGGCGGCCGGGTGAGGCGGTGCCGTTGTTTGAGCGGGCGCTGGCCATCACCGAGGCCGCCCACGGCCCCGACCACCCCGACGTCGCCATCGGGCTGGGTAACCTCGCGGGCAGCTTCCGTGCGCTGGGGCGGCCGGGTGAGGCGGTGCTGTTGGAGCAGCGGGCGCTGGCCATCACCGAGGCCACCTACGGCCCCGACCACCCCAGCGTCGCCATCTGGTTGGGTAACCTCGCGGTCAGCTTCCGTGTTCTGGGGCGGCCGGGTGAGGCGGTGCCGTTGTTTGAGCGGGCGCTGGCCATCACTGAAGCTGCCTACGGCCCCGACCACCCCGACGTCGCCATCGGGATGGGTAACCTCGCGGGCAGCTTCCGTGTTCTGGGGCGGCCGGGTGAGGCGGTGCCGTTGGAGCAGCGGGCGCTGGCCATCACCGAGGCCGCCTACGGCCCCGACCACCCCGACGTCGCCATCTGGTTGGGTAACCTCGCGGTCAGCTTCCATGCGCTGGGGCGGCCGGGTGAGGCGGTGCCGTTGTTTGAGCGGGCGCTGGCCATCACCGAGGCCACCTACGGCCCCGACCACCCCGACGTCGCCATCGGGCTGGGTAACCTCGCGGTCAGTTTCCGCGCGCTGGGGCGGCCGGGTGAGGCGGTGCTGTTGTTTGAGCGGGCGGTGGCCATCACTGAAGCTGCCTACGGCCCTGATCACCCCGACGTCGCCGCCCTACGAGGTGCTCTGTCCTACACAATGAACGCTTCATGCCATTGTGGGTCAGGTAAGAAACTCAAAAGATGCCACGGAACCGCCTCTAAGTCCGTTACCTAAGAGCGGTCGAGGAAGTCCAAAACCGACCTCGTCGACGACCTCAGGGCGGTCCAGTACACATCGGCCGCCGGTTGAGAAGACGGTTCGCCCGTAGGGTTGGTGATTGTGCAACGGCTTGCGCTCTTCGATCTGGACAACACGCTCGTGAACCTGGACGAGGCGTTTCAAACGTGGGCCGCAGAGTTCGCCGACGAGTACGGCCTCGGACACGAGGCGGTCGACTGGCTACTCGCTCTCGATCAGGCAGGTTATCCGCATCGTGAGGTCTTCTTCGCTAAAGTCCGTGAGCGCTTCATCCTCACCGAGTCGGTCGAGAAGCTGTGGGGCCGCTACCGCAAGCGCATGCCGTACCTGGTGCGCTGTCGGCCAGAGGTGATGGACGGCCTGGCTCGACTGCGTGCGTCAGGGTGGAAGGTGGCCATCGTCACCAACGGGACGGCGGACAACCAGCTTGGCAAGATTCAGTGGACGGGACTGGCCGAGGCCGTCGATGCCTACGCGCTGTCCGGGCTCGAAGGTATTCGCAAGCCCGATGTCGGCCTGTTCGAGATCGCTACCCGGCGGTGCGGCATGACTCTTGCCGATGGGGGATGGATGGTTGGGGACCACCTGGTCGCCGACATCGGTGGAGGACGAGCCGCCGGTCTCCGGACGGTCTGGATCGACCGAGGGACCTGGCCAGACCAGGAGCACGAGGCGGACCACGTCGTCACGGACGTGCTGCAGGCGATGGAGATCTTGCACGCGGTTCGGTGACCAATTCGGAAGTGGGAGAGACATAAACGTCGATCTTGCTAACGCGGGTGCTAACAACAGGTCTGGACGGACCTGGACGACCGTGGACTGAGGGACCTCATGAGCCCCGCCTGAGCAGGCTCGGAAGACAGCTGTGAACGATCCTGGACGATCGTGTTCTAACTCGTAATGAAGTGTTCGGCTGAGGCCGTGACGATCGCTGGCTTCGGCACTCGCTTGGATATTTTTATTTAGTAACCACCGTAGCAGTCTGTGCTAAAGGGCTTAAGAGGGAGATCTATCCGCGGTCTAAGATAACGGCCATTGTTGCCGCCAGGGCTGAACCCGTTGCGCCCAAGCAGGATAGAGTGGCCACCGCATCCTTGGGTGTGGCCCAAAGTCCTCGGTTTATCCTGCGCCACCGTTCTCTCCCTAGCCGGCGAGCAAAATTTTGCCGCTTGTGCTCACGGACCTGATTGCAACCGAATAGAAGGCCTTGAGCATTATTTCTGCACGGACCTTGACGGCCTTCGGCTCCACATGTCCGAGGAACTCTAAAAAGAAAATAGATGATCGCCAGTAACGATCCCGCGATCAGAAAGGGGGCGATCTTTCCTCTGTCGTCTACGATCCACCAAGCGCCGACAAGAGCTAAAAGCACGCCGTAGCCCCAGTATTTTTCTATGAAACTCTTTTTTCCTCTCGCCACATGCGCAACATATCGATAGTTGTTGCTTTCAGCTAGAGGTTTTTTTCGCTTTGAATAACGAAAATATGTATTGACAGGTTGTGCGTCTTAAGGTAGGGAAGGATTGAGTCGTTGTGATTACTGCTGTCCTTATTAGCAAAATCCGGGAACCTTTAAGGGTTGATGCTCGTTGGCCTGCATGGATCCGTCCGTTGGTCGATCGGGCAGGCCGTCGGTTCAATTCCGGCCGGGATCGCAGCGTGGATCGTCCTTGTGGCGATGCTGGCTGTAGTCCGTTATGTACTTGATCGGTCCTCGGGCAGTCCGAGCGGAGAGGGGAGTAGCTCTATGCGAAGTGCATCAGGGGAAGTTTTCTGGTCAATCAGTTGCAATCTCGCGGGAGGCGTCCTCCTGCCCGCCGATGAGCGGACGGATCCACTTGACGACAACAGTGACGACAACATCGGCCACCACAGGCATACGTCAGCAGCCGTCCACGGCCTTCTGACCTCGTGCCGGTCGGGTGCAGCAGGGTGATCGCTCCGCCTGAAAAGCGGACGGTCGCTCTTGCCTGCGATAACAGAACAGCCAGCTGTCAGCGGACAGACACTTTATGGGCCTTGCCCTGGAGATGCTAGCGTTCGAGCGTTGATTAAGTGGCGATGGACCGGCCCGGGGATGCTTGACGTGAGTTAGGGGCTTTTCGAGGTGCCGGTGGCCATGCGCGTATTCGGCAACCGCCGACCGGGCACGGCGGCCGGTCACGATTGGTCATCGCTGATGGCCACCGCGACGTGGAGGCCGCACGAACCGATCAACCTGGAGGGCATGAGGTGGTGGCCAGGTTTCCCCCGGTTCGTGCTCACGGTGCTTAGTGTGGTCTTAGTCGCGGTGCTGGCCTGGGTGCTGGGCCCGGGGGCGGCGTGGGTGCTGGAGCACATCGATGGTGTGACCGGGCTGCGGGGCAAGGAACTGGCCGAGGCGCTGGATGCGGTTCGCAACCGCGTCTTGTCCATTGGGACCGGGCTGCTGGCTGCTGCGGCGATCTACTACACCGCTGCCAACGCCGCCTCGGCCCGGCGCAGCGCTCAGGCCGCCCATGATGGTGTGGAAGCGGCCCGCCGTTCAGCCGACCTCAACGAGCAGGCACAACTGCGTATCTTCGAGCTCACCGAGCAAGGCCAGCGGCGTACCCACGAGCTGACCGAACGCGGCCAACTCACCGACCGCTTCACCGCCGCGGTCGCCCAACTCGGCGATCCCTCCCCGGCCGTCCAGCTCGGTGGGGTCCACGCTCTAGCTGGGCTGGCTGACGATGCACCCACCCGCGAGCTGCGCCAGACGATGATCGACGTTCTGTGCGCCTACCTGCGCATACCTTACGTCTCTGACCCCGGCGACCATGGCGACGGTGACCCAGCTGAACGTCTGGTCTTCGCTGGCCTGCGCGAGGTACGACACACCATCATCCGCGTCATTACCACCCACCTGCGCAAGGAGTCCGCCGCCTCCTGGCAGGGCCACGACTTCGACTTCACCGGAGTCGTCTTCGACGGCGGCGACTTCAGCGGCGCGGTGTTCTCCGGCAGCACGGTCACCTTCCAGCGCGCGGTGTTCTCTAGCAGCGCGGTCTACTTCAGCGACACGGTCTACTCCGACGGCGCGGTGTACTTCAGCGACACGGTATTCTCCGGCAGCGCGGTCTACTTCAACGGCGCGGTGTTCTCCGGCGGCACAGTCACCTTCGACGGCGCGAAGTTCTCCGGCGGCACAGTTTGCTTCGACGAGGCACGGTTTTCCGACGGCATGGTCGGATTCAATCGTGCGAAGTTCTCCGGCGGCACGATTGCCTTTGACGGCGCGAAGTTCTCCGGCGGCAGAGTCGCCTTCAACGGCGCGAAGTTCTCCGATGACACGGTCACCTTCGATCATGCAGAGTTCTCCGGTGGAGGGATCGACTTCGGTGAGGCGACGTTCTCCGGCGGCACAATCACCTTCGACGATGCGACGTTCTCCGGCGGCACGATCTACTTCGACTACGTAAGGTTCTGCGGAAGCAAGATCCACTTCAGCGTCGCACTGTTCTCTGGCAGCACGGTTGGCTTCGATGGCGCCCGGTTCTCCGGTGGGACGATCGTTTTCGACGAAGCGAAGTTCTCTGGTGGCACGCTCGACTTCCGCAAAGTGTGCGATTGGTCATATCCGCCAGAGTTGCCAGCCCGGGTGCCAGTCTGTGTGCTGCTTCCCCATCGGCCCGGTACCGCAACGCTTCTATGACACTTCGAGCACCCTAGAGCTGCGGATCATGGTCTTGGCCGCCACACCGGCTCACCTCGTCGTCACGTGCGGACACAGTTCACGCTGCTGACAGCCCCCAGCTGAGGTTCCCCTCCGCAGGACGGACACCTGGGCCTGCGACGTTCCGTGCGAGAACATCTCCGCCGCGCGTAGCCGCACCGCCTCACGTCGTGCTCTGTCTCGGGCGGTCAGTCCACCGCCTTCGGGATACCTCATAACTCCGTCATACCGAACACAAAGTCATCAAAGGGTCATGAATCACCCTCGATGATCTAACTCCCAGGCTTCAATCTCGGTAATAAGTTGCCCGCGATCTCCCCGTGTGTCGAAATATGACGTATGCAAAGTGCTCAGGAGGAGCTTAGGGAGTACCTACGGGGACGCCATCGCGTCGTCTCGGGCTTGCCGGCATGGATGGCCGGAACGGATCGAATCCATATCCTCCTCCAGGAGGCGGCACGCAAGCGGCACAAGGAGGCACTGCGTCTTAGGGATCCGCATGTCACGGAGAACTCGGCACTGTGGACGAGGACTTTCAAACGATTGATTCGCTGGAACACCGAATTCCCACTCGGTAATGGATCTTGTTCTCGCAAGGACGCCGCTCAGGCTGTGGACATGGCTGAGTCGTTCGACGTGATCGAACGACTTGAAACAACCCTCAGCGTCGGCGGATTCTCGGTCACCAAGTCGTCGGGCGGTTTCAGCCTAGCCATCACGCAGGATCCGTCCATCGAAGTGGCTGATATGTATCTGGAACTGCTGACGATTCCGCGGAACAGTTCGAACCACCGCGTTCCAGAGATCGACCGGTGGGTCCTAAGCCTTACTTCCGCGAAGCCCGTGAGGGGGATTCCTCTCACAGTCAGGAGGGCGGCAACCCGATGGGCCCTAAAAGAGGTCGAAGCCTACCGAAAGGCCTTACCGGAAGGGAAACTTCCGTCTGGCTTTTCTCTGGGAGGTCGGCTCAACATGGGAGTGGTTGTTCAGCACTGGGCGAGTCTGGTTGGCATGTGCCATGTGTTGGACGTCTGCGCTGCGCTCACCGGTCATACCGGTCCCACGCTAGCGTGGCTTCCTAGAGACGAGATCGCCGCCAAGTTAGTGGAGACTGTTGAGGACGGGGCGGATCTTGACGTAGCTCAGGAGATGGTCGATCTACTTACATTCCGTCCGGGTGTTAGCCCGCTGGCGGCTCCGTTGATTCCCTGCGAGGACAAGCTCATTATTTGCCCAGCTCTCATCAACCCGATCGGGATTGAGCGATTGTTGCTACGAGCCGTCGCCGCCAACCCTTCCCGCTTCGGCAAGGTAGGTAAACAGCTCGGCAAGCGGGCCAATGAGTGGGGGGAACTGGTTCGCGAGATTCCCGACGTGCAGGTGGCGGAGGGAGTTAAGGTCAAAAGGCCGAACGGTAGTACCGCTGGTGATCTAGACCTGGTGGCCATCGATCCTTCGGCGGGCGTAGGTCTGTGTGTGGAGGTCAAGTGGCCTATTGACGCACATACTCTGAAGGAATCCATGAAAACCTCCGAGATCATCCTGAGTGCTGCCCGCCAGCTTGATGGTCTCCGATCAGGACTCTTGGCTTCGGAGGTGGCACCAGTTCTTCCAGCGGGGTGGCCTGATTTCAAGCAGATCACTTGGTTCTGGGCCGTGGGGACACCGCAGCAGCTATATGCAGGGAAGCTGCCAGTGCCGGACATGCACATGACGTCTCTCCGCTACCTCAAGCAGTTGCCCAGGGCTGAAACGCTTAAGCAGCTCATAGACGCGGTGACGCGGCCATGCTGGCCGCAGCGGAATACCCACTTCACCCTAAGCTCCCTACGTACCCAGATAGGGAGGGTACGCGTCACACAGGAAGTGATCGAGTGCGGAGGACTGCTTCGCTGGAGACCACAGTATCCGGAGGATCTAAACAGGACGGAACGTCGTTGACGCTGGCAGTGAACACACTGGAGATCCGGGGCATATCAGGTAGTTCCCTCACTTCGGGACATGTACGGAATGATTAAGAGCAGAGTGATTACGTTGCTTGTTGTATCGGCACGTCAGAGCGGTGATCCTGACGGAATAGCGATCGCTCTCCTGAATGGCCTCCTCCACCAGGGGGAGATTGGAGACTAAAGCAATGCTCTTTGGAGCTGCCGCGGGGCTTCCGGTCCTCGGGCCTTGCGGCCTGCGGTACGGGTCCCCTTGCCACCGGATGACCTCGTGATCTCGCCGGCCAAGCACACTCGGAGCGAGGAATGCCCCGGGTATGGTGGCAGCCGTGCAGAAGCTCGCGCTCTTCGACCTGGACAACACGCTCGTCAACCTAGATGAGGCGTTTCAGGTATGGGCCGGAAAGTTCGCCGAGGAACACGACTTAGATCGCGAGGCGGTTGATTGGCTGATCGCTCTCGATCGAGCCAGCTACCCGCACCGTGAGGTCTTCTTCAGCAAGGTCCGGGACCGTTTCGCCTTGGCCGAGCCGGTCGACGAACTGTGGAGCCGCTACCGCCAGCGCATGCCGTACCTCGTCCACTGTCGACCCGAGGTGATGGACGGGCTGTCTCAACTCCGCGCGTCGGGGCGGAAGGTGGCGATCGTCACCAACGGCACCGCGGACAACCAGCTCGGCAAGATCCAGCGGACAGGACTGGCCGAGGCCGTCGACGCCTATGCGCTCTCAGGACTCGAAGGCATCCGTAAGCCCGACATCGGTCTGTTCGAGGTCGCGGCCCGGCGCTGTGGCATAACCCTCGAAGACGGGGGATGGATGGTCGGTGACAACCTCGTTGCCGACATCGGCGGGGGACAGGCGGCCGGGCTACGTACGATCTGGATCGACCGAGGTACTTGGGCCGACCACGATCACAGCGCGGATCATGTCGCTACCGACGTGCTTAAGGCCATGGAGATCCTGCACAGTCAGCCATGATTGAGCGGCCGTGCCGCAGCCCGACGAGGAGTGCTGTACAGCAGGCCCGTACAGCAACACTGCCTTACACGAGCACACGCTACCGACCCGTATCTACCATCTGACCAGGGCATGAGGCTGCCGACCTGGGACATGCCGTTGACTCGTAATGAAGTGCTCAGTGGCAGCCAGACTGAAATCGCTTATGAGGCCTGCAGGGGGTTCAACGAGAACCCAGACGAACTACACATGGCAGCTCCCTGCGAACAGTGCGGACGCGCGATTTGCCGCTTAAAGCTGCTAACGCAACGAGTTGAGGCGTCGCCAGCAGATGAGTGCGCAGGCAAGCCTGAGGAAGGCCTCGTGGACGTCGGCGCGGGCCTCCCAGCGGATGCGCAGACGGCGGAAGGCGTGCAACAGGGCGAACGTCTGTTCCACGACCCAGCGGTGTTTGCCCAGGCCAGAGCCGTGTCCAGTGCCCCGGCGAGCGATCAGCGGACGTATCTGCAGCTCACGGACCAGATCGCGGTACTTGTCATGGTCATGGTCCCGGTCGGCGAGAACGACGTCGGGACGCTGCCGTGGACGGCCACGCTTGCCACGGACCTTCGGGATCACCTCCAGGAGCGGGCGAAGCTGGGTGACATCGTTGCGGTTGCCTCCGGTGAGGATGACGGTGAGCGGGATGCCGGTGGCGTCGGTGATCAGGTGGTGCTTGCTGCCGGCCCGTCCTCGATCGACCGGGGACGGACCGGTCTGCGCCCCCCTTTTAACGCCCTGATCTGCGAAGAATCCACCGCGGCCCGGGAGAGGTCGAGAGCATCGGCGGCGCGCAGCCGGGCCAGGAGCACCTCGTGCAGGCGCTGCCAGACACCTGCCTTGTGCCACTCGTTCAGTCGCCGCCAGCACGTCATGCCCGAGCCGTAACCCAGCTCCTGCGGCAGGTGTTCCCAGGCGATGCCGGTGTGCAGCACGAACAACACGCCCTGCAGAGCCAGACGGTCATCGAGCCGTTTACGCCCCGGCCAGCGGGTCCGACGCCGGTGTTTCGGCAGCAACGGCTCGATGACCGCCCACAACTCGTCGCTGACCTCCCACGGCTTCGGCCGCGCCACCTGCCACCCCTACCGTCACTACAGCGAGAGATCAAAGCACAGTCGAACTCATTCTGTTAGGCGCTCTTAGCTTCGCTTTTAACCCGGTGTTGGATGTCAGGCCGTCCGGTTGGTCGTTTTGATGGCCGGGTGACGGGGAGCAGGTCCGCGGATGGTGTCGCGTGGGCGGCCCGGGGAGTGCCCGCAGGGTTGTGGTGGGCTGGCGGGGGTGCCTACTACCGCGTGAACGGAGCGAAATGCGCGTCGCACGCGTCCGGGCGTTAATCGGTGGGCGGGTAGCGGTTTTTCCCAAGGCAGGCGCAGGTCGGTGACGAGGCCGCGGGCCAGGCGTAGCTGGGTGTAGGCGGCGATGATGAGCCAGGTCCACCGGTCGGCCTGTTCGGGGGTGCGAGGCCGGGGCAGCGTCCAGTTCAGGGTCTGCTTGCAAAAGCGGAAGGTGTGCTCGAGGTCGAACCGCCGCACATAGAGCGCCACAGCAGATCCAGGTCCACAGGGCAACCGGTGGGGCCGTGCCACCACAGCCACAAAGTGGCGGGCTTGCGGGTGCGGCCGGGGAGCGCGGTGACGGTGAGCCGAACCACGGTGCCGGCCACGATCGGGCGCGGACCACGGCTGCCGTGCCCGTCATGCTGCTGGGTTTTGGCGTGCAGCCCGCTCCAGGCATGCACGGTCACGGTGCCGTACTGCGCATCTGTGGTGGTGAGAGCGGCCGTCGGGATCGGCCACGTGCCCGGGTCGGCGCAGGTGAACTTCCTGCCGTGTCGGCGCGGTCGGCCACGGGCGCCCACCTCGGCGGGCGGCGGATCGGCGTAGAAGCAGCGGTCGGAACGGATCCGCACCAGCAGCTGCGTCGGCGCGTCCTTTAGGGCAAGGGCCAGCCGGACCGGGTCGTAGCCGCCGTCGAAGACGAACAACGGGAGCCGCCCGCTGGGGTCGGGCAGGTGCGGCAGCAGGTGGAGGATCTGGGTGGCCGCGGCATCGTTGATGTTCGTGCCCGGCAGCAGGCGCACCACATCCAGCGGAGCAGTCCAGGAGTTGGTCGTCAGCTCCAGGGCGGCCAGCCAGGAGAATGCCCACCCGGCGATGATCGGTTTGTCCGCCGAGTGTCGGGTGGGGTGGTAGTAGAACCCGCAGTCAGGTGAGCATTCGGCGTCGCTACGCGCCCAGCAGCTGACGTCGATGGCGAACACCGCAGGTCGCTGAGCCAACTGCCTGGCCGGCAGATCCCGCAGGGCGTCGGTGTTGATCTGCCCTTTGGCCAGCGCGGCATACCCGCTGCCGTGTCCGCGCCGGTGCAGGGGATCCAGCGACAGGTACGGCAACGAGGCCACCGGCCCGGCGGCCAGCACGGCATCGGCGAGCTCGAACAGCGCGTCCGAGCGACGGGTGAAGCAGCTCATCAGCTCCTGCCGAAACGTCGTCAGGCGGGCCAGCCCTTGGCGAGATGGGCTGGGTAAGAGCACACTCGAAACGACGGCCACCACACACCTCCGGGCACTTGGTCGTACTCGGAGCATCGCGCGGTGGCCGTTCTACGTCGAGAACCACCCATCACCGGGTTAAAAGCGAAGCTTAGAGGACTACCGGGCCTTGTTCACGCGCTCGGTTCCGGCAGCCGCCGACCCCGGGTACAACAGCGCCGGGTCGGCCTGGTCAACCGGCACGACGACGCGGCGCTGCCCGTAGTCCATGCCCAGCGCGGCCGTGAACTGGTCGAACCAGACTCGGTCGGTTTCGTTTCCCGCAGACGCTCTCAGACCCGGCTGACAGCGGCCCGGTGCCGGTACCTGTCCAGGTATTCGGCGAAGGACCATGTCGTCAGGAATTCCTCGGCGGCCTGCTTTCCGTTGTCGAACAGCGTCCGCCTGCCAGCGGGATCGAGGCTGAAGTCGATGGCGTCGACTCCGCCGGTGTTGACGAAGATCGTGCGGTCCCGTACGGCGGGCTCGCCCAGCGCGTAAAGGTCGTGAGCGTTGATCATCGTTTTGATCAACGCCATCGCGAGCCCGAACGGGCTGCGGATCGGGCGAGATTCCGCGTGCCATGGCTCGGACGGGGGACCGGAGAGTTTGATTCCGAACGTGGGCCATCGGGGTCGTGTGCCGTCCTGCCGGTCGAAGACCGTGATGGGGAAGTTGGAGAGCAGCCCCCCGTCCACGAGCATCGCCGAGCGCCCGCCGGGACCTGAGAGCTGGACGGGAGAGAACACGAAGGGGATCGCTGCGGAGGCGCGAACGGCGTCGGCGACCAGTTGCTCATCCGCGTCGAGTCCGTAGTGGTGGTAGTCCCAGGGCAGTCGTACCATGCGCCGGTTGGTCACGTCCGACACGATCACCACGAGCTTGTAGGCGCGCTGGGAAGGCAGGTCGCTGCCCGGGTCGTCCAGGCGGAGGTCGGCGAAAGTCCGCACACCGCATTGTTCGAGCTTGTCACTGATCCACTTGTGTAGATGGTCCCCGCGATACAGGCTGAGCTTGGTGATCATGGAAAGTCCGCGGCCCAACGAGCTAAACCACGGGCTGTCACAAAAAGCGCTGAAATCGGTCTCCTGTGTCAGTCTCACGGCCTCACGGATCGGCAGCCCTGCCGCTATGAGTGATCCGACCACCGCGCCTGCGGAAGTGCCCGCCACTCGGCCCGGACTACCGAACCGGTATCCATGCGCGTCCAGTGAGGACAGCGCCCCTACCAAGCCGAGCCCTTTGACTCCTCCGCCCTCGAGGACCACGTCTGCTATGGATTCGCCGCTCATGATCTCATCTCCCCCGATGAATCCTTCCGGCTCTTCGTTCCAGCTTAGAAACAGGATGAAAAGCACAGGATCGAAGCAGGGCAGGGTCCGGCTAAATCGGAGTGATGTTAAAAAGTGTGTGATAAGCCGCTAGATCTGGTTTGACCTGGGGATAGTCGGTGGCCTGTTTTTCGGTTCGGCGCACACCGCCACAGCCAACCGATCCGGTTCGGGGAGACTTACGTGATCCCAGCCGGGGAATAACGCCCCCGTCGGCAAAGTGACGGCGGTCGACCGAGGACGGGCGGAATGGGGTGGGGCATGGGTTCGGAAGGACCGTCCGCCGGGGTGCAGGAGGATGTGGCAGCGCGGGTGGCCGACAGGAGCCAGCAGCGTCGGCGGAAGATCGCCATACTTGCCGAGCCGGGCGGCATCGCCCGGGCTGATGAGCCGGTGAGGGTGGCCACTCGCATCGATCGGCTCAGCCACCACTACCGCGACATCCGCCCGATTGACCCTGCGGCGATCACCGCTGCCGAACCGGCGGCCGTGGCAGCGGCGGCGGCGGTGCTGGAGCGGATCATCCAAACCAACGACCTGCTGCCTGTCAGCTACTTGGAAGGCGGGGCGGCGGCGGCGCGGGCGGTCGGGCGGGTGGTCGTCCGTGACGCGCGCGGGCGGCTGGGTGGCTACGGCACCGGATCGCTGGTCTCCCCGCACCTGCTGCTCACCAACCACCACGTGCTCACCGACGCCACTACGGCCGGCCGCAGCGGCGTGGAGTTCGACTATCAAGACGGTATCGACGGACGGCCACTCCCGCTGCAGGGCTTCTCCCTGGATCCGGACCGGTTCTTCGTCGCCGACCAAGAGCTGGACTTCGCGCTGGTGGCGGTGAAGGCCGACCCTGGCGAGCTGGCCCGGTTCGGGTTCAACCGGTTGGTGGCTACCGAGGGCAAGGCCATCGTCGGTGACTTCGTCACGATCGTCCAGCATCCGGGCGGGGAGAAGAAACAAGTCGCGCTGCGGGAGAACCGGATCGTCGACGTCTTGGAGTTGTTCCTGCACTACCAGACCGACACCGAGCCCGGCTCCTCCGGCTCCCCGGTCTTCAACGATCAGTGGGAGATCGTGGCCCTGCACCACGCCGGCGTGCCCGCCGCCAGCCACGACGGGCTTGGCGGCGTCATCAACGAAGGGGTACGGGTCAGTCGGCTGCTGGCCTTCTTGCGTTGCCAGTCGTTGCCGCCGGACCAGCAGGCTTTGGTCGGCCGGATGTTCACCGAACGCATCAGCCTCTCGCCCGCCCCACCGGCTTCGTCCGCTTCGGTCGGTGGGCCGCTCACCCGCCCCGCCCAGCCCGTAAAGCAGGTAGAGGCAGCAGGGCGGGCGGCCGCCGGGCAGGTGCCGCTGACGCTGACGCTGACCGTCCCCTTCGACATCCGGCTGCGCGGCGAACCGGTCGACGCCACCGACCCGGCCACAGCGGCGGCGCCAGAGGCGATCCAGATCGACCCGGACTACGCCGGCCGCCGCGGCTATGACCCGGACTTTCTGCCAGGTGGGCATCGGGTACCACTACCCGCCCTGCACCCCGATCTTGTCCCGCTGGCGGCGCTCAACCGGCACGTCGACGGGCAGGCGAGCGATGGGCGGGCGCACGTGCTGAACTATCACCATTTCAGCGTGGTGATGAACCGGCAGCGGCGGCTGGCCTTCTTCACCGCGGTCAACATCGACGGCGCAACCAGTCGGCGCATCCGCCGCGACCCCGACCGGTGGATCTTTGACCCCCGCCTCTCTGAGAGTGAGCAGGCCGGAGAAGCGGTTTACCGCGACAACCCCCTGGACCGCGGCCACCTGGTGCGCCGCCTGGATCCAGCGTGGGGGGCTGACCACGCGGTAGCCAAAGCTGGCAACGACGACACCTTCCACTTCACCAACTGCACCCCGCAGCACAAAGACTTCAACCAGAACCAGACCACCTGGGCCGGGCTGGAGGACTACATCCTGGATGCCGCCGACACCTGCGACCTGAAAGCCACCGTCTTCACCGGCCCGGTCTTGGCGGCCGACGACGACCCCTACCGCGGCATCCACCTGCCCCGCCAGTATTGGAAAGTCGTGGCGATGGCTAAGCAGAACGGCGAGCTGTCGGCCACCGGCTATCTGCTCAGCCAAGACCACCTCCTCAATGGCCTGGAAGCCGCTCCCGCGGAGTTCTCCTACGGCGCCTACAAGACCTACCAAGTACCGATCCGGCGCATCGAAGACCTCACCCGGCTGTCATTCGACACCCTCGCCGACGCCGACCCGCTGGCCCGTAGGGAAGCGGCGGTCACCACAGCCCAGGAGATCACCCACCCCCGCCAACTCACTCTCTGACAACCGTCGAATCGCCGGAACCAACCCCGGCCCTCAAAATCCTGCAGGCCGAATATCGTCAACCAGCGTTGATGCGGAGCACCTGGACGAGGTCAGCAACGTCCTCGGCCCAGTTCGCCGAATAGGCGACAGTTGATTACGCGAGGTCGCCAGAGTGACACCCTTATAAGGCGTCCTCTTCCCGAAGGTGGCTCCAGCCCCAAAGTAGATCGATCGGGCAGATCAGTGGGATCCGAGAAGCTAGTGCTCTCGAAAGCAAAGATGCTGCTGATTTCCGGCAAACGCGCAATTCCGCTTTGAAGCCCCCAGTTCAGCACCTTCCGAGAACAAGACCTCATCGCTACATGGCGGCTGGGATCACGTTCGGGAGAAGGACGCCCTGTCAGGTCGACCCAGCCAGTGGCAGGAGCTGGCGAACAGGCTCAACGCGATCGCATCTACCTGATGGCGCGAATCTTACCAACACCCCAGGTTCGGCAGATTGACGTGCTTGTGAAGGTCGCGAATCAACCTGCAGTAGGCGATTAGGCTCAAGGGGGCAGCATCTCCGGGGCCGTTCGCCAGCGGGATCAGCGAGCTCGAAACTCCACGCGAACGCCGGGCCCCTCTTCTAATAGATAGACCGGATCACGACGCCGTTTCCAGCCGTCCGGGAGCAGGAAATATCGCTTATGGGAATACAGTAGCAGCAACATGCCCGTGTAGCGATACCGAAAACGTCCGCCCGTCGGAAGCAGGGAATACGTGACGCCTGGGCCGGTCAGATCCAGCGACTTGTCACTGAACACGTCCACGCGGGTCCGCAAGTCGCGACGCGTCTCCAATGCCGTCTGCCATCCAAGCTTCGGCGCGTACGAGGCAACTGCCCAGAACGCCATGAGGAAGAGGAAGGCGATCAGGATCGCCCGCCCTGTCGTAGCGCCGCTTCGCGCCCAAACCCACGAAGGCATCGCGCAGCCAACCAGTATCACCCCGACTGCCAGCAAAATCGGAAGAAACTGGACGTTTTTGGTGTAATTAGTCACATAAAGAAAATAGCCGGTGCAGAACGCGAGGAGCCCGACAGTAATAGCGCAAATCCTAATGGCCTTAATAATCACCTCGCGCCCCGCCAGAAATGGGGCCAGGATCGCACTGTGCACGAAAAGCGCGATCAATGCGATCACGCCTGTGGTGATCAGCACCTTAAAGGTCAATCTGACGCTGCGTAGAACATATTCCGTGGCGGAAATTTCGGCGAGATCTCCGGTTATGCCGAAGTATCCCAGGGTCGCCTTCGTGCGGACCCATCCGAAATAGAAGAGAAGCGCGGCCAGTACGGTGCTCTGCGCCGCAACTGTGCCGAGGTAGCGAAACGCGATACTGAAACCGATTCGGGAGTCCGGAACATTACCTGACCTACCGGAGCTGTCCTCGGCTTCCCCTGCTGCATCGACCGTATCTCGCTTCGAATCGGACATGCTTCGGGCCTTTCGGTTCTCGCCACGCATCCTTCGCCGTCACTGAATAATGCTGTTCCCGGCCAGGCGGAGCCGCCAGATCATGAATTCTCCAGCCCCGGCGGCGCAGGCGAGTGGGGCTTCTCTGGATCCGGATTCGACGGCTCAGGCTCCTTTGGATCCGGATTCGTCGGCTCGGGCTCCTCTGGATCCGGATTCCTCGGCGGATCCGGATTCTGCGGCGCGGGCTCCTCTAGGTCCGGATTACCAGGACGGTGGTCCAAATCGCTGTCCTCACCGTTCCCGCAGGCGCCAACAGCGAAAACGCCGATCGCGACAACGAGAAGAATTCGAAACAGCACACCAGGAAGCCCAGTCAGAAAACTGTAGAGCGACCTGCCTGTCTTCCTTCCCGCCCTAGGTGCGAATCGCTGACAAAGAGCGCCATCAGGCATCCAGAGGGATGACGCGCATGCCTTCCGGCACCGAAAACCGCCGAAGCGGTGACTGGCCGTCCGCGACAAGCCCCGATCGAACTCCGTCATGGGCCTTCCTCCGCTGCCGACCACCGACTTGGATCACGTTAGATCGTAGTCGCACGGACGGGATTTGCGGCGCGCTGGTGTTTCAATTTATTGTTTGCGGAAATCAAAATCCTGTTTAAGTGACATCGGGCATCCGCCGGCGTCGATGTACACCGTTCCGTTCCTCCCAACGAGGCGGAACACCGCCAGGCGCCCGCGAAAGACCGCTGGCTGAAAAGCGGACGGTCATGCTGCCGGAATCTTTCCAGCACCGAGTCCGCAACACCAGCCTGACTCTTGAACCAGTTGTAAGGCCCAACCTTTGGACGGGAAAGCTAAGTAGGTGTTTGAGGGGTGATCGAAGACTTCAGCGGCTCCAGGGCGGCCAGTGAGTGGTGCTGACATCCTTGCCTGATGCTCCTGCCTACGGCCTACACACGGACCCAGCGACTTGAATGCGTCCGGATCGAGGACTCCTCCAACTCGCACCGTTGGACCAGCGTTCCCGGAACGATCGTCGGCACTTGGCGCGACTCGGACGCCATCGAGCTTCTCGACCTGGTCGCCAGCTTGCCGGCAGGCGAGAGGATGCGCTGTTTCCGACCCGGCTACGGGATCCGAGCCCACGACGCGGATCACCTTCTGTTCGAGATCGCCTTCTGCTTCGAATGCAACAACGCGCTGTTTTTCTCACCCCCCAGCGGCCAGCGCGATCTCGTCGGGTTCAAGGCAGACAGCCGACCCGCGCAAGAGCTACTGAGTCGGCTCCGCGCCTTCTGAGGACGGAGGGTCATCGGCCTGAGCGGAGCTGTTCGAGTGGCCGTGGTCCGGGCCGCTGAGCGGGACACCCCCGGATGATCCGCCGTAGCAGCGTACCGATCGCCGCCCACCTGATCATCGCCTCGCTGATCGGTGGCCGACGCTCGTAGTCACGCACCAGTCGCCGATGCATCATCAACCACGCTAGCGCCCGCTCGACCACCCACCGCTTGGCATGCACCCGAAAACCCCGCTGGTCGGCGGGCTTGGCAACGATGTGCACGACGATGCCCAGCACCTCGCGCGCCCAGACCACCAGCCGCCCGGCAAAGCCCTGATCAGCGAACACCACCCGGCAGGAACCGCTTAAACACGGGGGTTTCCCCTGAATGTGGACACCGATCTCAGGCGGCAGCCTTCAGGTTATCTGCCGTCTTCTCGTAGTCGATCGGGCTCATTTGGTCGAGACGGGAGTGCCGTCTGACCGTGTTGTAGCGGGTGATCCAGCGAAACACCGCCAGGCGGGCGGTGCGTCCTCAAGCGGCACCTGTCAGACGTCGTCTATCGCACCATGATCACCGACGTTGAAGCCCGACTCGCCACCCCGCCACAAGCTGCCGATGCAGCCGCTTGACATAGGAGCGTCAGAAGGTCGTATGGGTTAGAGAGGACTTAGCTCATTAAAGTCGGCGTTGCCGATTGAATCCTCAGCGATCGCTACTAGGTAGGACCAAATATGCTTTTTCGACGCTCCGTAATCTCGGACTAGCGTAGACGGGGCGCGCGCGTTAGGTATGAATTATGCATAAATGTCTATTTTAGGTGTCTTGAGAAGTTGTTCATGTTTAGGGGTTTCCTGTGTAGCGGAATGAGTCGTTTGTGTATCGATTGAAAATTACAGGATGAGTTGATCTATCTTGGATGAATAACCTGCTTGTCCCTACTAGATCCGCAGGTGAGCGCATGAGTGAGCAGTCGGCACAGGTGATCGTCGGAGAAGAGCAGGTCTCCAACCCCCCCGGTACCGCGAAAAAGACCGACAGCTCCGGCGGCAAGAAGCCTCCCGCTGCGCGGGCAGTTCCCAAATGGGAGACCGACGCACGAGACCGAGTCCGAACGGCCGTGCGCCGCTACTCCAAGCCGCTGGCCGATCTGGTGGCCCGTGATGCCAACGAAGGAGACACGCGGCTTCTGATCACAGACTTCCTGTGCGAAGGGCTGGGCTACGACAAGTACGAGGACCTCACCACTGAGTACCAGGTCAAGGGTGAGTTCGCTGATTATGGCATCCGCATCGACAAGCAGTTGGTCGCCTTCATCGAGGTGAAGCGGTGCAGCCAGAAGCTCAACACCAAGCACCTGCGCCAAGTACAGATGTACGCCGTCAACGAGGGCGTCGAGTGGATGATCCTGTCCAACGGACAAGTCTGGCAGGCATACCACATGACCGCTGGCCTTCCCGTGGTCATCGATCTTGCCCTTGAGGTCGACCTTCTTGGAGACGCCAGCTTGGCAACCAAGGTTGATGGGCTCTTCTACCTGACCAAGGAGTCGTTCAAGCGCCGGTTGATGGATGACCTGTGGAGGGCCCGCGCCGCGACGTCGCCGAAGTCCTTGGCGCAGGTGCTTCTGTCGGAAGTGGTGGTCGATGCGGTGCGCAAGGAGCTTCGACGCCAGACGAGCTACAACGCCGACTCCGCTGAGGTTCACCGCGCTTTGCGTGACGAGGTGCTGCGAGCGGAGATCTTGTCCTAACCGCAGGCGCCTCGAATGAGCGTCCCGAATGGCTTGGCCGGTTTGGGACGCTCCATCGTCTGTCGGCTGTTCAGGTGACAGCAGCGCTGACAGCAACGTCCCCGTACATGGACTCACCTCGGCGACCGTCCACCACCCTCTGACTACGGCCTCCGCTACCTGACCAGGGTGATTGGTCCGCCTGAAAAACGGGCGGAGGTATTGCCGTGCTACCTCATCGCGGGCTTTAATGGCTCTCCCAATCGGAGCCTACGTGGCATTGGATGAGGTGCCGTATGTGAACGGCGCCTATGAATCTGGCAGTACCGGAAGCCGGGGCAGCGGCCTCCGGTACTCGTGCCATCTACCTGCTCCGTTTGAGAACGTTGAACGCGAGGATCTCTATGAACGCCTCTACCCGTTCCACATTGATGTCGTCCAGTGACGCCGTCTCCGTATAACCGCGGTGCTGCATCTCGCCCCGTTCGAACGCATAGGGGATACCGAGCCGGCGAAACCAGGCCAGAACTTCACGCTCGATCTCACGGGCGTCCTGTGTGACGTCCGCTTCCCATCGGCCGACTACCTGCCACCCCAGTGAGGTGTGCTGCCGTAGCCGCTCATTGATGTTAGCGATGCCGACCTTCAACGCGCGATGCCCATTGTGGACTACCAGGTAGAGGTAGCCCGATTTGGTTAGATCAATCCCGCGTACGGCGCATTTGGTGCATCCGCCGCTTCCCGCACGAATGTTGTGCAGCATGGGCATGACAGTCGAACCACATCCCATACAGCGGGCCTTCCAGGGCCTCATGCTGCCAGGGTAATCGACCAAGGCTTCGAGTCCCGCATCATGCATCATTGCCGTAGCCTCGGCCTCAGTGAACCGAAGTGCGGTGGCGATGTTTTTTGAGCGACATTTCCAGCACTGATGGCCGCGAGCCTTCACGTGCGAGTAGGTCGGACGTCCCAGGTGGCCAGTTCGCATGCAGCGCGAGAGCCATGGGTCCTGAGATCCGGGGTAGTCTACGAGCGGCTCCAGGTCGGCTTGGAGCATCACATATCGAGCGGACTCAGGCGTCACGACCACGCCTAGGCAGTTCTTGCAGCCGCCTCGATCCTTCTGAACGTGCGACAGCTTCTTTGGAAAGACGTTGCCACATTGGAGGCAGCGGCTCTTCCACGGAATGCCCGCGCCGGGGTAGTCCTCCAATGGCTCCCAGTTCCAGGCGCGCATCACCTCGACGGCTTCGGCAGCATCTCTCCTTAGTCCCTCCGCGATGCGCCGCGAGCGGCAAACACCGCGGCAAACACCGCTGCCCTTGTTCACGACATCGTTGTAGCGAGGGGAGCTTTCTCCACCACAGCGCAAGCAGCGGCAGAGCCATGGCAACTGGGTGCCAGGGAACGGGACCAGAGGCTGTGCTCCTCTCCCCAACATCCGTGCGATTGCATCAGCTTCGGACACTCTGCGAGGCAACTGGGTCCTCCTTTCTGCGTCATGGAGTTAAGCCATTGGCTGGCGGCTAGGGGACAGTTCCAGCAACTGATGAGATCCTCTTCCATGGATTCATGGAATTAAAGCACTTTTTATAACTAATGAGTATCATCTAGTGGTCGTCGCGGCGAGGATCTGTCCCCTCTTGGGTCGTCTTCGGCGGTTTATCCGAGAGTGCAGCCGACGCTTGACTTTCCCTGGCGGTTCTGAGCTACGGGTGCGGAGGGGAGAGTTCGGCTCGAGCGAGTTCCAGTCGGTGAGCAGAGCCGGGGTGGTGCGGTGTCCATCCTTCGCTGATTGCTCAATGGATGCACTGCACAACGAGGGCGGGGCGAACGCTCGTCGATTCTTCGAGGAGCCAGTTGTCGGGGCGGGCGTAGGGGAGTGCGACGAGGAGGACGCTGCCCGGCTTCTCCGTAAGTTCGACGGCGAAGGTCATGTGGGTTCAGCCGTAAGTGGGCCTGTGGCGGACGCGCCAGCGGTACGCCTCATCACTTACGGCGATGAGGCGAGAATCCTTCCGGGGAAGCGTCACTGAACACCTCATGATCATGGTCTGTTCCGTGACTGTTCCGTGGGAGCATCGAAAACAACGGCAACCGATGGAAGGTGTCGGAAAGCGTATGGCCTGGTCAATGGCCAGATCCAGGGGCTATCGCAGGTCGCCCATGAATGCATCGGAGAACACCCAGATCTACGAGGGCGGGGATCAGCAAAGGTGTCGACGAAGGGCAGTTCTTAATACGACAACGACAGGTTGTGATCTGAGATCGGGTAGTGGACGATCTGAGCATGCTGGCGGAGACGGTGGCTGGGTGGTCGGCGGGGTTCACGGCGTTCGTCGGCCGGTTCGCGGGTCGGTTCCCGCGGGTGGAGGCGCGTCGGCAGATGCGCTCTTATGTGCGCGGCTTGCTGGGTGAGAGTGAGCGTAAGAACGGTTGGACCTTGGCTGAGGCGGCCGGGCAGGCAGGCCCGGAGCGGATGCAACGGCTGTTGAACTTCTACGCCTGGGACGCCGACGGGCTGCGCGATGACGTGCGTCGGAGCGTGGTGGAGGTCCTCGGGGACGCCCATGGCGGGGTGCTGGTGGTCGATGAGACCGGCTTCCTGAAGAAGGGCGTGCGCTCGGCCGGGGTGGCCCGCCAGTACTCCGGCACCGCGGGCCGGATCGACAGCTGCCAGATCGGCGTGTTCCTCGCTTATGCCTCGACGCGTGGGCGGGCGTTGATCGACCGGGAGCTGTATCTGCCCCGGGAGTGGGCTGATGACCGGCCTCGATGCAGGCAGGCTGGGATCGGTGACGAGGTCGCCTTCGCCACCAAGCCGGCGCTGGCCCGCACGATGATCGAGCGCGCGGTGGCGGCGGGCGTGCCGTTCGGCTGGGTGACCGCCGATGAGGTCTACGGCTGCGACAGCAAGTTCCGGCTGTGGCTGGAGCACGCCGGGATCGCGTATGTGGTCGCGGTGCCCAAGAGCACGATGGCGGTGTCGATGCAGCTGACCAAGGTTCGTGTGCACCGCTTGGTCGCCGAGCTCCCGGAGGCGGCCTGGCAGCGGCTCAGCTGCGGTGACGGGGTGCGCGGGCCGCGCGTGTTCGCGTGGGCGGCCGTGGAGATCCGGCCGCTGCGCGATCCGCAATATGGGTACTGGTTGCTGGCCCGCCGGTCCGTCAGTGATCCTGCTGATATCGCTTACTACCTGTGCTTCGGTCCGGCCGGGACAGGTCTGGCCGAGCTGGTACGGGTGGCCGGGAGCCGGTGGGCGATCGAGGAGTGCTTTCAGACGGCCAAGAACGAGGTTGGTCTCGATCACTACCAGGTGCGTTCGTATTGGGCCTGGTACCGGCACATCACGTTGGCGATGACCGCGGCGGCGTTCTTGGTGATCATCCGCGATGGCCTGCAAAAGGGGGGCCTGCGGCCGGTGGCGGAGCCGGTGTGATGCCGTGGACGGTCCAGGAGGTGCGGCGGCTGTTCAACCGCATCGCCGCCCCGGCCGCGCACTCGGTCGGTCATGTCCTTGCCTGGGTGGCCTGGCGCCGGTTCAGTCAAGCACGGGCTCGGGCCAGTCACCATAAGCGAAGACGCTTATAACTACCTGTCGTTGTCGTATTAACGAGTCGGTCAGATTGTCAGCTCCTGCCTGCTCGTGGTGAGCATCCCTGTGAATCGTTGAGGTTGTTGTAAACCAGTGAGCCGAGGCAGCTGTCTTCTTGTGGCATGTGTCGCGACAGGGCACGTGGTCGAGGAGGGCGTGACGATGGAGTACCGGTTCAATTCGCCTCCTGGATGGCCGGTTCCTCCTGTGGGTTGGCGGCCTCCGGAGGGGTGGCAGCCGAATCCGTCGTGGCCTCCGGCGCCGCCCGGCTGGGAGTTCTGGGTTCCTGTGCAGCTGTCGCCTCCGCCTTCTGCGCCTCCGGTTCAGTCGCAGCCCGTTCCCGTTCCCGCGGTACCGGAGCGCGGTGGGGGACTGTTCGGGGGTAAGAAGAAGCTGGAGGCGGAGAACGCCGAGTTGCGCGCGTGGGTCGAGCGGCTGGGTGGCATGGACGCCATGCGCGTCTCCGCGATGATCGAGGCGCTACATGCCGAGCACTAGGGACTGCAGACGGCCATCGCGGATGCCACGCGGCGGCTGCGCGAGGTCGAGCGGCTGATCGTGCAGACCGAGGAGACCGTGTTGTTGCAGGAGGCCGGTGTCTACGAGTACCGGCACCCGCTGAGTGACGCAGTGGCCTATAAGGAGCGATTGGCGCAGGTCAAGGCACGCATCAAGGAGTTGTCCAAGGACGGCAAGGCGGTGCTGGGCTCCACCAGCTGGCAGGTCAACGGGTCGGCGGCCGAGGGACGCCGGATGGTACGTGACTTCTCCAAGCTGATGTTGCGTGCCTACAACGCCGAGGCCGACAACTGTGTGCGCACGATGCGCCCGTACAAGCTGCAGTCGGCTGTCGACCGCTTGGAGAAGGCGGTGGAGATGATCGTCAAGCTCGGTAAGACGATGAGCATCCACGTCAGCGGTGACTATCACCGGCTGCGGGTCTACGAGTTGGAGTTGACCGCCGACTACCTGGCCAAGCAGGAGGAGGAGAAGGAGCGCACCCGTGCCCAGCGGGAGCAGCAGCGCGAGGAGGAGGCCGCGCGGCGGGAGTTCGAGCGGGAGAAAGCCAGGCTCCGCAAGGAGGAGTCCCACTACCGTTCCGCTCTGTCGAAGTTGCTGGCCAAGGGGGATGAGGCTGGGGCGGAGGAGCTCAAGGCGAAGTTGGAGGAGATCGGCGCGGCGGTCAGCGACGTCGAGGCGCGTGAGGCCAACGTCCGGGCCGGCTACGTGTATGTGATCTCCAACATTGGCGCGTTCGGCGAGGACGTCGTCAAGATCGGCATGACTCGCCGCCTGGAGCCCGAGGACCGTGTCCGGGAGCTGGGTGATGCCTCAGTGCCGTTCAAGTTCGACACGCACGCGCTGATCTTCAGTGACGACGCGGTCGGGCTTGAGGGGCGGCTGCACGCCGCGTTGAACGATCGGCGCGTCAACAAGGTCAACCTCCGCCGCGAGTTCTTCCACGCTACGCCCGCCGATGTGAGGGACCTGTTGCAGAAGATCGCGGGTCAGCACCTTCTGGAGTACCGGGACACTCCCGAGGCCCTGGAGTGGCATCAGTCGGTTCACGCCAAGGCGGTAGCAGGCTGAGCTGAATCGCGCGCCTGGTCGGCGTGCCCCGAGGGCACATTGGGGGCACATGGCGTTGGAAGGCGGCGGAGAATAATGTCAAAGAACGGCAGTGTTCCCGCAGGTCAGACGGCAGGTCGCTGATCGGCGTGCAGGTCACGAGCAGGCCGGATTAGAACCCGGCCTACAGGCCGACTCGTCCGCCCTGCCCTCCTCTGACCTGCGGTGAGCCGTGATCGGGAAAGGTCAAAGCGGTTGGGGGGCGCATCGTCCCTTCGGTCAACGTCGTCGTCGCCAACGACGCCGGGGACATCTCGATGATCTACCGTACCGACGACTGGGCCGTTCCCGGCAGCGCCCTCGACCTCGGCGAGTCTCTCCCGGCCGCGGCCGTCCGGGAGACGCTGGAGGAGACCGGCATCACGTGCGAGATCACCGGTGCCGGGTCGGACTTCCGGCCACCCCCTGGGTGATCTTCTTGTGAGAGCCCGACGCTCACGGCGCTCTTCCATGCCCCGATGACACGCTCTCAAGGAAACCGAAGCCGGGCTCACTCCTCGATGTCGATGACCATCTTGCCCCTGGCGGTGCCGCTCTCCACCGCGGCGTGTGCGTCGGGGACGGTGGCGAGGGTGAAGTGCCGGGCGTCGAGCAGGGGCTTCAACGCCCCCGAGTCGGCAAGGGAAGCCGCTTCGCGAAGGATCTCCCCGTGATGCTCTCGTCCGCGGCCGGTCAGCATCGGCAGCAGGGTGAAGACGCCGGAGTAGGTGGCGCCCCGGAACGACAGGGGCGCGAGGCTGTGGGTCCCCCAGCCCAGAGCGCTGAGAACATGGCCGGTGTAGGTGCGTACCGCGGTGAACGAGGCGTCGAGGGTCGCTCCGCCGACGGTGTCGTAGACGATGTCGAAGCCCTCGCCATCGGTGTGCCGGGCGACGTACTCGTCCACCGATGTGGTGGTGTAGTCGATCGCGGTGGCGCCGAGGCCTTCGATGCTCTTCAGGCTCTGAGGCGATCCGGTCGCGTAGACCTCGGCGCCGCGAGCGCGGGCGAGCTGGACGGCCACGTGTCCGATGCCGCCGGCACCGCCGTGGATCAGTACCTTCTGGCCCGCGCGCACCTGCGCCCGGTCCACCAGGCCTTCCCACGCGGTGATGACGACGAGCGGCAGCGCCGCGGCCTCCCGCATGCTCAGGGACCGTGGCTTGTGTGCGAGCAGCCTGGCGTCCACGGCGACGTACTCCGCGAGCGAGCCCTGGAGGTCGCCCACCCCGCCGATCAACCCGTACACCTCGTCCCCGGGGGTGAAGCCGATGACCTCCGCGCCGGTCTCCTCCACCACACCGGCCATGTCCATGCCGAGCACGGCCGGCAGGCGGCTCTTGGCGTGGCCGGCCTTCCCGGCCCGGATCTTGGTGTCCAGCGGGTTGACCCCGCTCGCCTTGACCTTCACCAGCACCTGGCCCGAGCCGGGGACAGGTTTGTCGATCTCGCTCAGGACCAGGGGGGTGTCGAACCGCTCCAGTACTACCGCGCGCATGGTGCCGCCTCGTTTCGTGTGTTGTCGATGAGCTGATGGAGTGTGATCGGGCCGGGGGTGCGGTTCAGGCCCGAAGGCATGTCATTGATCCGCGCCCGCGTGGCGGCTGGTGTGGGCGGCGACGAGCCGGACGGCCATGTCCTTCGCGTCGTCCACGACCGTGCGGTCCTGGAGGAGCCGGCCGGACGCGAGAGCGCCGTCGATGAGGAGTCCGATGTGGCGGGCGAGCGCCCGCGGGTCGTCGGCTCCGGCCTTCGAGCCGAGCTCGGTCAGCCAGCCCTGGCGGCGTCGCACGTGCTGGACGGTGATCGCTCGTGCTTCCGAGCCCAGCGGGGCTTCGACGCCGGCGCTGACGAACGGGCAGCCGAAGAAGCCGTGTCTGTCGAAGGCGTCCTGGAGCGCGTCGAAGAGTCCCACGAGCTGGTCGCCGGGCGCGTCACCGGCGCGCTCCGCGGCGGCTTGCAGCTGCGCCGTCCAGGAGTCGTCGGTCCTGCGCAGATAGGCCGCGACGAGGTCGTCCTTCGTGCGGAAGTGCACGTACAGCGTGGACTTCGCGACACCCGATTCGGCGATGACCTGATCGATGCCGACTCCTCGCAGCCCGTGGGCGTAGAACAGGTCGGCCGCCGTGGTGAGGATCTTCTCTACCGTGTTCGTCTTTCTCGTCTTCGTCACCATGATTCGCCTCCTTAATCGAACAGACTAGTACGTTCGATTAAGGAGGCGAATCCGGGGGCCTTCTCGCGGCGCTCCCGCGTCCGGTCCTTCGCCGCTGACGCCGTCCGAGCCCGCTCACGCCGCGACGCGCCGCAGCGGGGGCCGCCCTCCACCGTTCACGGGAAGAGCCGGGCGGAACCGAGGGGACGGACGCCCCACCGCCTGCCGGCCTGGTGATCCGTTTACAGGCCGGCCCGAGAAGGCGAACGTCGCATGACGCCGATAGCTGCTGGATTCGCGCCGGCGCGGCCTTTACGGCACGCACGGCCGGGGTGATGCAGGACGTCGCGTTGGTGATCGACCGGCTCACCGGATGCTCGGAGCCGTACCGGGAACGGATCTTTGCCGGCCGGACATCGACCTCCGGAGGGAGGCCGTCCGGGCTGGTGGTCATGTCGCGGCGGGTCAGCGCCTCCACCGGCTCCGGACCAGATGAGTAGGTCCCCGGAGCCGCAGTTCGTGCGGATCCCGCCGTCCGAGACCGGCCGCCGACCGCGCCGGGCCTCAGGACGGAAGGATCAGCTCGCGGGCCTCGTCGTCGGTGGGATGCCGGGCGCTGAGCACGGCGTCCCGGAGGACCTCCCGGGGTACGGCATCGGAGGACTGGACGCTGACCAGGACGCCGCCATCCTGCCGGACGTACCCCTGGAGCCCGCACGGGCATCCCCATCTCGGCTTCGGGATCCGACCGGTGAGATACCAGAGCCCGGGGCGCTCCAGGACACACCGAGGATGCTCGTCGAACCCGAAAGGCGGACGGAGGAACGTCTTCGCGCACTTCGCCGTGGCGGGCTCGCCGTACGCGGCGGTGAGCACGATGGTGTGGTCCTGCCAGACCTTGACCACTGTTTGGTCCACCGGTTCGAAGAACGCGCTCACCCCCGAGGTGTCGCGAGTGACCCGGTAACCCGGGATGTGCGCGACGTAAAGCAGGTCGCGCACCGGATCAAGACGGGCGGCGAAGGTCTCTGCCCTCGCCTTCGCCTCCTTGTCGGCACGCTGTTCCCCGACGGCGTGCACTCCGGTGACCACCAGCGCCGTGGTCACCGCGACAGAACCGAAGGCGATCCCGCGCCGGGAGAGCATTCCCGCGGCCAGCGCGAACGGCAGGCCGCCGACCAGGAGCGCCAGCGGTTGCCGACCGAGGGACAGGGACAGCTCGGAGTCGGCCCAAGCGCCGCCGAACCAGCCCACCGTCCCTGCGAGAAATACGAGCACCGACCAGGAGAGCCGGCCCGCCGCCCGACGCGACGTCAGTGCGGACCCCTGGGGAACGACCCAGGCGACCACGCACAGCGCACCCACCATGAGAACGACGGGGAGAACCAGCAGGAAGGGGGAACCGCCGAAAAGGATCATCGTGCCGGTCCGCAACAGCGACGGGCTCAGCAGGGAGCCGACCAGCCAGGCCGCGGCGATCTGGCCGAGTGGCGCTTTCCATCCGGTGCTCACCTCGCCGGCCATCCCCACGACCTTTCGGTGTTCAGGCCCGATTTGCGTATCAGCATAAGAGGCCATGGCCCGAGATGATCGCGAAGCCGCTGTCCGGGCCGCGCTCCCTGGCGTGTCCGCACACCGCTGACATCCTCGGTCAGCGGTGCAGCCACGCCGGGAGGCGTGCCCGCTCCCGGCCGCGGTCGCGGGCACCCGGATGCGGACGATGAGCTCGTCCGGGGCGAGCACGTGTTCGCGGGCCGGGTCGTCACCGGGTTCGACGTGGAGTCCGGCGAGCGGCACGCTGCGTTCCCCACGGGGTCCGACGACGTCCACCACGGCGCCGAACGCGAGGACTTCCGGACCCTGTGGGCGGCCCACGACGTCAAGAGAAATCGCACGGCAGCATGCGGATGATGCACCCGCCGGCGGGTGAGCCGACACTCCGCCACGAGACCTTCACGCTCCCCGGCGATCAGGACCAGGCACTGGAGACCTACCACGCCGAGCCCGGTTCGACGTCGGAGGAGACACTGCGCCTGCCGGCGAGCCGGGGTGCGGACGCCTCCAGGGACCGGTCGGCCGCCGCGCGGGACCGAGCCTGACCTCGGTCCTTTCACCGCACCCCACCAGGGATCACTTCGGTCTCACCGTCCTCGTCGCCGAACCCCTCGACCACGACCCGCCCACCCCCGGGGGCGGACACGACGAAGCCCCCGCTCCGAAGAACGAGGGCGTCGTCGCGCTGTACGACTACAGGCAGCTGATCCACTCGACCCGGGAGCTGTTGTACGAGCAGGAGTCGACGAGCTTGCCGGACGGGTTGTGGACGTATCCCGTGTCCGAGGTCTGGTTCCAGATGTACGCGAACGTCCCTCCGGCGCGCCCCCAGTAACGGTTCTTGGCGTCGTCCCTGCCCTTGCCCGTCCGCACGGTGACGGTCTTTCCGGCGCCGAGGGTGAACGCGCCGAACCGGTAGATGTGATCCGATCGGTTTGTTTTGTCGCGAAGCGTCCATCCGCTGAGGTTGACGGCCCTCCTGGTGGTGTTCTTGATCTGCGCCCATTCGCCGTTCAGGCTGCTGTTCGCTCCGAAGTCCGGCGACCCCGGAGAGTTGTAGTAGATCTTCACGATCTGGATCGTCGGCAGCGCGGCGGCCTGCGCCGGCGCGACGGGGACGAGCGCCACGGCTAAGGCGGCAGCGGACAGGGCCAAGGGAATGGAACGCACCATTGAATCCTCAAGCTGGAAGAAGCGGGCAGTGATGAGACGGCCGGCCCAGGCGAGCGGTTGGCCGGTAAACACCGTTTTGTTGGGGGTTCTGGCGCTCCACGAGGACAGTCCTGGTGCCACACGAGGGCAGTCCTGCGCTCCACGAGGGCAGAGGGCCAGGCCTCCGCTGGAGGCACCGTCATGTTCACGGCGTCACGCGGGTGCCGGTCCCACCAAGGTGGAACGCGAGGTGTCCCAGACGGGACAGGCGAATGGTGCGGGTGTCCGTTCTCAGCCAGGCGTTCCATCTGGAAGATCTGAAGATGATCACTGCGAATGCGGCAACCGCGTGGAGGTGACGACCGCGGCGATGGCACCCACGGAGAGTGCGGCGGCGAAGCCGATCATCGTGGGATGCAGTCCGAGGTGCTTCGAGACGACGCTGAAGGCGATCGAGGGCAGGCCCATGCCCAGGTAGGCGATGACGAAGAACACGGCCAGCACTCCCGCGCGGGACGTGGGCCGGGCGGCACCGGCACTCTGGCCGACCGATGCCTTGAACAGCAGTCCCGCACCCGCTCCCGCGATCGAGGCCGCGGTGAGGTAGAGCCACAGAGTGGGGTGGAAGAGTGCTACCGCCGTCAGCGTGAGTCCGGCGGGGAAGAGCACCACCCCGCTCACCAGCATCCGCCCGGGCGACAGGTGTCTGAGGGCGATCTGCGCGACGGCGGAGGCGGCGAAGACCGAGAACGGCGCCAGCCCGGCGACCAGGGGCGAGGAGATGCCCAGGACGTCGTGGACGACGACGGCCCCCAGCGAGGAGAAGAAGCCCATCACGGCGAACGAGAAGAAGCCGGTGCTCGCGGCCGCCGCGAATCGCCTGCCGCCACCGGGTCGCAGGGCGAAACGGGCAGGGACCTCGGAGGCGGCGCCGCGGTCGATGGTCTCGGGGCTGTGGAGCACCAGGACCACCAGCACCAGCGCCGCCGCGGCGAACAGCGCGAACGGGGTGACCAGCGGCGACGGCGCCCATTGGGCGAGCACGCCGGCGGCCAGCGGCCCGAGCGCCAGTCCTCCCAGGTTGGCCACGGCCGCGACGAGTCCGGGCGTCGCCGACCCGGGCTGTTCCGGGTGCGCCCGCTGGTAGAGATCACTGAGGTAGGCCGTCGCGGTCGAGGCCATGAGCCCCACGGCCAGTCCGGTCAGGACCCGGCCGGTGAGCAGGCCCGCGACCGAGGGCCACAGCACCAGGACCAGTGATGCCGCCACCAGGGTCAGCAACGCCGGAACGACGACGCGTCGGCGACCCAGACGGTCCGACAGATGCCCGAAGAGGAGGAAACCCGCTGCCGCACCCACGACCATCGCCGCGAAGGCGATGGTGACGACGGTGGAGCCGAAATCGTCACGCTCGGCGAACAGCGGCCACAGCGGGGTCGGAAGGGTGCCGAAGGCCATCAGCACGGTGAACGCGACCGCGACGAACCAGAAGCCCCGGGCGTGCGCGGCCCGCGTGGCACGTTCCACGACCCGTGGGCGTTCTTGGACGGCCGTGAGGGGCGTCATGGACATGGATCTCCGCTCGGGTGGACTGAACCAGGCGGCCGCCTTCGTGAACGGCCGCACCCTTGGCTCAACTGCGGAAGCCGTTCCGGACATTTCCACTTCGACGCAACTGAATCAGATCACCTCGGAGAGGGACGTCACGCTGGAGCGCCTGAGCCGGGAACCGTTCATCGAGACCGATCCGTCCTGGACCACCCGGATGCGAATCGATTCGGCATTCGCCGCCGGGCCGAACCGGCGGATCACCTGTCAGGCGGCGCGTACGCCTGTACGGAAAGCCTCTCGGACAGGCTGACAACACGATCTTCTTGTGGACGGCGTGAATGATCCGAAATTGTGGGCTCCGCCGCAGGAATCACCCCCCGGCGTCCCGCACCTGGAGGAGTGCCGGCGTCGCCGACCGTTCGAACCCCGGGCCGCACAGACACAAGGAGAACACCATGAGAACGCTCGACAAGATCCTCAGCACGGCGGCCGCAGCGACGGTGCTCGGCGGGGCGGTGCTCGCCTCCGCGGCGCCCGCCTCGGCGGCGGGCCGTAACGGCGTGTGCGAGAGCGGTGAGTTCTGCTACTACTTCAACAGCAACAACCAGGGGTCGGTCTCCGACTTCAC